>NZ_JAEKFB010000024.1:0-87394 GCF_016650865.1 Pseudomonas sp. TH34
CCCGCCTGTTTCGGGAAAACCCTTGGGTTAAAGCTTTTGTATCGCAGAGTGGTTTGGACACACTGCGATACAAGGCAGGTTAATGATTGGCGTTGGCCTGGAGCGCGTCGAAGAAACCTGCCAGGTCGTGATTGAATCGGTCGGGCTCTTCGGTGAACGGTGCATGGCCGGCGTTTGCATACAACCTACTGTGCACCTGTGGATTGAGCTGTTTCGCCCGGGCGATGGCCGGCCCCGCCTGGACCAGGGCATCGCGGGCGCCATACAGCAGCAACACCGGCACTTTCGCGCCGCCCAGGCCTTTGGCGGCGTCGACCGTCATGGATTGCACGGCGCGCTGCATGTCCCAGGAAGCCATGGCTGCGTTGGCCAGCAGGCGTTCGAATGTGCGGCTGTCGGGTTGGGTGTGAAAACACAGGGCCAGGAACTCGCGCACGGTGTCCAGATGAGTCTTCAGGTTTGGCGAGTTCAAGTCGCGGTACACCTCGGGATGCGCCACGATTTGGTCCGCCTTAAGCTCAATGACGCCGTCGACATACACCGCGCCCGCAATCTGGCTATCGCCGTACCGGGCCAGGTAGTTGGAAATCACTGCGCCGCCCAGCGACCAGCCGACCAGTAAGGGTTTGTCGGCATGGGAGGCGGTTATCACCGCATTGAGATCATCCGCCCAGCGACGGCCTTCGATGTAGGCCGCGTCTTCGGCGGGTTTGCTCGAAAGGCCATGGCCGCGCAGGTCGTAGGTGATCATGCGAAAACGTTGTAGTTGCGGGCTGTTTACCTGCGCTTCCCAGTTCAAGTGACTGCCCAGCAAGCCGTGAATGAAGAGCAGGGTGGGGCCGTCGGGGTTTCCTGATTCCTGGACCGCCAGGGTGACGCCGTCCGGCGCGGTAACGGTATAGGTGTCGGTCTGGGCAAGGGCGGCCGCGGATACGGCAAGCAGCACGCCTGCCAGCAACAGTGCGCACAGGCGACGGGTGAGGGTACGAAAGGGCATGAACGGTGCTCCGGTTCAGGGTAGGTGCCCTAGCGTCAGCCCTCACACTGGTGTGAGGGTCAAGGGGAAAATCGTGTTATGTTTTTTCGATGAAAAATACCCAAGCCTCCAGCGCCTTGAGCATCGGCGAACTTGCGCGGCAGAGCGGCGCGAGTGTGCGTTCGATCCGCCATTACGATGAGCATGGTTTGCTCACGTCCAGCCGTGCCAGTAATGGCTATCGCACGTTTCCCGCTGCGGCCGTGGCGCAGGTCCGGCAGATCCAGCGGATGATCGCGACGGGCTTCAGCCTGGCCGAGATCCGCAGTTTCCCTGACTGCATGCGCATGATCGAAGGGGCTGCCGCGTGTTCGCAGACGTCCGCTGCCCAGCGGGAACGACTGGCCTCGATCGAGCGGCAGATTGCCGACCTTGAGCTGCGGCGCGCACGGTTGCTTAAAACCCTGGCTGACGGGGTCATTCCGCCGCTGGATTAATCCGCGCGCGTGGCCACGAACACCAAGCTCGGCGCCTGCCCGGGCACATCGTCCAGCTCATCGATGGGCCGCATACCGATTTTCTCCAGCACCTTGATCGAGGCTGTATGGGCCGGACGCACCACGCCGTACACCTGCGGCTGGTCCAGTTCGACAAAGCCAAACTGCAACGCTGCCCTGGCAAGCTCCGTCGCGTAGCCTTGGCCCCAGGCGCTGACCGCGAAGCGGTAGCCCAGGTTGATTCGCTCAACGTCGTTGTACTTGTACAACGTGATGCCGCCGAAACCGATCACACACTCCGGCGCCTCCCGGGTCGCAATCGCCCATTGGCCGAAGCCATGTTCTGCCCAGTGCTTCAGCCAGCGAGCCAGGGCGGCCTCGGCTTGACCCAGGTCGGTCAAGGGGCCCGCCGGGTTATAGCGGTTGGTCTCGGGATCGCCATAAATGGCGAATACACTGGCCGCATCGTCGACCGTCGGGGCCCTGAAAATCAGGCGTGAGGTGGTTATCGGGCAAGTATTCATGGATGGGCTCTGGTCCTTGGAGCGAGAGAGAAGGTGTTCACCTATATTTATCCTGCTTTCGGCGCTCTAGCACGCTTGATTCAGTTGTTAGGGCTACTGGCAGGATGCCACAATGGCACTTTGTCGCGGCAGTAAGATCAGGCGGACCAAATGAATGGCCTTGGGCGTGGGCAGGACCAGGATTGCTTCATCGAGGAGCAGGTACGAACAGATCGATTGCACCAGCTGTTTCGCCAATCATTTTCTGCGGTGTTCGGCAGTTATATGGCCGCCGCAATGCTCTGCTGGCTGTGCTGGGAACGTTTTGATCACTCGGTAATGCTGGTCTGGCTGGTGGTGCTGGCGGGCACGTCGCTGCTGCGAGTGTCGATGTTCATGGCCTGGTTTCGCTGCCCCAACAGTGATCGCACCCCCGCACGCTGGGAACGGCGTTACTGGGTGACGCTGATGTTGTCAGCCGGGGTCTGGGGGATCGGTGCACTCGCGCTGATGCCCACCGACGACCGACTCTCCCAGGCCCTGGTGATGTTGTTCACTGTGGGCATGTCGGTCAGCGCCGTTTCTTGTTATTCGGCCTATCGCTACATGACCCTGGTCTCTATGGGCCTGGTTCTGCTGCCATGCACCCTGTGGCTGCTGTTTCAACCGTCCTCGATGCAAGTCGGCATGGCGCTGGCGGTGCTGGTGTTCTCTTCGTTTGTTGGCGGCGCCACGCGCAAGTTGTCGGATGCTTTGGAGAAAGCCTTTCGCCTGACTCGGCAAATGGAACGTGCCCACAATATCTCCACCCGCGCCGCACAAACCGACGAGCTTACCGGGCTGATGAACCGCCGGGCGTTCTTCGAGCATGCGCAGTTGCTCTACGAACAGTGCCGGCATAACCAGCAGCCGTTGTGCGCGCTGATGATGGACATGGATCACTTCAAAAACATCAATGACACCTACGGCCACCAGGCCGGGGACCAGGTGCTGCGGCAGATCGGCGGGGTGATCAGCGCGTCGTTTCGCCAGGCCGATGTCTACGGACGGCTGGGGGGCGAGGAGTTTGCGGTGCTGCTGCCGGATACGTCGCTGGAGACCGGGCGGCACATCGCCGAGCAGTTGATCAAGGCCATCGCAGGGCTGGCCAGCGAGCCGGTCCATGGGTTGACCGCGAGCCTCGGCGTGGCCTGGGCTCGGGCGGTGGACCAGGACCTGCACGGCTTGATGAACACCGCAGACAAGGCGCTGTACCGCGCCAAGGCCCTCGGGCGCAACCAGGTGGCCGTGGCCGAATAGGGCTCAGCCTTTGAGCAATGCCTTGGCCAATACCTGTGAGACCTGGTCGGCGGAGTAGGGCTTGGGCAGGAAGGCCAGGCCTTCGTAGCCGCTTTCTGCCAGCTCCTCGCTGTAGCCCGAGGTCAGCACCACCGGCAAGCCAGGCCTGCGCCGCCGCAGTTCCCTGGCCAGCGCCACGCCGGTGATGCCGGGCATCACCACATCGGAAAACACCGCATCGAAGCCCTTTACCTCTGTACCGGCCAGCTCCAGGGCCTGTTCGGCATTGGTCGCCCAGGTGGTCTGGTAGCCCAGGTCCTGGAGGATCTGATTGGCAAAGCGGCCCACTTCCAGGTTGTCTTCCACCACCAGAATATGGCGCTGGGCGCAGTCCGCGATCAGGCCACACCGCTCGGGGGCGCAGCGCTCGAAGCCCTCTTCGGGCACCACTTGCGGCAGGTACAGGGTAAACACCGTGCCTTGGCCGACCTCGCTGGCCACATCGACGTTGCCGCCTGACTGCTTGGCGAAGCCGAACACCTGGGACAGCCCAAGGCCGGTGCCCTTGCCGACTTCCTTGGTAGTGAAAAACGGTTCGAAGATGCGCTCGAACGTCTCACCGGGAATCCCGCTGCCGGTGTCAGTGAGGGAGATCGCAATAAACGCCTGACGTGAGCCGGCGTCACCGCGGATGCTCGGCAGTGTCTGCTCGGCATCCAGGCGCAGGGTCAGGGTGCCCTGGCCGTTCATGGCGTCCCGGGCGTTGAGGGCGATATTGATCAGTGCGGTTTCAAACTGGCTGGAGTCGGCGCGGATGTAGCACGGCTGCCCCGGCATTTCGACGCGCACCTGAATCCGTGCGCCAGTGACCGTCTCGAGCATCTCGCCGATGTTCTTGACCCGCTGGGCCGCATCGAACACTTCCGGGTTGAGCGGCTGGCGGCGGGCGAACGCGAGCAACTGGCTGGTCAATTTCCCGGCCCGTTCCACGGTGTCGGTGACGGCGCTCATGTAGCGCTGGCGACGTTCTTCAGACAGGCTCGGCAGGCGCAGGAAATCGACGGATGAACGAATGATGGTCAGCAGGTTGTTGAAGTCATGGGCCACGCCTCCGGTCAACTGGCCGATGGCTTCGAGCTTTTGCGATTGGCGTAATGCGGCTTCGGTCTGGGTCAGCAGGGCAGTTCTTTCGTTGACACGCTGCTCCAGGCTCGCATTCAACTCGGTCAATCGTCGCGACAGGACAACGGTGGCGGTGGTTTCGGTGACGGTGTCGAGCATGCCGACCACCTTGCCCTGCACGTCGCGGATCGGGCTGTAGCAGAAGGTGAAGTACGCCTGCTCCGGCGCGCCGCCCCGTTCGATCGTCAACGGGTAATTTTCGATAAAAGTGGCTTTACCGGCGAAGGCTGCGTCGGCAAACGGACTGATTTGGGGCCAGGCTTCCTGCCAGATGTGGCTGAAAGGCCGCCCGAGGGCATCGGGTTTGTCGCCAAGGATCGGGATAAACCCATCGTTGTACAGCGTGATCAGCGAAGGCCCCCAGACGATCGCCTGGGGAAAACTGGAGGCAAGGCATAGCGCGACGGTGGTCTTCAATACGTCTGGCCATTGGTCCAGCGGCCCCAGTGGGGTATTGGCCCAATCGTGATGCCGGACCCGTTCGGCCATTTCGCCGCCGCCTTGCAGCCAGTTTGTCATTCGGTGAACGCCTTCTTTGCCACGGTTTGCTGAGCAGGGATGCCAAGCAACAGACACCCCTGGACCCAGCCAGTTCAGCGGGATTATCCACTAGATGGCACTTTAATGCCTGCGCTGGACAATGACCCGCCAAACCGCCTTCAGACCACGCTGATCGCAACCTCGATATTGCCGCGAGTGGCCTTGGAGTACGGGCACGTCTGGTGGGCAAGGTCTACCAGTGCCTGGGCGGTCGAATATTCAATACCCGGCAAGCTGACCCGCAGGCGCGCTTGCAGGTAATAGCCGTTTTCCGGGCTGTTCACCAGGTCCACTTCGGCGCTCACCGCAGTGTCGGCCGGCAGGCGGATTTGCAGGGTTTGTGCAGCTTTGCCCATTGCGCCGATAAAGCAGGCGGACCAGCCGGCGCCAAACAGTTGCTCGGGGTTGGTGCCAGCCGTCTTGGAACCGGGCGGCGACAGCTTGATGTCCAGTTGCAGGTCATCGCTGTGGGACGCGCCTTCACGGCCGCCAGTGGTGTGGGTTTTGCCGGTGTAGAGCACGGTGCTGTTCTGGGACATGACGGTTTCCTTGTGAGTGGCCCGGGGCGGGCCGGTGTGCACAGGAAACCGTGCTGGCGTATCCGCAATGTGTCATCGCCAGTGGCTGCGCGCCTCGCAGTGTGTCGCCTCGGCGCAACGATACGTTGGGATACAAACCGTTATTGCTGCACCCCAAACAAGCCCGTCCAGTAGATGCCGGCATCACTTTTCGGGTCCATGGCGTAGGCGGCGCCCATCTCGCGGAACTGCGGGTTCATCAGGTTGGCGCAATGCCCGGGGCTGGCGAGCCAGCCGTCGACCACTTTGCGCGGGGTGTCCATGCCGGCGGCGATGTTCTCGCCGATCTGCTGGCCGATGTAGCCCGCCAGTTCAGCCCGGTCCCCCGGCGTGCGGCCGTCGTGGTCGAGGTGATCGAAGAAGTTGCCATTGGCCATGTTGCGGGCGTGGCCGGCGGCGGCGGTGGCCAGTTCTTCGTTCCAGCTCAGGGGTGTGGTGGCGGCAAAGGCCTGGCCGCCACACTGGTGGGGTAGCTGGCGGGCGGCGTTGATGAGGTCGAGGACCTTCCTGCCTTCGGTCTGGGTCTCGCCCAGGCCACTGGTCAACAGCGGACGGGCCAGCACGATGCGCCAGTCCTGGCCGCTGTTGCTCACGCCGATATCAATGAATTGCGGGTCGAGCACCACCCGGCAAAAACTTTCACGCACGGCTTTCATCGCGGCTTCGGCGTTCTTGGGCCCCGACAGGCTGATGGCCTGGACGTTGACCATCGGGTACGCCGCCCGCGCCAACGCCTGCTGCAGATCGCCGACGCTGTTGACCGGCAGCACCAGACGCGTGTCGCTGGCCAGCGGAGGCAATTCCTGGGAACCCTGAGTGCCGCAGCGCTGAACCTGGCTGCGGTATTGATTGATCGAGTCGACCAACAGGCTTTCTTCACCCGCCTGCGCCTGGGCGCTAAACACCAGACTGGCGGCCAGCGTCGTAAGACCCATCATCAATGACAGAACGCGCATGGACGTTTCCCTTGAGCTTGAAAGTGCCCATGATGCGCGATGAGGGGGCATTCATGCACCCGTTGGTCCGAACTTTTTGCCTCAGTTCTTGAATGCCGAGTGTTTACGGCCCTGATCGCACAGGGCGAACACCACCACCAGCAGCGATGAGATGGCGAGGATTATCACAACGCCATCAGTGGAGTGGGTGGCCGACGCCGCAACCATCGACAAGGCGCCTAATGGCGCGAGGCCACCTGCGATAGCGGTGCCGATTTCGCGCCCGGTGCCAAAGCCTGAAGAGCGGGTCTGGGTCGGAAACTGCCGGCTCAGGAACGAACCTTGGGGCGCGAACATCATCGGGGCGAGGATGCCGGTGGCCACGCCGATGGCAATGTAGATCATCAGGCTCTCACCGGTATTGAGCAGCGCCAGGAACGGGTAGGCAAACAGCAGCGACAGCAGGCCGCCGAGCATCAGCACGGTCTTGCTGCTCCACTTGTCGCACAACCAGCCGAAGCACGGCACGGCGACGATGGCGATCAGGCTGGCGATAGTCACCGACAGCGACGTCACGTGCACATCTACGCCCTTGAACTGGGTCAGGTACGCCAGGGAAAAGGTCTTGAAGATGTAGCTCAGGGCGTTGTAGCCAATCGCCACGAAGAACACCACCGCCAAACCCTTGAGGTCATTCTTGAATAGCGCCTTGAGCGGCGAGGCCTTGGCCTTCGCGGTTTCCTTGCTCAGTTCCTTGAATTCCGGGGTTTCCGGGATGCTGTTGCGCACCCACAGGCCCACACCCACCAGCGCGATGCTGCAAATGAACGGAATCCGCCAGCCGCCGGCCAGCAGGAATTCGTTGCCGTTGATGGTCAGCAGGTACACGGTCAGCGACGACAGCAGCAAACCCAGGTTCAGCCCCAACGCCGGCCATGCACCCTGGCTGCCGCGCTTGCCTTCCGAGGCATGCTCGTAGGAGGTGACTGCCGCTCCAGACAATTCGGCACCGGCGCCCAGGCCCTGGATGATGCGGATAAACACCAGCACGATCGGCGCCCAGATGCCAATGGAGGCGTAGCTGGGGATCAGGCCGATCAGCGTGGTGCACACGCCCATCATGCAGAAGGTCAGCACCAGCACTTGTTTACGCCCGAACTTGTCGCCCAGGTAGCCAAACAGAATGCCGCCGAACGGGCGGGCGATGAAGCCGATGGCAAAGGTAGAAAACGCCATCAGCGTGGCGGCCTTCGGGTCGCTGTTATCGAAGAAGATCTTCGAGAACACAATCGCCGCCATGGTGGCGTACAGGTAAAAGTCATACCACTCCAGCATCGAGCCGAAGATCGTCGCGGCCGCGACTTTGCGCAGGCGTTTCTGGGTTTGTTCGGGGGTTTCAACGTCCGGGGTGCGGGCTGTTGCCGTCATTCTGTACTTCCTTATGAGTCATTATATTTATTGTCAAAGTGACGCGTGATGCAGGGTGTCAGTCGGGCTTGAACATGCGGTCGGCGATCATCGCGCCGATAGGGATTGCGGAGGTGGCAGCGGGTGAGGGCGCGTTGCACACGTGGAGCATTCGCGGGGTCTGGGCGAACAGGAAGTCGTGCACCAGGGTGCCGTCGCGCATCACGGCCTGGGCGCGGATGCCGGCTTCGTAGGGCAACAGGTCTTCGATGTTCAGCGACGGACAGTACTTGCGGCATTGCTCCAGGTAGCCGGACTTGAACAGCGAGTTCTTCATCTCGACGCTGCCTGAACCGAGGTTCTGCCAGATGGTTTTCCAGAAGCCGGGGAAGCTCGCGTACTGCGCCACATCGCGCCAGTTGACTGAGAACTTGCGGTAGTTCTCGCGGCCCAGGCCAAGTACGGCATTCGGGCCGACCGTGACGCTGCCGTCGATCATGCGGGTCAGGTGCACGCCAAGGAACGGCAACTCCGGATCAGGGATCGGGTAGATCAGGTGGTTGACGATGTTGTTCTTCGATTCCGGCAGGCGGAAATATTCGCCGCGAAACGGGATGATCTGGTGGTCGATCTTGACCCTGGCCATTACCGCCAGACGGTCCGATTGCAAACCTGCACACACCACCAGGTGCTTGGCCTGCCAGCTTTCACCCCGAGTGCTGACGGTGACTTTGTCAGTGTCCTCGACGATGGAGGTCACGGTGCGTTCCAGGCAGATTTCCCCACCGGCACGGCGGATGACCCGGGCCATGGTTTCGCAGACTTCGCGGTAATCGACGATGCCGGTGGCGTCGAGAAACAACCCGCCCAGTCCGACGATATTCGGTTCGCGCTGGCGCAACTGGTCGGCGTCCAGGCGTTCGACCTTCATTCCGTTGAGCTGCGAGCGGGCGTACAGCGCTTCCATCCGCTGCACTTCCAGCGGGGTCGAGGCCACCAGCAACTTGCCGCACACCTCGAACTTGATCCCGTGCTCGGTGCAGAACTGCTTGGTGGCTTCGGCGCCGCGTTTGCACAAGTCGGCCTTGAGGCTGCCCGGCGCGTAGTAGATACCGGCATGGATCACGCCGCTGTTGTGGCCGGTCTGGTGCTTGGCCAGGAGGGTTTCCTTTTCCAGGATCACCAAGGAAGCGTTGGGCTGGCGCTTGAGCAACTCCATCGCGGTGGCCAGGCCGACGATGCCGCCGCCGATGATGCAAAAGTCATAAATCATTGTTTTAGGTACCTACGCATTTCAGTCTGCTTATCAGGTTGTCAGACTAATGGTTTTGTTAAAAAAACGGCGTGCCCGACGGCACGCTTCAAAAGGGTTTGGATCGTTTAATTGATGGCGGGCAATTCCAGGTGCAAACGCCGTGCTGCCGCGCGCAAGTGGGCCTCGGCACAGGCAGCGGCGCCTTGGGCGTCACTGTCGACGATGGCCTGGTACAGCGCGGTGTGTTCCTGGGTGGCGTCGGCCGAACCGCTGACAAAGCGGGTGGCAGAGTTTTCCCAGGCGGTCTTGCGCGCACTGGCCAGTTGGCTTCGGAGGAAGTCATGGAAGGCCACGAAATAGTCGTTCTTGCTGGCTTCGGCGATGGCGCGATGGAATTCCACATCGGCCAGGGCGGCGGCTTCAAAGTCGGCGCGTTTGTCGTGCATTTCCTGCAGGGCGGTTTTCATGCGGTGCAGGTCAGCGGCATCACGGCGCTGGGCGGCAATCGAGGCGGCCTGGGTTTCGATCCACAGGCGTACTTCGAACATTTGCGCGAGGTCCGGGCGGCGGCCGTTTTTTTCCGGAAAGCGGAACACGGTGCCGGCCGGGGTCTGGGAAATAAATGAGCCCAGGCCACGCCGCGCAGTCAGTACGCCGTCGGCCTTTAGCTGGGCAATCGCTTCGCGCACCACCGAGCGGCTGACATTGAGCTGTTCAGCCAGTTGCTGTTCGGTGGGCAGGCGTGCTTCGGGCGCCAGTTGGCCGGAGTCGATTTCTGCACGAATGGCGCTGACAACGCGCATAACGAGCGAATCTGGGCGTTGGAGCTCAAGCATGGCAAAACCTTGGTAATCAGGTTGTCAGACAATAGTCGTTACGATTTTACCTTGTCAAGACAGGCGTCACGCGGAACCGGGCGCGTAGGGCCAGGAAAAGGCCTACACCAATCAGTGCCAATGCCACGCCGAACGTGGCTCGCATCCCACTTCCCACGTCGGCGGGAGTGGCCGTGGCGAGGTCACCTGAAACCCGCGCAAACACCGCGCCCAAGGCCGAAGCGCCGGCGATCAGTCCCAGATTGCGCGACAGGTTGAGCAAGCCAGCGACCACGCCACGGCGGTCCGCCTTTACGTCGCTCATCACTGCGGTGTTGTTGGCGGCCTGAAACTGGGCGTAGCCGAGGGTGAGGATAATCAGCGGGCCGATGTACCCGGCAATGCCGAGGTTCGGTGGCGTCAGTGCGAGCAACAGGCAGCCGGTCAGCATCGCCAGTAGCCCGACAATCGTCATCGGCCCGCTGCCGAAACGGTCGGTCAAACGCCCCGCAGGTACGCCCATCAATGCGGAAACGCAGGGCCCGACTGCCATGGTCAGGCCCATCCAGGCGGGGTCGAGACCCGCACCGTGGGTCAGGTAGAACGGCCCGACGACGAGTGTCGCCATCATCACCGCCGATACCAGCGCGCTCATGGCCAGGCCGGCGCTCAGGGTCGAATCCCGTAGCGTCGACAGGAAACTGAACCTGGATTGAGCAGGCTGTCGCTCGCGGCGGTCGACGCGCAGATAACGCCGGGCGAGGGCAAAGGTCAGCAACCCCAGCGGCACGGTGATGAAGAACAGCGCGCGCCAGCCAAACCCGGCGATCAACATCCCGCCAAGGCTTGGCCCCAGCGCGGTGCCCATGGCCGACATCGTGCCCAGCAAACCCATGGCACGGCCGGTACGCTCCTGGGCGACGGTCTCACCCACCAGCGCCATGGTCATCGCCATCATGATCGCCGCGCCCAGGCCTTGCAGGGCGCGGGCGGCAATCAACAGCCCGAGGGACGGGGCCATGCCGCACAAGGCCGAGGCCACGGTGAAGAGCAGTAACCCCGCCAGTAGCAAGCGGCTGCGGCCCATCAGGTCGCCCAGTCGCCCGACGCTGACGATCACGGCGGTGATCGCCAGCAAGTACGCGAGCACCACCCACTGCGCCGCCTGAAAGGATGCGTCAAACGCTTGTACCAGGCTTGGCAGGCCAACGTTGGCGATGCTGGTGCCCAAAGACGCCAGCAACATGGACAGCGACAGGGCGGCGAGGGCGCCACGGGGTGCAGGTGATTTCATCAAGAGGCTCCTGGATTTGACCGCTGTCGGAAATCTACGCCGTCACCTAACATGGCGGAAGGCGCAGCATTTGCACTTTATACGTGCGCCAAACGCCCTGTGAGGTCTGCCGTGTCGACACCTGATTTCAATCTGCTGGTCACCCTGGATGTGTTGCTCGCCGAAGGCAGCGTCGCCCGTGCCGCTCAACGCTTGCGCCTGAGCCCGTCGGCGATGAGTCGGGCGTTGGCGCGACTGCGGGAAACCACGGGCGATCCGTTACTGGTGCGTGCTGGACGCGGCCTGGTACCCACGCCGCGGGCGTTGGCGTTGCGCGAACAGGTCAGTCAGTTGGTGCAGGACGCCGAAGCAGTCTTGCGACCGGCGGCGACGCTGGACCTAAGTCAACTGGTACGCACCTTCACCTTGCGCACCAGCGACGGATTTGTTGAAAACTTCGGCCCGGCGCTGTTGACGCGGATCGCCCGGGAGGCGCCGGGCGTGAGGTTGCGCTTCGTGCAGAAGCCGGACAAAGGCAGTACGCCGCTGCGCGACGGCAGCGTCGACTTGGAAACCGGCGTGGTCGACAGCAGCGCCAGCCCCGAGGTGCTGACCCAGGCGCTGTTTCGCGACCGGTTTATCGGCGTGGTGCGCAAAGGGCACCCGCTGAGCGAAGGCATCGTCACACCGCAACGCTTCGCCGAAGGCCAGCACATCTACGTGTCCCGGCGCGGTCGTGATCAGGGCCAGATCCATCAAACCCTTGAAGCGCTGGGGCTGACCCGGGACGTGGTAACCATCGTCGCCGGCTTCTCCACCGCCCTGGCGTTAGCCCGCAGCACCGACCTGATCGCCAGCGTGCCGGAGCGCCATACCGCCAACCTGCACAGCGACCTCCATCGCTTTGCGCTACCGTTTGCCTTCCCGGACTTCACCGTGTCGATGCTCTGGCACCCGCGCCTGGACGCCGACCTGGCCCATCGCTGGCTGCGCGGTTGCCTGCGGGAAGTGTGTGCGCAATGAGCCGAGCCTGGACACCCCTTTGGAAAGCGCCACAATGGGTGTTTCCGGGTCCACGGCGGCCCTTCAGCAGGTACAATCCGCCGGGCCTTAAAATGAAACACCAGGAATTCGAATGTTCAGCCTTACCCATTATGAAACCCCATGCGCCGAGCCGATCAACGCGCAGATCCTGCAGATGGTGGTCGACAACCTGACCGACATCAGCATGGTCGCCATCCCGCCGAGCAACCTGCTGTACAACGTCTACCAGTACGCGATCGGCTACGAAGTGCACCTGTACCTCGAAGCGCTGGGCGGCTCCAAAGGCATTGCGGTTGAACTGATCGTCGCGCTGGACGCGCAGGAGCAGGTGATCGGCTTCCTGCTGTACCTGCCGGTGAAAGACGATCCCGAGGCGTGCGGCGTGGCGTACATGGCGGTGCACGCCAGCCATCGGCGCAAAGGCGTGGCGCGGGCGATGATGCAGGACATGCTGGCCCGCTACCCCCATGCCGAACTGACCTGCGCGGTAGAGAAGGTACAGGCGTTCGAGTCCATGGGCTTTCAACTGCGCGGCGTGCGCGGTACCCAGGTGCTGATGAACACCCGCGACTACAGCACTGACGGTCTGATGGGTTTGCTGGATGTGGCGTCGATCTACAGCTCGCTGGAGGTGCGACAGATCCACACTTATCTCCTGCAAAAACACGGTAAGCGGGCGATGATCGATGCGGAAAAACAACGTGATCGTCACTTCGACCAAATGACCCACAAGGCCCGGATGTTTGTGCACGCAAGGCTGGGCTAACGCGCTCCTCGACTCACCATCGACTTGATGCTCGCAAACAGCTCCTCCTGTGCCTCCAGCGCGCTGATTTCCCCGCTCGCTGCGGCATGGGACAAGGCTTCCGCTGCGCCCAGCATCCCCCTCAAACCGGCCTGGGTTATCACACCGTCCACGGCAAAAGGGGCGAGGGCATCGCGGCACTTGCCGAGGAATATCACGTCGTACTCACGCTTGATGCTCTCCAGTTCCGGGCTGCCAGCCAAGGCGGAAATCACGCCCGGAATTTCACGTCCCTGCAGCAACACACAGTCGACATAGCACGAGGCGATGACCCACGCGCGGTCGTCCAGGGTGGGTTCGCTGGCTTCAATCGCGGCGGCAAACACCTGGTTCTGACGGGCGTCGAAATCTTCATACAGCGCCGCCAGCAGCCCCGCGCGATCGCCAAAATGGTCATACACCACCGGCTTTGTAACGCCGGCCAACTCAGCCAGGTGCCCCAGGGTCAGGGCATCGGTGCCTTCTTCTCGCACCAGTTGCCAGGCCACGTCGAGCAACTGGCGCAACCGGTCATCCCGGGACAGGCGGCGGCGAGGGGCAGGGGATTGATCGCTTGACATGCTTATATACCAAAAGTAACTTACCAACGGTAACTTAGCTCAAGCCTACTCAATTTGCCTTCTCATCGCTACCCCGACGGAGTCACCGCCATGCACGCGCTGATCGTTGTTGCTCACCACGACTCA
The DNA here is from genome assembly GCF_016650865.1 of Pseudomonas sp. TH34. NCBI lineage: Bacteria > Pseudomonadati > Pseudomonadota > Gammaproteobacteria > Pseudomonadales > Pseudomonadaceae > Pseudomonas > Pseudomonas sp. TH34. The sequence goes on from NZ_JAEKFB010000024.1 coordinate 13,775, forward strand.
CACTCCCTGACCCACAGCCTCGCCAAACAGGCCGCCGCCGGCATAACCGCCGCCGGCCACACCTTTGAAATCGCCGACCTCGCCGCTGAAGGTTTCGACCCGCGTTACAACGCCGCCGACCATAAAGTGCATCGCACCCGCGCCACGCCGCCGGCCGACGTACTGGCCGAACAGGCCCGTCTGGACCGCGCCGACGCCTTGGTGCTGGTGTTCCCGATCTTCTGGTGGTCGATGCCGGCCTTGCTCAAGGGCTGGATCGACCGGGTATTCGTCAACGGTTGGGCGATCGACTACAGCCTTGAGACGAAGGTGGTGAAAAAGCTCGGCCATTTGCAGGTGCACTTACTGGGCGTTGGCGGGGCGGACGAAGGTGTGTTTGAACGCCACGGCTATGCCAACGCCATGCGTACGCAAATCGACCATGGGATCTTTGATTACTGCGGTGCGAAAGTGCTGACATCCGAGCTGCTACTGGACTCGGAAAGCGGCGCTGCCGAACAGCACCTGGAAACGGTGGCGAAGTTGGGGCGACAACTGTTCGTGACCCTTGAACCTTGCGAAACCGCCTAAACCAGGCTGCTCTGTATGAGCGCTGCCAGCTGTGCTACCTCAGCGCCTGGCGCTGGATGGCTGCAATGCAATTCATAGCCAAGGGACGGCACCGGCGGCAGGCCGTCGAGCACCCGCAGGTGCGCAGGCAAACCGATGCGGGTGCGCAAGGTCACGCCCAGCCCGGCATCGACCGCCGCCCAGATCCCGCCCACGCTGGGGCTGGTCAAGGCAATGCGCCAGGCAATGCCGGCGCGGTCCAGGGCTTCAGTGGCCGCGCTGCGTAATACGCAGGGCGCCTCGAACATCACCAGGGGCAGCGGCGCATCTTCGGCGCGCGGTAGTAGGGGGTTGTCCCGGGGCCCGATCCAGTGCATGGGTGTCTGCCCCAGGCGGGTGCGGCAGGACGATGTCTGACCGGTTTCCCAGGTCAGCGCCAGGTCCAGGCTCGCGCTGTCGATCAGGGTCAGCAGCTCGGCATTGCGGCCTATCCGCACTTCAAGACTGATCATCGGATACAACCTGGCGAAGCGTCGAAGGATGTCACTGAGCACGTGCTCGCCAAAATCCTCCTGCAAGCCGAGGCGCAAGGTGCCTGCGGTTTGGGTTTCGTTAAGGCTGCTGAAGACAGTGTCATTGAGGTCCAGCAACCGCCTGGCGTGGCCGAGCAGCGCTTCACCCACCGGCGTCAGCACCAGCCCGCGCCCGAATTTGCTCAGCACCGGCGTGCCGACCTGTTCTTCGAGTTTCTTTAATTGCGCGCTGACGGCTGAGGTCGAACGGCCCAGGCGGTCCGCCGCTTTGGCAAAGCTGTTCAGCTCCACGCCGGTGACGAAGGTGCGCAGTACATCAAGGTCGAAGGTGGGACGGCGCATTGAATGGTCCATTAAATCGGGATGGTGGGTGCCATTAAATCTGATATTCGGAATGATCCTGGCTTGCTAGTTTTTGCCCGTCAACTGAATTGTCGGAGCGAGAGCCCATGAGCAACAAATTTACCGAGCTGACCCGCGACGTGCTGTTCGCCGATATCTGGGAGCGCGAGGGCCTGTCGCCCAGGGAGCGCAGACTGATCACCGTGGCGGCGCTGGTGGCGATGTACCGTCTGGAGCAACTACCGTTTCACTTGCAGCGGGCGGTTGGCAATGGCTTGAGCGTCGAGGAACTGGGTGAAGTCATCACTCACCTGGCGTTTTACTCCGGCTGGCCGACAGCGGCGTCGGCGCTGAACCTGTTGGCAGCCATTCCTCCTGCGGAGTAACCACCATGCCTTACGCCCGAATCTCACTGCACCGTGGGAAATCCCCTGAGTATCTGCAAGCGCTTTCACAGGGATTGCATGACGCCCTGGTTGAAAGCTTCAAGATTCCTGACGCGGATCGCTTCCACGTGATCCACCAGCACGAAATTGGCGAGATGATCATCGACCCCAACTACCTGGGCGGCCCCCGCAGCCACGACTATGTACTCATCGCGATCACGGGCGGTAAACCTCGTGATACCGAGACAAAACGGCGGTTTTACCAAGTATTGGTAGAGCGGCTGGAGGCTGCGATTGGGCTGAGCCCCGAGGATGTGATGGTGGTGATTACGACGACGGCGGCGGATGAGTGGTCGTTTGCAGGTGGCAGAGGGAACTGATTCAACCCTCTCGAAACAAGTCATGAGCATCCAGCAACCGATACGCAATCTCCGGCCGTTTCTCCATGCCCTTGCGAATCGCTGCCGGAATCGACTGCCGGGTCTTGCGACACAACCCCGGCAAGTCATCGATAACGATCTGAATCCCGCGCATCGTCTTCACTTCCATATGGCCCGGCGCGACATGCACGCGAATCCCCAGTTGCTGGTGCATCAGCTGTTGCATGCGCTCCAGGTCGGGCAGGCTTTGCAGGTTTTCGAGGCGTTCGAGCAGGCGTTTTTCTTCCTGGCGCGTCAGGTGCAGGATGCGCGGATCGGCGCCGGGAACGTCGAGCAGTTGCTCACGATTGCAGTCGCAGACGCCGGGTGGGCAGGGTTGGCGAATCGTCATGCAGTCTCCCTCCCGTTACCGGCGCCGGCGGCTTAATACGTCAGATGGACCCCAAGGCTTTCCAGCTCTTTCCAGTACTCAGGATAGGTCTTGCCGACGCAGTCCGGGTCCTGAATCCTGATCCCCGAGACCTTCAAGCCCGCCAAGGCAAAGCACATGGCGATGCGGTGGTCGGCGTGGGTGTCGATCAGCGCGTTGCACGTGGTGCCCGCCAGGGCCGGATCGCTGGCCACCAGCAAGTCATCACCTTCAATGGTCGCCAGGCCCGGACGGATTTCATTCAGGCCGTCATGCAGTGCCTGCACCCGATCACATTCCTTGACCCGCAGGTTGGCCAGTTCCGTGAAACGTACCGGCGTGTTGTTGAACGCGGCCAGTACGGCGAGGGTGGGGATTGCGTCCTGCATCTGCGAGCCGATGACTACCGGCTGCATCTGCGGGAACTGTGCGATCACCGCCTGGGCCTTGGCATCGGGCTGGGTGAAATCCTGCGGGGCGACGCCGAGGTCGATGCGGCCGCCGGTCAACACTTCGGCAGCCCACAAGTAGGTGGCGGCGGAAGCGTCAGGTTCGATCAGGTAATCGTGGGCGGTGTAGCCGGTCGGGGCCACGCGCCAGGTGCTTTCATCAACGATGTCCACCTGGGCACCGAAGGCGCGCATGCAGTCCAGGGTCAGGTCGACGTAGCCACGGGCGCCAATGTCCTTGCCGGTCAGGGCCACTTCAATCGGCGCTTCGCCGCACGCCGCCAGCATCAACAGTGCTGATACATACTGGCTCGACAGGCCGCCGTCGATCTCGAAACGCTTGGCTTGCACGCGGCCAGTGCCATGGACGGTCACGGGTGGGCAACCGGTAGGGCTGTCGACCTGGATGCCATTCTGGCCGAGGGTCGCCAGCAGCGGGCCGATCGGGCGTTTTTGCATGTAGGCGTCGCCGTCCAGCACCACGGTGCCTTGCACGGTGGCCACGGCGGCGGTGAGAAAGCGCATCGCGGTGCCGGCGTTGCCGAGGAACAGCGGTTGCGCCGGCAATTGCAGCTTGCCAACGCTGGTGACGACGAACGTGGTGTCGTCCGGTTCATCGATCACCACGCCCATCTGCCGCAGGGCCACCGACATGTGGCGAGTGTCATCGCTTTTCAGCGCGCCGCTCAAACGGCTGGTGCCCTTGGCCAGGGCCGCCAGCAGCAGGGCACGGTTGGTAATGGATTTGGAGCCGGGGGGCGCTACCTTGCCGTTCAGTGGAAAGTTGGGCGGTGTAACGGTCACGGTTTTCTGCGAACTCAAGGTACAAGGCTCCTGCTTCAAGGCGGGTGGCGTTTGGCGGACACGAATAATCGGCCAAACACGCCACCCTTGTCGAGCATGGATCTACGCCTCAAGCCCCGCCACCGGCTTCCAGCCTGCCAGCGGCGTCAGAAAGTGCAGCTCAAAGCGCCGCTCGCTGAACGCCCAGCGCCCTTGCCGGCGTTCGAACCGGTCGTGATAAAGACCGCTGATCTGCACCTGTCCCAGTTCGTTATGGGTGCACAGGCAATCCACCGCAACCCTCGCGCTGGCGGTGTCGCCGCTGATGTCGATCAGCGGGTTGGCCATCCAGTGATGCATATGCGGCATGGCTGCCCAGTTGAGGTGGGCGGAAGCAATAATCGCTGCAACGCCGTCATGGCAGCCAAACGCGGCACCGAGGTCCAGCCGTGCGTCGTCGTGCCAGATGCTGCGCAGCAGCGTTTCGTCGCGAGCGTCGAAGGCGTGGGCGTACTCACTGATCAGGCGCTCCAGAGCGAAGCGGGTTTCCAGCTGTTCTACGCGGGTGATGAGGTCGGTCATGACAGAGGCCTTTATTGAGGGAAATCGGTGGAGGTGGACAGCGAGCGCCAGCGTTCAAGATCGGCGTGGACCTGGCCCAGCTTTGCCTCGACGACGCTGACCGCATCGCTGCCAGCGACGAAGCGCAAGGGCGGTGCTGCCAGAGCCGCCAATTGCACAACCGCCAGGCCTAGCCGGTCCGGGTCGCCGATTTGCCGGTGATTACGAGCCTCGAAGACCGCCAGGGTGCGGGCGCGAAATTCGGCGTAATCCTCAAGTCCCCGGGTGCCAAGCTTGAGCATCCGGCTGTCGAGAAAGTCAGTACGAAACGCCCCGGGCTCCAGCAGCGTCAGGCGGATGCCGAACTCGGCGACTTCCTCGGCCAGGGCTTCGGAGAACCCTTCAATCGCAAACTTCGACGCCGAATACATCGAGGCCCCACGCACGCCCTTGAAGCCGCCATTGGACGACATCATCACCAGGTGGCCGCTGCGCTGGCGGCGCATCACCGGCAGCACCGCGCGGGTGACATTGAAGGTGCCGAACACGTTGGTGGCGAACTGGCGCTCGATGGCCTCGGGTTCGACTTCCTCGAAAGGCCCGAACTGTCCGTAGCCGGCGTTATTGACCAGCACATCGATGCGTCCGAATCGTGCGATGGCGGCGGCCACCACCGTTTGGGCCTGTTGCTCATCGCGGATGTCCAGCGCGGCGGTCATCACCTGGTCGCTGCTGTAGGTCTGGTCCAGACGGGCCACGTCAAGGTCGGTGGCTACCACCTGGTCGCCGTTAACCAGCGCCGCGCGGGCGATGCCGGCACCCAGGCCGCCAGCGCTGCCGGTAATCATCCAGACGCGGCTCATAGCGGCATCTCGCTGCCGATCCAGTCGAGGATCGAAGCGTGACGCGGCGCCCAACCCAGCTCGGCGCGAGCCCGCTTGGCCTTGACCCGGCTATTGGTGCCGAAGGTGTAATGCACGTGCATCGGGTCCCAGTGTCGTTCGGCTTCGTCGGCGGGCCATGACTGCACCGCGCCCAGGTTCATGCGCTTGGCCAGCGCGGCGGCCATATCGATAAACGACGCTTCACCGTTCTCCAGAAAATAGAACGCGCCAGCCGGGGCTTTTTCCACGGCCAGCAGGAACAATTGCGCAACGTCATCAATGTGCACGTTGGACCAGCGATTAACCCCACGCCCAACAATACGCATTACTCCGGTTTCCCGGGCGCGGGCCATCAGGAATGGCAGCTGGAAGCTGTGATTGGTCAGGCCATGGCCTACGCCATAGATATTGCTCGGGCAGATCACCACGCTGCGAATACCCAGGTCGGCGGCAGCCATCATGCGCAGGTCGATGTCGTAGCGGGCTTGCTTGGGGGCCTCGATGATGAACGGCGTGTCTTCGTCGAAGATGTGTTCGGACAGCGTATTACCCAACGCATCATCGCCGATGATGCTGGAGCCGCTGGTGTGGATCAGCAATTTGCCGGAGCCCCGCAGCGCCTCGATAAACGCGTCGACGGCGCCGGCGTGGTCGCTGTTGGCGGCATCAATCACCGCATCGGCTTGGCGAGCTTCGTCGATCAGTAACTGGCGATCATCCAGGCTGCCAATCACTGGAGTGATGCCCTGGGCTTGCAGGCGTGCGGCTTTCTGCGGGTCCCGCAGCAGGCCGCGCACGCTGTGCCCTTGGGCAATCAAGTGATGGGCGACGCTGCCGCCGACGAAACCATTGGCACCGGTAAGGAAAATCTTCATGGGTAAAAGCCTGTGGCTGGGGAACGAGCCACCACCATAGGCGTGAACAATTAGCGGAAAAACAGGCCTCAGTTCTGTTTAGAATGGACTCCAGAGTCCTTAATGGGGGAGCGTATGGAAAGCCTGAATGCCATCGGCGTGTTTGTCGCGGCGGCTGAAGCCCGCAGTTTTGTCGGCGCGGGCAGGGCGCTGGGCATCTCGGCGTCGGCGGTGAGCAAGAGCATTGCCCGGCTGGAGGCAAAGTTTGGTGTGCGGCTGTTCCATCGCAGCACCCGCAGCATCACCCTCACGGCCCAGGGCACGCAGTTTGTCGGGCGCTGCCGGCGGGTGTTGGCGGAGCTGGAAGTGGCGGGTGAAGAGCTGTCGCAAACCCTTGCCGCGCCCCAGGGACCGCTGCGGGTTGGCCTGCCGATGATTGCCCGGCCGTTCCTGAGGATGTTCGGCGAGTTCCAGGCGTTGTACCCGCAGATCCAGCTGGACCTGGATTTCAACGACCGTCTGGCAGACGTGATTGCCGAAGGTTTCGACGCGGTCATCCGCAGCGGTGCGCCGAAGGATTCCGGGCTGTCGGCGCGTCCGCTGGGCACTTATCGAATGTTGGTCGTTGGCTCCCCGGATTATCTGGCTCGGAACGGAACGCCGCGTTGCCCGGAAGACCTGCACGCACATCGCTGCATCCATTTCCGCTTTCCCGCCTCCGGCAAACTCCAGGCCTGGCAGATGCGCCGCGACGAGCGAGCGCTGGAGCTTGAGCTGCCGCGCTCGATGATCTGCAATTCGGTGGAAGGGCGCATGGAGCTGGCGGTGCAAGGCCAAGGCCTGACTTATGCGGCCGACTTCGTGGTGCGCGAGGCGCTGGCGGCCGGGCATCTGGTGGAGGTGCTTGGGGATTACACCTGGGGGGGTGGCCAGTTCAACCTGCTCTGGCCGTCGGGGCGGCAGGTGCCGCCCAAGCTGCGGGTGTTTATCGAATTTATTGTCGCCAATATGCCGTTGGTACGTGGGACGTCTTAACCCGGCATGCGGCCATTCAAGTCGCCGTAGGTGAACGCCTTCAGCTCATGGGTATCGAGCTTCCCGGTTCGCAGGAAACCTTCGGCCAGGCTGTGCATGGCGCCATACAGGAATTCGGCGATGCTCGAGCCGGCCGTGAGGCGGCGTACGCCCAAGGCTTGCAGCGTCTCGGGCGCGGGCAGGCCGGCCCAGGCCAGCACGTTGACCGGCAAGTTGGTCGCCTGGCAGAGCTGACGGATTTCGTGTTCCAGATGGATGCCGGCGGCAAACAGCCCGTCGGCGCCTGCGCCCTGGTACAACGCCGCGCGCTTGAGGAGTTCTTCAAGGCGCTGTGGCTCTGGGGCCAATCCTTTCAAATACACGTCGCTGCGGGCATTGATAAACAGCTTCACGCCACAGCTGTCCGCCACACGACGGGCAACCTCGATCTTGCGCGCCAGCAGTTCAGGGGTGCCGGCACCGTCCTCGATATTGACGCCGACGGCGCCCGCGTCGATTACGGCCTTGATCACCCGGCCCACGTGCTCCGGGTCGTCGGAATAACCGGCCTCGATGTCCACGCTCAGCGGCACGTCAATCACCCGGGCCATGGATTGCACGGTGCTGACCAGCAGCGGCAGCGGCAGCTGATTGCCGTCCTTATAGCCGTGGGTCCAGGCAACGGCCGCGCTGCTGGTGGCGACGGCCTGGCTGCCCAGTTGCGCCACCAGGCGCGCACCGCCGGCATCGGCGACGTTGGGCAGGATCAACAGTTGAGCATGGTGCAGGGCGTGGAAGGCGGTAGCGTGGGCGGTCATGGCGGGTCAGTCCTTTGGGTGGGCTTTGTTGTTGAAGGCGCCTGTCATATCAAGAATCGACCCGGCATCGCAATCGATAACACACCACTGGTCGACATTTGCCACGTTGATGTCGATTAAGCGCCTGATGGATCGACTACAAGCACAACAACCCGTCGAGTCAGGAGAATGATCATGTCTTACGTAGATGGCTGTGTGATCGCGGTGCCCACCGCAAACCGCGAACAATTCATCCGGCACGCCAAGGCCGCAGCCGTGGTGTTCAAGGAGCACGGGGCGCTGAATATTGTCGAGTGTTGGGGCGACGATGTGCCCCAAGGGCAGGTGACCTCGTTTCCCATGGCGGTCAAGCTTAAGGACGATGAAACCGTGGTGTTTTCCTGGATCCTGTGGCCATCACGCGAGGTGCGTGATGCCGGGATGAGCAAGGTGATGGAAGACCCGCGCCTGAAGGCGGACGCCAATCCGATGCCGTTTGATGGGCAGCGGATGATCTATGGCGGATTTGAGCTGATCCTGAACACCTGAGGTCAGGTGTTCACGGACGGCCGCTGTAGTCCGATCGCCTGTTGCAGGGTAGGACCGACGACAGAACCGATGCAGGACCGCTACGAAAACTCCGCAAAACAAGGACATGACGCGATTTGTCTGACAGAACCGTCGGGTAGACAACCCGGCGGGGTGGGCTAAGTTCAAGGCGCTTCCCATGAGGGGAAGTCTTCAATCAAGGAGTGACTGAAATGAACAAACCCCAGACTCAACTCAGGCATGGTCGCGTCGTGACCCCCGCCAGCCGTGGTTCGGTGGCGGTAGAGCGTGGCCTGTTGGAAAACTGGCAAGTCAACGAAATGGAAGGCGGCAAGAACTTCCCGGCCCTCAACGCCGGACCGTTTCCGGCACCTTACGAAACTGACGATCAGAGCGTCACGCCCCCCGCCGACGGGCACATCCTCAGCGGCGGCAAGACCGATGCCCGCGACTGCGTGAACTTCACCGACGAAGAAATGGGTAAGAAGCTCAACACCCCGTTTAACTGGCCGTTGTTGAATGTTGAAGCCGGCCAGGTATTCAAGGTGCAGTGGGCTTACACCGCCGCGCACGTGACCCGTGGCTATCGCTGGTTGATCACCAAGGACGGTTGGGACCCCAAGCAGCGCATCAGCCGTGCTCAACTGGAGGCCAAGCCTTTCTTTGAGGATTTCTACACCCAGGTGCCGTATTACCAGCACTCGGCAGAATTGAAGGCCAAGGTCGAGCATCAAGTGACATTGCCCAAGGGCAAGAAGGGCCGGCATGTGCTGGTGTTGATGTGGATCGTAGCCAACACTGGCAATGCGTTCTACCAGGCATTTGACGTCGATTTCAACTAGCGGCAACTGAACCTGGAGCAACAACATAAATGCGGCGAGGGAGCAAGCTCCCTCGCCACAGGTGTTGCGTTCAGCACACGCTCAATCAGCGCTGGGCCAACCAGTAGTCGTGCAACGCGCGGGCGGCCGGTTCGATAGCGGCTACCCGTTGCTGATGGGCATCAACATCCAGGTCTGCCGGCAGTTCGAAGTTGTCCTGCTCGGCGCACCAGGAAATCTTCTCCAGTTGCCCGGCCTGTTCGGCGGGCAGCTCTGGCCAGTTGCCAATGGCGGCGCCACGGATATAGCCAAAGCACCATTCTTCCGCCAGGGTCAGTGGCTGGTCCTGGTGCTCGGTTTCTTCGAAACGCGCCTTGAAACCTTGGGCATCGGTCGCCAGTTGCGTGGCAATAGCATTCATATGGCGCACGCACAGTTCAAGAAACTGCCCGGCTTCTTCCGGGCTTTCCCAATCCGGGTTCTGCCCACCAAAGATACCGGGAAACCATTCGGCAACCTCCACCTGCGCGGGGCTTGAAACCAGTGCGGTGAAGTAGCCGTCGAGCTCGGCCAGGTTCAGCACCGAATGGTCGTCGCCGTACTTGAGCAGGGTTTCGTCGATGAACTCGAAATCGGCGGGGGCGAGGGGTTGGTCGTGCATGGGCATATCCTTTGTGCGTAGAACGCCGCTGATGGGGCGGCTTAAAGCGCGGAGGATGGCGCGTGTCGGGGTTTTAATCCAGCTTCTTCAACGCTTTTCCCACAGGACGCACAGCTTGCTCATGCACATCGAACCCGCCACCGCGAGAATGATCGGCACCAGGAAGTCATGGTCGATGCGGGTGAATTCCGCCACCAGCACAATCGCCGTCAACGGCATGCTCATGCTCGATGCCAGGAACGCCGCCGCACCAATGATCGCGAACGCCCCCAGCGGTACGCCGGGCCACAGCAGGTTCCAGGCGCCACCGAGGATGATCGCGAGCAGGGCGCCGTTGGCCAGCGCCGGGGTCAGCAGACCGCCTTCGGCACCGGCGCGCAGGCTGCTGGCGGTGATCAGTACTTTGACCACCAGCAGCACGGCGGCCAAGGCGATGGTCAGCTCGTTGTCGAAGCCCAACTGTGCCGGGCCTTTGCCGTTGCCGAGGATTTGCGGCAGGAAAATCGCCAGGCCGCCAATGATGGTGAAGTTGATCAGCGACAGCACCGGCAGCCGCCAGCCACGGGCGGCGTTGCTGCGGGCGGCGCCGGTCAAGCGGGTGAACCCATAGGCGGCCAACCCGAACACCGGCCCGCAGGCCAGCGCCCAGGCGATCAAGCCAGGGCTGAGCACAAAGTGCGGCACCACGTATTGCGCCTCTGCCCCTAGGCCGATCCAGGCCACCGATGCGCCGATGGCCGAGGTGGCCAGGGCGATTACCGCTGCCGGCCAGCTGAACACACCCACCAACACTTCGAGCACAAACACCGCACCACCCAGCGGCACGTTGTACACCGCCGCCAGCCCGGCACCCGCGCCGCAGGCGACGATCAGCCGATGCATGTCCGGCGCCAGCCGCGCCCGTTGTGACAACCAGGTGGCGGCCAGCGCGCCGACTTCCCGTGGCGCCACTTCACGGCCCAAGGGCGAGCCGAGGGCCACGGTGATGATTTGCAGCACGGCGTGGGCGAGGGTGGTCTTGGGCGGCATGATCGGCGCGTCGGCCGAGACCGCTTGCTTTATGCTCACCAACGGGCGGCCATAGCGGTAGATCAACCACCAACCCACACCGGCCACCAGGCCGCAGGAGATCAGTACCAACACCCGGCGTTCGGGCGCGGCGGCGGTGACGCCGAGCAGAAAGGTTTCATGGCTGATCAGGCTGTCGAGGCTGTAGCCGTAGGCCAGGTGCTGGATGCCGTGCAGCAGCAAGGCGAGGAGCATGCCGCCCAGGCCGGCGCCGATGCCGGTGAAGATGACGACAAGGGCGAGAATCAGCAGCGAACGGGTTTTTGAGGGCATGAAGGGTCCAGGGAGCCGGGTTTTCGAGCCCGATTCTATAGCGCAATGGTGACGCCATAGCCCCGAGATGTAATGCCAGTGCACGAACTGGCCTTCCACAACATTGCATTACGTTCAGATTACTTTAACCGCCCGGCCGATTGCCTGAATCGGACCTGTCGGCTTGCCGGTTTTCGAGCCGCCCGGATTTTCCAGGGTCAGCTCAAACAGCTGGTTCGGTGCCAGTGGCGGGAGTTTGTCCAGGGGCACAGATAACGTCTGCCCGGGTTTGACCAAGCCCAGCGACACCGGGCCTTGCCAGTCTTCGCCCTTGGTCCAGAACTGCAAGGTCTTGTCTGCCGGTACTTCCATGACGCCCAGTGGAATCAGCTGGATTTCCTGAGTATTACTCGCCTGGATCACCCAGCCCGGCGCCTGGTTTTGCGGGGCGACCAGCACCACCACATAAGCGGTCGGGTTGATGGCAGCCGTACGGGTCAGTAGCAACGTCGCCAATACCAGGCTTGCCGCGATGCCCGCACCGGCCAGCCCGCGCCACAGGGCCAGCCGGTTCCACCACGATACGGGCGAATCGTGATTGGTCGAATGCCCCAGGCTGCGCTCGATGCGTCGCCATAAATACACCGACGGCGTTGCGGGCGCAGCCTGTTCGGTCAATGGCAGCAGGCGCTGCTCCCAGGCGTCCACCGCTGCGCGTAACGCGGTGTCGGTTGTCAGGCGCTGTTCCACCTCGGCACGCTGCTCGGCGGGCAAGGTGCCCAGCACATATTCGCTGGCCAGTTCGTCGATGCTGTTCATGCCATGCACTCACGCAATGCCGCGAGGCTGCGTTTGATCCACGCTTTCACGGTGCCCAATGGAGTGCCGAGTTTGTGCGCGATTTCGCTGTGGGAATAACCGTCTACATACGCATGCAGGATGCAATTGCGGCGGGCCGGGTCGAGTTGTTCGAGGCAACTGTAGATCCGCCCCGAGCGCGCTTGATAGTCGAAGGTGTCGGTGGGCGCTGCGCTTTCATGTTCTTCGCTGAGGGGCACTTCGCGGCCACTACTGCGCACAGCATTCAGCGCCAAATGCCGAGTCACGCTGTACACCCAGCCGCGGGCCGAGCCCTTGTGCGGGTCAAAGCTGGCGGCACCCTTCCAGATCTTGATAAAGGCATCATGCACGATGTCTTCGGCCACGGCCTTGTCGCGCACGATGCGCAAGGCAACTCCCAGCAGCCGGGAGCTTTCCTGTTGGTACAGCCCGCGCAAGGCCAGTTGTTCGCCACGGGCGCAAGCCAGCAGGCAGGCTTCATAGTCAAAATCGGCTTCAGGCAAAGACAGGTTTCCAGGTGGAGGCCCCGGCGGAGAGCCCGGGGCGCTTTCGCAGCAGCGTAGACGAGTTTGATTAATTGGCCGCCCAGAAGATGTAGTCAGCCTGGTACTTCACCACTGCCTGCTGGCCCTTGTTGGCCGCGGTGCATTCGGTGCTTGGTGCTACGCCACCTTTGAGGGCAACCCGTTGAATGTACGCGACGCCACTCATCGCCCCCTTGCCTTCGGCTGGGTTGGCCTTGACCAGTTGATAGGGCAGGTTGCCGGGGCTGGACGGTGCCACCGCCAACTGGGTGCCGGTGACTTTCGAGCCGTCCTTGGCCTGCCAGGTGGCCGGCGGGCCGAAGTAGCTGCCGACCTGCTGGCCACTGCGGTCATTGAGCACGGCCTTGGGCCCGACGAAAAACCATTCGGTCTGGCCGGCAGCGTTGGCCTTGTCCCGGCATTCATAAGTGATTTCGCCGACTCCAGTGGTTTCCATCGCTACCTTGTGACCGTCCGGCACTTTGATGCTGTCGGGTAAACCGGTCTGGGCAAAGGCGGTCGGTGCAGCGGCAAACAGGCAGGTCACGCAGAACAGGGCTTTGGCGTTCATCGGTGTCTCTCCTTAAGGGCAGCAAGGCGCTGCTACCGGTACTACCCACGGCACGCGCAAACGGATGCAGCGATTAGAAAATAAATCGGTAAGGGCGCACACTGTGGCCCCCGCACTACCAGAGGAGAGATTGGCAATGACCGGTGTTCACACGTCTGCTCAACAGGGTTTCTCTACTCAGGCCGTCACCTACGCCCAAGGCCGACCGGACTATCCACGGCAGCTCACGGGCTGGCTGACCGACGCCCTGCAGATCAATTCCCACTCCACAGTCATCGACTTGGGCGCGGGCACCGGCAAGTTCACCCGTTTGCTCAATACCGTGGCGCCGACGTTGATTGCGGTCGAGCCGGTGGAGGCGATGGGCGCGCAGTTGAAAAAGCTGCTGCCGAACGTGCGCCTGCTGTCGGGCATCGCCGAAGCCATCCCGCTTGAGGCGGCAACCGCCGATGCGCTGGTGTGTGCCCAAGCGTTCCACTGGTTCTCCACGGAAGCGGCCCTGGCGGAAATTCACCGGGTGCTCAAGCCGGACGGCCGCCTGGGGTTGATCTGGAACGTGCGGGACGAGTCGGTTGACTGGGTCGCGGCGATCACCGAAATCATCACGCCTTACGAGGGTGACACCCCACGCTTTCACACCGGACGTTGGCGCGAGGCGTTTACCGGCGAGTATTTTTCCGCCCCCGAAATGACCTGCTTCCCCTACAGCCACGTGGGCAGCCCTCAGGAAGTGATCATGGATCGCTTCCTCTCCGTGAGCTTTATCGCGGCGTTGCCGGAGGCGGAAAAGGCGCTGGTCACCGGGCAGTTGCAGTCTCTGATCAACACCCACCCGGCCTTGCGTGGCCGTGAGACCGTCGCGTTCCCGTACCAGACCCAAGCCTATCGCAGCCAGCGACTGACGAAAAAAGCATAAAGTAAGATCGTATTGATATAAGTCGTTATAAGAAAAATCGCTATGCTGCGGCCAGAATTTTATAAGGCCGCAGGTAGTGGTAATGGATGTAGGTAATTTTGGTTTCTCGATTGCTGGCCTGATTGTTGGATTTATCGTGGGAATGACCGGTGTAGGCGGTGGCTCGTTGATGACGCCGATCCTGCTCTGGTTCGGCATCAACCCGGCCACCGCCGTGGGCACCGATCTGTTGTATGCCGCCATCACCAAGTCGGGTGGTGTGCTGGTTCACAGCAAGAATCGCAACATCGACTGGACCATCACCGGCTGGTTGACCCTGGGCAGCGTGCCTGCGGTGTTGCTGACCTTGTGGTTCCTCAAGAGCCTGGACACCGATCCCGCCGCCTTGAACGCGGTCATCAAGCAATCCCTGGGCGTGGTGCTGCTGCTGACGGCCACGGCGATCCTGTTCAAGAACAAGCTGTTGGCCTTCGCCCAGCGGCACGCCGGCGACGACTACAAGATGGCGCCGCGCAACCTCAATGGGCTGACCGTCGTCACCGGCGCGATCCTCGGCACCATGGTGGCCCTGACCTCCATCGGCGCCGGCGCCCTGGGCACCGTGGCACTGTTTATCCTGTACCCGTTCCTGGCCACCAAGCGCCTGGTGGGCACGGAAATCGCCCATGCCGTGCCATTGACCCTGGTGGCAGGCCTCGGCCACGCGAGCATGGGCAACATGGACTGGACCCTGCTGGGTTTCCTGTTGCTGGGCTCGCTGCCGGGGATTTATGTCGGCAGCCACATGGCTGGCAAGGTCCCGGACGGGATATTGCGGCCTTGCCTGGCGTTCATGCTGGTGATGATTGGCTTCAAGCTGGCACTTTAACGCGCCGACCCATTGCCGATCTGCCATACAAACGGCGGCTCGGTGCCATTGATCACCCAGTCGCCGACAATCCGCGCCTTGTAGATCACCGGATTGTGGGACGACACCGTGCGTGCATTGCGCCAGTGCCGATCGAGGGCTTTGCCCTGGCGCACATCCGACGCCCCCAGCGCGTTGAACAGTTCAGTGGTGGCACGCTGGATCAGTTCCGAGACCACCACCTGCGCCGTGGCTGATTCGATTTCAGCGGCGACGTTGGCTTCGCGCTCCACCGCATCATCCCCACCGAACCTTGCCACATAAGCCCGCTGCGCCGGAACTGCGGCCTTCAGCGCACTGGCTTCGGCGGCATACACCAGCGCCGCGACTTCACCCACCACTTGCTGAATCTGCGAGTCCTGGCTCACATGGGCCGCGTTGCCATGGCTGTAGATCCGCTTGCGGCTGCGCACCTGATGCGCCACATCCTTGAGGGCCGCGCGACCGATGCCCGCCAGGGTGGCGAGCAGTACCAACTGGTAGAACGCGGTCTGGTATTTGAAACGGGTGGCAAAGTCGATGACGTTTTCTGCCTCCACCACCGCGTCGGTAAAGCGCGAGGTGCCGCTGCCGGTGGTGCGCTGGCCAAAGCCGTCCCAGTCATCGCTTTGCACCACGCCAGGCTGGCGGGTGCGGGTGGCGGCAATCACATCGCCGCCGGTGTCGCTGCGTTGGGCATAGACGTCGATCCAGTCGGAAAACAGACTGCCAGTGCTGTAGAACTTCTCACCGTTGAGTTTCCATTTATCGCCGTCGGGGCTGACTTTAGTGACAACATCGCCGATGGCCACGCTGCCGATTTCGGTCCAGGCGCAGCCCACGATGTCACCGTCGACAAAGCGTTTGAACCAGAGGTCTCGCGCCGCGCCGGGTGCGGCATTCAGGCGGTCTTCGGCAAACGCGAAGTGCCCGCGCAGGGCCTGGGGCACGTTGGAGTCGGCTTCGGCGAGTTCGATCAGCAGTTCGAATAGCTGGGGCAGGGAGGCGCCGCCACCGCCGTATTCCACCGGGACGCGCACGGCGCCAAAGCCGGCTTGCTTGAGCCATTGGATCGGCTCGTAGGGCAGGGCGCGGGTTTGTTCGCGTTCTACGGCACCTTCGGCGATGCGCTGGAAAATCGGCCGGAAGCGTTCGGCCAGGGCGTGATAGTCGACGCCAGTGGACAGTGGATTGATCACGTGATGTTCGGTCATGGGGACGGCTCCTGGGCAGTTGGACAGTGGAGCTGTTGCACGGTCCATGCCGGGTGCCAACGGCCCTGTTTGCGGGGGCGGGGCGAATCCAACTGTTGCTGCGGCAACAGCAAAACGACAAACCACCGCAATCCATGACACCTTCCCGCAGGTCGTTTTTCGCCCTTTTCAGCGCGCCAGGCCACTTGGGACGGGCCTCTCACGGTGCCTGGCACAGTTGCTGCTCCCTACGCTGTACATGCCAATCCACGAGGTACAGTCCGATGAGTCAGCAAGCCGTTAAATTTGCCTACTGGGTGCCCAACGTCAGCGGGGGCCTGGTGGTCAGCAAGATCGAACAGCGCACCCACTGGGGCATCGACTACAACCGCAAGCTGGCGCAGTTGGCCGAGGAAGCCGGCTTCGAATACGCTCTGACGCAGATTCGCTTCACCGCCGGCTATGGCGCCGAATACCAGCATGAGTCCGTCGCGTTCAGCCACGCGTTGCTGGCGGCCACCACCAAGCTCAAGGTAATTGCGGCGATCTTGCCCGGCCCTTGGCAACCTGCGCTGGCGGCCAAGCAACTGGCAACCATCGACCAACTCACCAACGGCCGCGTCGCCGTGAATATCGTCAGCGGCTGGTTCAAGGGTGAGTTCCAGGCCATTGGCGAACACTGGCTGGAGCACGACGAGCGTTATCGCCGCTCCGAGGAATTTATCCGCGCCCTGAAAGGCATCTGGACCCAGGACAATTTCACCTTCCGGGGGGATTTCTACCGCTTCGACAATTACAGCCTCAAGCCCAAGCCACTGGGCGAACCGCACCCGGAAATCTTCCAGGGTGGCAGTTCACGGGCCGCGCGGGACATGGCCGCTCGGGTGTCGGACTGGTACTTCACCAACGGCAACACGCCGGAAGGCATCAAGGCTCAGGTGGACGACATTCGCGCCAAGGCCGCTGCCAACAACCACTCGGTGAAAGTCGGGGTCAATGCGTTTGTGATTGCCCGCGACACCGAGGAAGAAGCCCGCGCCGTGCTCGCGCAAATCATCGAGCAGGCCGACCCGGAAGCCGTCAACGCATTTGGCGATGCGGCAAAGCAGGCGGGCAAGGCATCGCCGGAAGGCGAGGGCAACTGGGCCAAGTCGACCTTTGAGGATCTGGTGCAATACAACGACGGCTTCAAGACCAACCTGATTGGCACCCCGCAACAGATCGCCGAGCGCATCGTGGCGTTGAAGGCGGTCGGCGTGGACCTGGTGCTGGCTGGCTTCCTGCATTTCCAGGAAGAAGTCGAGTACTTCGGCCAGCGCGTGTTGCCGCTGGTGCGCGAGCTGGAAGCCAAGGCCGGGATCAAGCAAGTCGCCTGAACACCACCACCGCCGCCCGCAATTTGTTGTTGCCGAACCGGCACATTCGCTCGAACTCCCCGTGGCTGACCGGCAGGTGCTGGCAGTCCATGGGTTGGCGATGCTGGCTGTGATCCACGTCCGGGTCGTGCAGGTACACGAAGTCTTCGTCGCAGTCGGTGACGATCACCCAATGGGGCGACTTGGAGCGGGTCAGCCGGTAGCTGCTGATCAACACCAGCGGCTGCCCGCCGTCGCGCAGCACCTGGGGTAAATCCAGCGGGCCGCCGAGCACTTGCTCAACGTCGCTCAAGGCCAACTCTTCCTCGAAGGCGTCATGCACCAAACGCATGACGTCTTTTTTATGCTGATCACGCACCCCGTCGAGAAACAACGGCCCACTGACATTGACCTGCATACGCACCCGAAAGCCCCGGCGCCAGGCGGCGAGTGCCAGGCCCTGGGGGCTGCAACCGCCGTGGCCGGCGGTCATGAACACGGTGGTTGCTTCGCGCCAGATCTGCAGTTCTTCGCGGCGCTGGGCCACCCGTGCAGGTTCCAGGGCGCCCATGGCCATCAGCAGGCTGGCGGCGCCACAGGTGAAGTCGGTGGTCTGTTGGTAATAGGGCACGCTCAAGGCTCGCGCGTCCTGGTGCTGGAGGATGCGTTTCTCCAGGCGCAGGGCGGGGGCATGGTCTTCGTAGTAGTCGTTGACCAGGGCAAAGCGCCGATAGCCGTTGCGCTCGTACAGGGCGATGGCGCCGGGGTTGTCGGTGCGCACTTCCAGGCGCAGGTAGGCGCAGTCATGTTCCACCGCACAGGCTTCGATGCGCGTCAGCAGTTGCTTGCCCAAACCCAGGCCCCGGGAGGACTCGGCGATGGCGATGGAATACAGGCGCGCCAAGGAGGTGCCACGGTGGAACAGCACCAGGGCGTAGCCCAGCAAATCGTCGCCTTTTTCCGCCACCAGCAGTTGCCCGTGGGCGCGGCTGACCATCCACTGGAAGCTGCGGGTGGAGAGCCGGTCCGTGGTGAAACAGTGCTGTTCCAATGCCACCAATGCAGGCACGTCATCGGGTGTTGCAACGCGAAAGGAAAGAGCCATGTGACCGCCGTAAAAGTTGCGTAACGAAACGGGACTTCTCTAAAAGATCGTGCTTAATAGAAAAGGTCTAGTTCTCTAAAGCGGATCAATCAATATGTCAGCGGTACAAGGTCATTGGCGTGAAGTATCCGAGCAAACAGTGGCGGCGACAATAACTTCCAGCGGTTATTTTTCCAGCCCTCCCAAGAGTGCAAGTCAAGTCGTGATTATTGTCGAGCGCAAGGAAGACTGGGCGTCGTACTTCCCTAGCGAAGACATCGTCACCGCCCAGGAATACCTTGAGCAAACCCGGGAAAACGAGACGGGCAAGCGTGTGCAGGTGATCAACCTGTGCCGCAGCTACAAGTACCTGGGGCACGGCTACTACTGCTCGCTGCTGGCCGAGGCGCGGGGCCACAAGGTGATTCCGTCGGTGCGCACCATCAGCGAACTGACGAAAAAGTCCCTGTACGGCCTGGCCCTGGATGACCTGGATAAAACCCTCGACAAAGCCTTGAGTCATCATCTCTACAGCAACACCGAAGGCTTTACCCTGACACTTTATTTTGGCCGAACCAATATTGAACCCTTGCAGGATTTGGCTCGTCAGTTGTTTGAAGCGTTCCCTTGTCCAATCCTGTTAGTTGAGTTTCGCAAGAATAACGGCTGGCACATCGAAGGCATCAAGTCTGGCGTATTGCATAAGTTGCGGGATGACCAGGAAGATCAGTTTGCCAATGCGCTGGATAACTTCAGCCGCAAGATCTGGCGCCAACCGCGCTCCCGACGGTTGGCCCGCTACGACCTGGCGATCCTGCATGACCCGCAGGAACAACTGCCGCCATCCAACGCCCGCGCCCTGGACAATTTCGTCCGGGTGGGCAAGGGCCTGGGCATCGATGTGGAGCTGATCGAACGCAAGGACTACGCCCGCCTGGCCGAATACGACGCCTTGCTGATCCGCGAGACCACCAGCGTCGACAACCACACCTACCGCTTCGCCAAAAAAGCCGAGAGCGAAGGTCTGGTGGTGATGGACGACCCGGCGTCGATCCTTCGCTGTACCAACAAGGTCTACCTCACCGACCTTCTGAAAAGCCATCAACTGGGCATGCCCGCCACCGAAATTCTCTACAAGGAGCGACCCGAAGACTTTGAACGGGTGGGCGAGCGCCTTGGCTTCCCGCTGGTGCTGAAGATCCCCGACGGGTGTTTCTCCCGTGGCGTGATCAAGGTCGAAAGCCAGCAAGCGCTGCTGACCGCCACCGCCGAATTGTTCGAGCATTCTGTGTTGCTGCTGGCCCAGGAATTTTTCTACACCGAGTACGACTGGCGCATCGGCGTCCTCAACCGCAAGCCGATCTTTGCCTGCCAGTACTTCATGTCCAAGGGGCATTGGCAGATCTATAACCACAAGGCCATCGGCCAGGACATCAACGGCGAGTGCCGCACCCTGGCGGTCCACGAAGCGCCCAAGGCGGTAGTGGAACTGGCGGTAAAAACCGCCAACCTGATCGGCGACGGCCTGTACGGCGTGGACCTCAAGCAATCCGGCGACAAGGTGGTGGTGATCGAGGTCAACGACAACCCCAACATGGACGCCGGTATCGAAGATGCCTACCTGCAAGACGACTTGTATTCCCTGGTACTGGAGGAGTTCGTACGACGCCTGGAGTTGAAGCGTCAAGGCCAGGTGTGGTGACGCGCGATGATCCAGCGCTTTGAATTAGCCGATGGCAAGTTGTACAACAGCCTGGGGGATGGCGGGGATGTCTTGCTGTTCAGCAATCCGGACCCCCACGAGCGCAAGTACCTGCGCGACTGCTACAAGCTCGACGAACATGCCCTGGCCTCGGCGCTGGACCCGGACGAAGTGTCCCGCATCGAGTTCCACCCCGATAATCTGTTCCTGATCTGGAAGCGCCCGGAGAACTATTCCGGCGGCGGCAACCTTGTGTTTGAAGTGGCGTCCTGCGGCTTGCTGTTTTCCGGGGACCAGTTGCTGGTGATCGCCACCGACGACAGCCAGCTTTCCGGGCTGGGCGCCCGCCGGCCATTACGCACGCCATTGGATGTGTTGCTGGACTTGCTGCTCAACAACATCCACCACTACCTGGGCCACCTGAAGGTGATCAAGATGGTCGCCCGGGAGTTGCAGCAGCAGTTCAATGCATCGATGAGCAATCGCCACCTGATGCAGATGTTCAACCTCAGCGAAAGCCTGATCTATTACATCAACGCCCTGCACAGCAACGGCGCGGTGCTGACGCGCCTGCGCAACCATGGGGAAAAGGAGCATTTCAGTGCTGAGACCCTGGGCCTGATCGATGACCTGATCATCGAGAACAACCAGTGCTACAAGCAGGCGGAGATTTACTCCAACGTGTTCTCCGGGCTGATCGATGCCCGGGGCAACCTGATGAACAACAGCATGAACAACCTGCTGCGCAAGCTGACGCTGATCAACGTGGTGTTCCTGCCGTTGAACCTGATCGCCAGCGTAGGCGGGATGTCGGAGTTCAGCATGATGACGGCGGGCACGCCGTGGTGGATTTCGTACCCATTGTTCATGACGGCGATGGGGCTGGGAGCGGGGTTGATGGTGTTGGGGTTGAAGCGGATTGCGGGGAGTGGCGACAAGGCAGTTTGACTAAGATCTTGAATATCACTGAGGTCTAAATGTGGGAGCGGGCTTGCTCGCGAAAGCGTTGGATCAGTCGCTGTAGATGGCGACTGTCACACCGCTTTCGCGAGCAAGCCCGCTCCCACAGGGGATTTGCGCCATTCAGACGTCCGGCTGTAACGTCAACACCTCAAACCCATCCCGCGTCACCGCCACGGTATGTTCCCACTGCGCCGACAAGCTGTTATCCCGCGTCACCACCGTCCAGCCATCCTTCAAGCTGCGCACCTTGGCGCTGCCCTGGTTGAGCATCGGCTCAATGGTAAACACCATGCCTTCACGCAGTTCCAGGCCGGTACCGGGGCGGCCGAAGTGCAGGATCTGCGGCTCTTCGTGCATCTCGCGGCCAATGCCATGTCCGCAATACTCACGCACCACGCTGTAGCCGTTGCTCTGGGCATGGCTCTGGATGGCGTAGCCGATATCCCCCAGGCGCGCGCCGGGCTTGACCTGGCGGATGCCGGCCCACATGGCTTCAAAGGTCATTTCCACCAGGCGCCGGGCCTTGGGCGCGACGTTGCCGATCATGTACATTTTGCTGGAGTCGGCGATATAGCCGCCTTTTTCCAGAGTGATGTCGATGTTGACGATGTCGCCGTCCTTGAGCACGTCCTTGGCGCTCGGCATGCCATGGCACACCACCTCGTTGATCGAGGTGTTGATGCAGAAGGGGTAGTCGTACTGCCCCAGGCTCGCAGGCCGTGATTGCAGGTCGTTGCGGATGAAGGCTTCGACGGCGCTGTCGATCTCCAGGGTCGACTGGCCGGCGGCAACAAAGCCGTCAAGCATGGTAAACACCTGGGCCAACAGACGGCCGGATTCGCGCATCACCGCGAGTTGTTCCGCCGTCTTGATCATTGCGCGCGCCCCCGGATCAGGTCGGGTTTGTCCAGCAACAGCTTGTTGATCAGGTCGTTATAGGCCAGGTGTGGATTGAGCTCGGCGAGCAGGCCGATCTTGATCCAGAACTCGGCCTGGGCGTTGATGGAACGGTCCATGGTGGCGCTGGCCAGACGGAGTTGTTCGTGCAATTGGTCGGTGATCTTGACGATGCCCATGAGCTTCACTGTGCAGGGTTGATATACAAAGCGTATACGTTTCGTATGCTTCGCGTAAAGCCTGGCGTTTCGCCATTGACTTGCCCGATGGCGCCGGTTAGTTTTGATTCATGACATTTCAAACCTTTCGTTGCCAGCCAAGCATTATTACCGCCATTCCTCATTTGGCGGGATAGCGCACGGCTGCACCCAAACCCGCCCTAGAGGCGGGTTTTGTTTTTCCGTCTCCAGGGCCTTGTAAACACCCAGGAGACATCCATGAGTACCCGTCCGGCGAGCCAGCCCCAAGATTCGGGATTGCTTGAGCACTACGTGAAGAAGATCCTGGCCGCCCCGGTCTACGACCTGGCGGTGCGCACGCCGTTGCAGGTGGCGCCGGCGCTGTCGGCCTTGCTGGGCAATCAGATCCTGCTCAAGCGCGAAGACCTGCAACCGACCTTTTCCTTCAAGATTCGTGGCGCCTACAACAAGTTGGTGCAGCTCAGTGCCGCGCAAAAGGCCCGGGGCGTGATCACCGCGTCGGCGGGCAATCATGCCCAGGGCGTGGCATTGGCGGCGCGGGAATTGGGGATCAAGGCGACGATCGTCATGCCCTGCAGCACCCCTGAACTGAAGGTGTTGGGGGTGCGCTCCCGAGGCGGCGAGGCGGTGTTGCACGGGGAGAGCTTTCCGTTTGCCCTGGCCCATGCGTTGCAACTGGCCGAGGCCACGGGCAGCACCTTTGTCTCGCCGTTCGACGACCCGGACGTAATCGCCGGGCAGGGCACAGTGGGGATGGAAGTATTGCGTCAGCAGCAGGGCCCGCTGGACGCGATCTTCGTCCCGGTGGGCGGCGGCGGGTTGATCGCCGGTATCGCGGCCTACGTGAAATACCTGCGCCCCGAAGTGCGCATCATCGGCGTCGAGCCCGAAGGCTCCAGTTGCCTGCTGGCAGCCTTGCGTGCGGGGAGTCGGGTGGTGCTGCCGAGTGTCGACAGCTTTGCCGATGGGACCGCAGTGGCCCAGATCGGCGCCTACGGCTTTGAAATCTGTCGGCACCACGTAGATGAGGTGATCACCGTCAGCAATGACGAGCTGTGCAGTGCCATCAAGCTGATCTACGACGATACGCGATCGATTACTGAGCCTTCAGGTGCCCTGGCGCTGGCCGGTATCCGCAAGCATGTGGCGAAGACCGGCATCCAGGGCCAAACATGGGTGGCGATCAACTCTGGGGCCAATATTAACTTCGATAGTTTGCGGCATGTTGCTGAACGAGTGGCCGCCCAGGCAGGTTAAACGTTTAATCTAACGAATGTTTAATTTAGTTACATTCACCCGTTTGGATAGCCGCTATTAAGGTGGGAAAAAGTTTTTGCGGGCACTTATAACGAGCTGTCTTTCAATTTGCATGACGCCAATGGAGGCTCGTTGCAAGACGCATGAACCAGCGGGCGTATTTTTTTCCGAAAGCCCCGATTTTTCTAGGGCGCACAGCTGTGCGTCTGCCGGCACGTTTAATGCTTTATAAGATCCTGTTACAACTCTGAATGAGCAACAAATATAGCGGTTAACACCCCGAACGGATGGGGTAATAGCGGTCTGCCACGTAACTTATATAAGTAATGTGGTCGCTTATGAGGAAAGGTTCCAACGCAACTTCAAAGGGCCTAGTAGGCTGGGTACGTGAAGCCGTCTGCCAGGGCTGGCAAGGCGCAAAAGGTGAGCGTGACATCGCGGTCGCCAGCGGTACGAATATTGATAAATATCGATTGGCAATCTCATAAAAGGAGAGGTCGGCCATGCTTTCGGATCTGGAACTACGCGGCATTATTGAAGGAAGTTTTCTGCCTAAGCGCTGTGAAGTCACCAAGGCGCCAGACGCCTCGCTGACGGTGAAGGTTTATCACGAGATCGACCATGACCGGGTCGACCTGGTGGTCACCGGCATTTGCGCGAACAAGCTCGACAGCAGTCGGGCGATCTGCAACTTGATTTCCGAGTTGCGTGAAGACCTCAAGCACACCCACACCCATGCCCCGGCCCTCAAACGAGCCGGTGCGCGTCCTTTCTATTAAACGGACGGTTGAGCTTCAATCAGTGAAGACTTGCGGGCCTGGATAAACGTCAGGCCCAACGCCGTTTCCGTGATTACCGCCAGCAAAATTCCCGGGCCCGCGTGGCCGCTGATCCATTCGCTGATCCCCAACATCGCCAGCACAAAACAGCCGATCACAAAGCCGGAGGTCATGGCGTGCCGTGTCGCATCAGGGGGGAGTGGCGGGCGCGGTAAAACATGATGCCGATGGCCAGGAACAGCGCGGCATTGCGACGGGCGACCAGGCCGGTGGCACTGGAGTATTCAACACTCCACACCCACAGGAGCAGGTCCGGGCGCAAACCCCAGATCAACGCGAGGGCAAAACACAGCAGGGCAGTGAAGGTAGCGAGGGGGCGGAAGTGCAATTGCATGGCGAATCCTTTCAGCCGTAACGATCGCTCAAGGATACCCATGTAGGAGCGAGCTTGCTCGCGAAGAACGCAAAGTCACGGCGTCAATTCAGAACTCCCGCGTTTCGCTGGCGAGCAAGCTCGCTCCTACCACAAAGTGCACGGGATCAGTTCTGCCAATCGCAGGCTTCCGACAGTTTGCGATAACCCACGTCCTGGACTTTCCCTTGACTGTCCACGAACTTGATATCGGCGTTGATCACTTTGCAGACATTGGTGTCGGGTTCGTGCATGGCAAGTACCTTTTGCACATCCATCTTCTCGCCGTAGTGATAAGGCGTGACGACGGGGGCGGTGTCAGCCTGCGCCATCCCCGTTACAGCCGTCAGGGCCAGTGCAGCACCGAGCATTAACGTACGCAGTTTCATGGTGTTTCTCCGCAAGTCGTTCGCAGGCGCATCAACGTGATGAGCCGCGGCCGCCCTGGGCAACGGCTGGAGCCGTGCGAGTGCGGTCGAATCAACTGTCTTCCCGGGGGATTAACCATCGATTAAGTGAGGCTTTACTGACAAAAGCTTCATCTTCAGCGTATCCGCAAGATCGCTCACATCATCCGGAATAGTCCGATACGGGCCAGGTATTCGTGCTTGCTACCGTCGCCTGTGGATCCATCCATCGGATGGTGTATGTAAAAGGGCGGAGTTGAGTGTGCAAAAGAAAATCGCAGCAGAGTTTCTCGGAGCGTTCTGGCTGACCTTCGGGGGGTGTGGCAGTGCGATACTGGCCGCGGCATTCCCGGAGTTGGGTATTGGCTTTGCGGGTGTGGCCCTGGCCGCTGGCTTGGCAGTGCTGACCATGGCTTACGCGGTGGGCGGCATTTCAGGTGCGCACTTCAATCCGGCGGTGACCATCGGCCTGTGGGTCGGCCGTCGGGTGGCCGGCATCGATGTAGTGCCCTACATCATCGCCCAGGTGGCCGGTGCGATAGTCGCTGCCGCCGTGTTGGCGCTGATCGCCAGCGGCCGCCCGGATTTCGAGATCGACGCTTTCGCCGCCAATGGCTATGGTCAGTTGAGCCCGGGGCAATACAGCCTGCTGGCGGCATTGGTGGTTGAAGCCGTAGCGACGTTCTTTTTGGTGTTCATCATCATGCGCGTCACCGGCCCTGGTTCGGCAACGGGGTTCGCGCCCATCGCGATCGGCCTGGCGCTGACCCTCATTCACCTGGTGACCATGCCGGTCACCAATACCTCGGTCAACCCGGCCCGCAGCACGGGGCCGGCGTTATTTGCCGGGGGGGAGTACGTGATGCAATTGTGGCTGTTCTGGGTGGCGCCGACAGTGGGCGCGGTGATCGGCGCCATCGTTGCGCGAGGGGTCACCTGCCCAAGGGAGGCGTGAGCCTACCAGCTCACGCGTAGCCCCGCGTTACCGCTGAAACCCTCCAGCGTATTGCTGTCCAGTTGGGTGTTGTAGTCCGCCGCCAGGTACACGCTGACGGTGGACGACAGCTTGGCGACAACGCCCACGCCGAGGTCGGCGGTGGATGACTTGTGATCGGTTTTAATCCGGTCCACGTCGTCGTAGGTCACCGTGTCGCTGCCACCGAAGGTACGCCAGGCGTTGGCCCGCACATAGGGCTCGATCGGGGTGTTCTGCACCAGGTAACGCCCCTTCAGGCGTGCGCCCAGGCGGCCGGTCCAGTAGTCCTGGGAATCGAATGAAACCTTCGAGATGCCATCGTTCTGGTGGTCCATGTCAATCTGCTGGTTGATCACCTGCACCTGAGGTTCCACCACCCAATGTTCGGAGACGGTAATCGGGTAACCCGCTTCTGCCGACAGGGCCAGGGCGTGGCCCTTGTTGTCGATCTTCACGTCACGGTCGGACTTGCTGTCACCGTCTAAGCGTGTGCCCATGGCTACCAGGTCCACGTACCAGCCCTTGGGGTCGGTGAGGGTCCAGTAGGCGCCGAAGTTATCGCCATCCAGCTTCACCCGCCCGGCGCGGTTGTCCTGGAAGCCCATTGAAAAGCCCTTGATGTCACCTTGCAGGCGGCTTTGACCGATAAACAGGCCGAAACGCTGGATCTGCCCGCCACTGGTCTCGGAGGCATAGAGGTCGTGGCCGACCTGATAGCCCTTGATGGAACCGTCGAAACTCGGCGATACCGTGCCCGACCAGCTCTTGTTGAAGCCACTGCCATAGGCACGGCCCCATCCCGCCGGGACCGGCCCGGTTTCGCTGAGCAGGCTTTGTTCGCCCTGGCGGTCGTGGAAGGTGCCCAGGGCCTGAAGCGTCATCAACTGCGCGGCAGGGACGACCACCGAGTACACCGGCACCTCCAGGCGATACAACGGAATCGGCTCGGCCCCGGCGATGGCGGTAGGCAACACCGGGTTGCTCGCTGCCGACTCCGGCGAGTTGGCGGCCGCGACCTGGCTGGGTGGCGGAGCAGGGGGCTCCACCGGCGCGACGGGTTGCGCGGTCGGTGGCTCAACGGGCGGTTCATCCGGCGCGACCACGGGCGGCACTGGCGGGATCGGCGGCACGGGCACCACCACCGGTGGCGTCGGCGGGACAGGTGGAACCACCGGTGGCTGCACGGCGACCACCGACGAACGCAAGTACCAGTTATTTTCCGTGCCGGCGGTTACACCACCTTTGAACAGCAGGTACTCATAAGCTCCGGCGGATACCGAGCCTTTCAGGGCAAACGCATCGGTGCTGCTGGTGGCACCGTTGAGGGCTTGCACCACTTCGATCCCGCTGTTTTGCGTGAGACCGCCCAGGCCGCCGAGATTGCTCACGGTCATTTGTGTGTGCCCGCTGATGGTCCCGTCAGACACAACCAGTTTGTCGGTAGCCGAGTTCTCGTCGCCCAGCACGGTTTGCAACCAAAGCTGCCCATTGTTGCCCACGTAGTTGCCGTACACCGTCAACGTATCGGTGGCGCTGTTGCTGCGGCTGGTCATGTCGACGGTGCCGGCATTATTCAGGGTGGCCAGTGCGCCTGCGGTGTAGGGGCGGATACTGCCTTGCGTCACGCCCAGGGTGCTGCTGCCATCGATGTTGAAGGTGCCGGTATTGCTGGCACTGTCGCCGAGGAAAAAGTCGCCGGCCAGGTCGAAACGCGAGTTGTTGTTGAGGTTGACTGTTTCCCACCCGATATACCGGGCGGCGGTGCTGGAAGTGGTGTTGTCGAAGGTCAGTTGGTCATTGCCCAGGCCGCCGTCAATCGAAGGCGTAGTGCCGAGCAGGGTTTCATTGAGGCCGCTGATCAGTGCGGTGTCGTCGCCGTCGCCCATCAGCACGGCGGACTTGATCTGGCCACCATTGATCCAGTTGAAGGTGTCATTACCGACACTGGCGCGGATCTCGCCACTGATGACGCCGCCACTCACGGTAATACTGTCGTTGCCGCCACTGGTGCTGATATTGCCACCGATGCTGCCGCCGGAGACGATGATGGTATCTGTACCGAAGGCGGTCACCAGA
Organism: Pseudomonas sp. TH34; assembly: GCF_016650865.1. Lineage (NCBI taxonomy): Bacteria > Pseudomonadati > Pseudomonadota > Gammaproteobacteria > Pseudomonadales > Pseudomonadaceae > Pseudomonas > Pseudomonas sp. TH34. Next base: position 42,105 of record NZ_JAEKFB010000024.1, read on the forward strand.
TTGCCGAGGATTGCCCCGCCGGACATGTCATAGATATTGTTGTCCAGCTTCATGTCGACCCGGCCGATGGTGCCACCGGTTTGCCGGGCCACGTCGCCATCCTCAAAAGCACCGACGATGGTGCCGCCGGTCATCAGGAACGTGTCGCGGCCATCGCCTTGGGCCAGGGACTGGATCTGCCCGCCGCTCATCACGAAATCATCGATGCCGTTGCCCTGGGAAACGGCGCCGGTCACGGTCCCCGCGCTGATCTGGAAGCGATCGGCACCGTCGCCCTGGGTGATGCTGCCCACGATGCGCCCGGAGTTCATATCGACGAAATCCGTGCCGGCGCCGAAGGTGATATTGCCGTTGATAGTGCCGGTGCCGCCTGCAGGCAGGGTCAGGGTGTTATTGCCCGTAAGGTCGGTCAGGCCGGTGGGGCTGCTGCCGCTGTCGCAGGTATAGGTATCGTTGCCCGGGCCCGGGGTGAGTACGCAAGCCGCCAGGGCTTGTTGGGGGGCCAGGTAATGCAGTGAGAGGATGCCGACAGCCAACACGGCGCGAGGCTGAAAAGTCCGTTTATTACGCATTGATCTGCCCTGTTTTTGTTATAAAAACTGCACATGTTTTTTGGGTTTAGTACAGTTTTTTACACAATGCAGAATTTTCGGACAGATAACCGCAGGGCTGTAAGCCACGTGATACGTGGCTTACATAGTGGCATATTGATTTTTTTCCGCGTATTTGTCAGTCCAGCTGACGACGATAGGGCAGGTCCGGCCCGGTCTTGCTGCAGGTGAGTGCCGCAGCACGGATGGCAAAGGCAAGCATGCTGCTGATCTGCTCCCGGGTCAGCTGTTGCAGGCCCTCCACCGAGTCCAGTTGCTGCTCGGTCAGCCAGGCAATCAACGCGGCCTGGAATGTATCGCCAGCCCCTACCGTGTCCGCCATGACGACCTTGACCGCTGGCGCCGACCAGCTGCCGTGCTGGCGGCTGAACACCGTCGCGCCATCGCCGCCACGGGTCAGGAATACCAGTTGGCAACGGTGCTGCAACCAGCCTTGCAGGACGCTTTCCGGGGCTTGGCCGGGGTAGAGCAGGTGCAGGTCTTCGTCACTGACCTTGATCAGGTCGGCATGCTTGACCAGCTCGGCCACGCGGGCGCGCCACAGCTCGATGTTCGGCTCGGGGTTCAGGCGTACGTTGGGGTCGAGGCTGATCAGGCGCTTGCCACTTTCCCGGCGCACCAGGGCCAGCAACGTGTCGGCAATCGGCTGCACCACCAGTGAGAACGAGCCGATGTGTACACCACGCACTTCGTCGCCCAACGCCGGTAGATGCTCAAGTCGCAACTGGCGGTCGGCGCAACCTTCACCGCGAAAGCTGTATTGCGGTGAACCGTTGGCACCCACGGCGACCATTGCCAGGGTGGTCGGCGCGGCGAACTCCACGAGGTACTCCTCGCCCACGCCTTCGTCCTTGAGCACCTGCAACAAGCGTCGACCCAGGTAGTCGTCGGAGATCCCGGCGAAAAAGCCCGCATCGGTTCCCAGTCGACGCAAACCTACTGCGACGTTAAACGGCGAGCCGCCGGCAATCGCCTTGTAATTGACCCTGGATGCCTTACCGCTGGCATCGTCCTCGCTGAAGAAATCAAACAGCGCTTCGCCACATACCAAATACATATTCGTTCGCTCTTAAAGGGATGCCACGTGCTGTTGATAACGCTCATAAGCCTGCTGGTAGGCACTGACGCTGCCGGCATTTGGCACCGTGCGGCTGGCCGCGTCGACGCTGACGCAACGCTGGCACAACTGCGCCAGGCTCTCACCGGACTGGCACCACGCGGCCTGGATCGCCGCGCCGAGGGCCGCGGCTTCGCTTTGTTCGGTGCAGACCACTTCGGTGTTCATGATATCCGCGACCATCTGCCGCCACACCGGGCTTTTCGAGCCGCCACCGATCAGGCGGATGCTCTGGCTTTGCAGACCGGTCTGGCGCAACAGGTCCAGGCCGTAGCGCAAGCCGAAGGTGGTGCCTTCGACCACGGCGCGGCACAGGTTGGCGCGGGTCAGGTTGGTCATGGTCAAGCCGTGCAGGCTGCCGGTGGCGTGGGGCAGGGCGGGCACCCGCTCGCCGTTGAGGAACGGCAGCATGCTCACGCCGTCGGCGCCAATAGGTGCCTCGGCCACCAGCGCGTTGAACGCCGCCAAGTCCAGGTCGAACAGCTCGCGGATGACCCCAGTGGCGTTGGTCAGGTTCATGGTGCAGATCAACGGCAGCCAGCCGCCGCTGGAGGAGCAGAAGGTCGCGACCGACGCCTGCGGGCTGACGTTGGCCTGATCGGCAAAGGCATACACTGTACCGGATGAGCCCAGGCTCATGGTGATCACGCCGGGGACGATATTGCCGGTGCCGATGGCGCCCATCATGTTGTCGCCGCCGCCGCTGGAGACTTGCGCATTCGGGTTGATGCCCAGGCGCTCGGCGATGGCGGGCAGGATGGTGCCCACGGCTTGATTCGCTTCGATCAACTCGGGCAGTGCCGCTTCCAGGCGCCCGTCGGGATCAATGTGGCGCAGCAGTGCGAGGTCCCATGCCCGGGTGCGTACGTTGAAATAACCGGTGCCGGAAGCATCGCCGTATTCCGCGCAGGCGCGGCCGGTGAGCCAGTAGTTGAGGTAGTCGTGGGGCAGCAGGATAAGCGCGATGCGCGCGAACACTTCCGGGTGTTGCTCGCGGGTCCACAGCAGCTTGGACACGGTGTAGCCCGGCGCGATGGCCACGCCGAGGCGTTCCAGGGAGCCGCTTTCACCGCCGAGGTGCTGCAACAGACGATCGTTTTCCGGTGCGGTTTCGGTGTCGCACCAGAGTTTGGCGGGGCGCAGCACCTGGCCCTGGTCGTCGAGCAGTACCAGGCCGTGTTGCTGGCCGGAAACGCCGATGGCGAGGATGTCCTGGCCGTCCACGCCAGCCTGTTGCAAGGCGCGGTGAGTGGCTTCGGTAAAGGCGTCCAGCCACTCCTGGGTGTGCTGTTCGCGGCGGCCATTGGCACCGCTGATCAGCGTGTGGCTGGCGGCGCCCAGGCCCAGGACTTTGCCGCTGCTGGCGTCCAGCACGATGGCCTTGGTGCCCTGGGTGCCGCAGTCGATGCCGAGATAGAGGTTTTGCTGGGTCATGGTAGGTCGCTCAGCACATTAGGGATGTGGAATGCGATCAATGTGGGAGCTGGCTTGCCTGCGATGGCGCCTGTTCAGTCAGTAATGGTGTGACTGATACACCGCTATCGCAGGCAAGCCAGCTCCCACAGTTTGATTCGGTTCCGTCAGTTGAGATTGGCGAGCAGCCGCTCCAGCGTTTTGCTCACACCCACATCCTGCAGGCTTTCGAAACACCGCTCAAACGCTGCCACAAACTCGGGCGAGTTGGGAATAGCCGTACCAAAAATCTCTTCCACCCCCAGCAGCCGCTTGCTGATCAACGCGTCTTCCGTCACCAGCCCCTGGCAAAACTCGGCGCGGGGATCCGGAATGCGGTAGATCACCCCATTTTCATCCACGCCTTTCAAGTACAGCGCCCATGCGGCCACCACCAGTGCGGCACGCTCGGTCTCGCGCCCGTCGGCAATCAGGCGATTGATGGTGGGTACGGTGAACTTGGGAAACTTCGACGAGCCATCGGAACACACGCGCTCCAACTGGTCGGCAATCGCCTGGTTGGAAAAGCGGTCCACCAGGGTCTGCTTGTATTCGGTCAGGTCGATCCCCGGCACCGGTGCCAGGTTGGGCGTGACGTCCAGGTCCATGTAGGCGCGCATATAGGCCACGAACAACGGGTCGTTCATGGTTTCGTGGACGAAGCGGTAACCCTTCAGGAAACCCAGGTACGTCAGCGCCAGGTGGCTGCCGTTGAGCAAGCCGATCTTCATCTCTTCATACGGCGTCACGTCGTCGGTGAACTGCACGCCTACGGTTTCCCAAGCTGGGCGGCCGTTGACGAACTTGTCTTCCAGTACCCACTGCACAAACGGCTCGCAGACCACCGGCCAGGCGTCGTCGATGCCATGCTCGTCATGCAGTTGCAGGCGGTGCGCAGTGCTGGTCATCGGCGTGATGCGGTCGACCATGGCATTCGGGAAGCTGACGTTGGCCTTGATCCACTCATGCAGGTCAGCGTTGTGCAGCGCGGCGAAGGCCAGCAACGCCTTGCGGGTCACGGCGCCGTTGTGGGGCAGGTTATCGCAGGACATCACGGTAAACGCCGGAACCCCGGCTGCCCGGCGCTGGGTCAACGCAGCGCAGATAAAGCCGAACACGGTTTTCGGTGAGCCCGGATTGGCCAGGTCGTGCTGGATCTGCGGCAGGTGGGCCATGAACTCGCCGTTGCTGTCGTCGATGCAGTAGCCGCCTTCGGTGATGGTCAGCGAGACAATCCGAATCTGTGGACTGGCCAGCTTGTCGATCAGCGCCTGGGCACCGTCTTCGGCCAGCAGCATGTCGCTGATGGAGCCGATCACACGCACTTCGGTGTCGTCGGTGTCCCCCAGTTCATACAGGGTAAACAGATAGTCCTGGCCGGCCAGGTCGTCCCGGGCCTTGCGGTCTTCAGCCCGCAGGCCCACGCCGCAAATGCTCCAGTCCAGGCCCACGCCGGTATTCATCAAGGCGTCGGTGTAATACGCCTGGTGCGCGCGGTGGAAGCCGCCGACGCCAATGTGCGCGATGCCCTGACGGGTATTGGCAATCGCATAGGTTGGCAGTTGCACTTCAGGCGCCAGTTGCGTGAGGTTTTGCTTGTTCAGTTTCATCAGGAAATTCTCGCGAAATCAGGCGGCGGCGCGCAGTGGACGGGCCACGGCAACACCGTCAGCGTCGAACAGATGGCATTGGGTCGGGTCCAGGTACAGCTGCAAGGTTTCGCCATACTGGCTGGCCATGTCGCCACGGATCCGCAAGGTCAACGGCTCCTTGCTGGCGGTGATGACGTGGCAGAAAGTGTCGCTGCCCAGGCGCTCACCGACGTCGGCGGTAACGGTCAGGGTGGCCTGGCCAGGGGTGGCGATTTCCAGGTGTTCCGGACGAATGCCCAGGGTCACCGCGCTGCCAACGCTCAAGGTGGCGCTGCTCAGGGGCAGGCTGATGCGGCCGCCGGCGTCCAGTTCGACTTCGCAGCTCTGGGCATCCACGCGGTTGATCTTGCCTTTGAGGAAACCCATTTTCGGCGTGCCCAAAAAGCCTGCGACAAACAGGTTGGCCGGCTGGTGATACAGCTCCAGCGGCGAGCCCACCTGTTCCACGCGGCCGCTGTTGAGCACCACCACCTTGTCGGCCAGGGTCATGGCTTCGACCTGGTCGTGGGTCACGTAGATCATGGTGGCTTGCAGTTCTTTATGCAGGCGCGACAGCTCCAGGCGCATCTGCACCCGCAAGGCGGCATCGAGGTTGGACAGCGGTTCATCGAACAGGAAGATCTTCGGGTTACGCACAATCGCACGGCCGATGGCGACACGCTGACGCTGGCCACCGGACAACTGCTTCGGCTTGCGCTCCAGCAAAGGGCCCAGCTCCAGGATACGCGCCGCTTCGTTGACCTTGCTCTCGACAATCTTCTTGTCGACGCCGGCCAGGTCCAGGGCAAACGACATGTTCTTGCGCACGCTCATGTGCGGGTACAGGGCGTAGGTCTGGAACACCATCGCCAGGTCGCGCTTGGCCGGAGTGACCTCAGTGATGTCGCGGCCATCCAGTTCGATGGTACCTTCGGTGACTTCTTCCAGGCCGGCAATCAGGCGCAACAAGGTGGATTTACCGCAGCCCGACGGCCCGACGAACACCACGAATTCCTTGTCGTTCACCTCAAGGTCGATGCCCTTGATGATGGAGAAACCTTCGAAGCCTTTTTGCAGATTCTTGATTTTCAGGTTGGCCATGATGGGCCTCCGCTTCTAAATATTTTTAAAGGAGCCGTTACTTCACGGCGCCGAAGGACAAGCCGCGGACCAGCTGTTTCTGGCTGATCCAGCCAAAGATCAGGATCGGCGCACAGGCCAGGGTCGACACGGCAGACAATTTGGCCCAGAACAAACCTTCGGGGCTGGAATAGGAGGCGATCAGCGCGGTGAGCGGCGCAGCGTTGGACGAGGTCAGGTTCAGCGACCAGAACGCCTCGTTCCAGCACAGGATCAGCGACAGCAACACCGTGGAAGCCAGGCCGCCCTTGGCGATCGGCAGCAGCACCCGGACCATTTCCTGCCACAGAGTGGCGCCGTCCAGGCGGGCGGCTTCGAGGATGTCCTTGGGGATGTCCTTGAAGTAGGTGTAAACCATCCAGACCACAATCGGCAGGTTGATCAGGGTGTAGATGATGATCAGCGCGATGCGTGTGTCCAGCAGGCCGAAGCTCTTGGCCAGCAGGTAGATCGGCATCAGCACGCCCACCGGCGGCAGCATCTTGGTGGAGAGCATCCACAGCAGCGTGCCCTTGGTGCGCTTGGTCTCGTAGAAGGCCATGGAGTAGGCGGCCGGTACCGAGATCAGCAGGCACAACGCGGTGGCGCTGAAGGAGATCAGCACCGAGTTCCAGGCGTAGCTGAAGTAGTTGCTGCGCTCGTTGATGTGCAGGTAGTTCTCCAGCGTCGGCGTGAAGATGAACTGCGGCGGCGTGGCGAACGCGTCGATTTCGGTCTTGAAGCTGGTCAGCACCATCCAGAAGATCGGGAAGAAAATCAGGATCGCGATGGCCCAGGCCAGAGTGCCGAGCAGCACGCTTTGCAGGCGGCGGGATTGTTGAAGCGTCATGGCGCGGCCCTCAAGGCTTGTCAGTCAGGTTTTTGCCGATCATCCGCACCAGGATGATCGCCGCGATATTGGCGATGACCACGGCAATCAAACCGCCGGCCGAGGCCATGCCCACGTCGAACTGCACCAGCGCCTGGTTGTAGATCAGGTAGGCGAGGTTGGTCGAGGCGTAGCCGGGGCCGCCGTTGGTGGTGGTGAAGATTTCGGCGAACACCGAGAGCAGGAAGATGGTTTCGATCATCACCACCACGGCAATCGGGCGCGCCAGGTGCGGCAGAGTCAGGTGCCAGAAGATCGCGATGGCGCCGGCACCGTCGAGGCGGGCGGCTTCCTTCTGTTCCTGGTCGAGGGACTGCATGGCGGTCATCAGCAACAGGATCGCGAAGGGCAACCACTGCCAGGACACAATGATAATGATCGACAGCAACGGGTAATGGGCCAGCCAGTCCACCGGCTGGGCGCCGAACAGTTTCCACACGTAGGCGAGGATCCCCGACACTGGATGGAAAATCAGGTTCTTCCAGATCAGCGCACCGACGGTGGGCATGATGAAGAACGGTGAAATCAGCAACACCCGCACCAGCCCGCGACCGAAGAACTCGCTGGCTTCCAGCAGGGCACTGATCAGTACGCCAAACACCACGCTGATCAGCAAGACGCTGCCCACCAGCAACAGGGTGTTGGTGGCGCCGGGCAAGAAGCCCGAGTCGGTGATGAAGTAGGTGAAGTTCTCCAGCCCCACGAATTGGTTTTCGCCGGGGTAGAGCAGGTTGTAGCGAATCAGCGAGAAGTACAGGGTCATGCCCAGCGGCACGATCATCCACAGCAGCAACAAGGCCACCGAGGGGCTGACGAGGAACCAGCCGGGGTTGATCAGGCGGCTTTTACGCGGCTTGTCCGGCGAAGCGGTTTGCACTTGGGCAGTGGTGGTATTCATGGTGATCAGGACCAGTCAGGTACATGCAGAGCGAGCGTCGAAGCGCGGTCGATGTGGGAGCTGGCTTGTGTGGGAGCTGGCTTGCCTGCGATGGCATCCCCTCGGTTTAACTGACAGACCGAGGTGTGTGCATCGCAGACAAGTCAGCTCCCGCCAAGAGCCTCTCACACAAAAGCGGGTTCCCACATTCAGTGGGGTGTGCCCGCTTTACTTGGGATAACCGGCCCGCTTCATTTCGCGTTCGGTGAAGGTCTGTGCGTCCGCCAGGGCTTTTTCGGCAGTGGAGCCACCGGTCAGTGCGCTGGAGAAGAACTTGCCGACCTGGGTACCAATCGCCTGGAATTCAGGAATGGTCACCAACTGGATACCCACATACGGCACCGGCTTGGCCGACGGATCTTTCGGGTTCGCGACTTTCAGCGATTCCAGCGTCACCTTGGCAAACGGCGCAGCCTTCATGTATTCGTCGCTGTAGGTCGACGTGCGGGTACCTGGCGGTACGTTGGCAATCCCGTCGGTCTTGGCGACCAACTGGCTGTATTCCTTGGAAGTGGCCCAGGTGGTGAAGACCTTGGCGGCGTCCTTGGCTTTGGAGCTGGTTGGAATCCCCAGGGACCAGGAGTACAGCCACGAAGTACCTTTGTCGGTCTTCTCGTGGGGTGCAAAGGTGAAGCCGACGTGGTCAGCCACCTTGCTTTGGGTCTTGTCGGTGACGAACGAGCCGGCGACGCTGGCGTCGACCCAGATCGCGCACTTGCCGCTGTTGAACAGCGCCAGGTTTTCGTTGAAACCGTTGCTGGAAGCACCTGGCGGGCCGGACTTCTTCATGTTGTCGACGTAGAAGTTCAGCGCGTCCTTCCACTCAGGCCCGTTGAATTCCGGCTGCCACTTCTCATCGAACCAGCGTGCACCGTAGCCGTTGGCCAGGGTGGTGATCAGCGCCATGTTCTCGCCCCAACCGGCTTTGCCCCGCAGGCACAGGCCGTACTGTTCCTTGTCCTTGTTGGTGAGTTTGGCGGCGAACTCGCCGATCTGCGTCCAGGTGGGGTGCTCAGGCATGGTCAGCCCGGCGTCCTTGAACAGGTCGGTGCGGTAATAGGTGATGGAGCTTTCGGCGTAGAACGGCAGGGCGTACAGCGAACCCTTGACGGAAAGGCCGTCACGCACGGACGGGAAAACATCATCCAGGTCGTAGGACGCAGGCAGGTCCTTCATCGGTTCCAGCCAGCCTTTTGCGCCCCAGAGTGCAGCTTCGTACATGCCGATGGTCAGCACGTCGAACTGTCCGCCCTGGGTGGCGATGTCGGTGGTGAGGCGTTGGCGCAGGACGTTTTCTTCGAGTACCACCCAGTTCAGCTTGATCTCCGGATGCTCGGTCTCGAAGGTTTTCGAGAGCTTTTGCATGCGGATCATGTCGCTGTTGTTGACGGTGGCAATGGTCAGGGTTTGCGCGCCAAGACTGACGGCGCTGAGGGTCATGCAGGTACAGGCAAGCAGAGCTTTAGCTGTGAACTTCATCGCGCACTCCATTTCTGCGCCCAGGGGCTGCAGAAGGACAGTTATTGTTGTTGTGTCTTCCACGACAGCTGGAAGAGTGTGCGTTGATTACAGCCTTCAATTGACGTGCTGACAAATCCTTGGGAGCACTTTTACTGATACTTTTTGCACTGCATCGGAAAATTACTGAAACGGTTTACCAGGCGGGTAGGATTTCCCGGGAACACGGTTCAATGTGGGAGCTGACTTGCCTGCGATCGCGGTGTGCCAGTCAACTCAGCCATTGCTGATCCGCCGCTATCGCAGGCAAGCCAGCTCCCCACAGTAAAGCAGCCCTGCGTTTCGGTTTTCAGGCCAGGTTCTGCTCGGTTAACCGCTGAACCGCCAAACGCCGGTAGTGGGACGGTGTCATGCCCTTGAGCTGCTGGAACCGGCGGTTGAAATTGGAGATGTTGTTGAAACCTGACTCGAAGCACACATCGGTCACGGCCTTGTCACCATCGGCCAACAGCTCACAGGACTTGCTGATGCGCAGCCGATTAACGAATTCGATGAAGGTGCGCCCGGTGGCTTGTTTGAATACGCGGGAGAAGTAGGTGGGCTTCATTCCGAGGTATTCGGCCACTTCTTCCAGGGACAACTCACGCGCGTAGTGGGCAAATATGTAGTCCACCGCGCGGTTGGTGCGGTCGATGCTGTGTTCGTCTGCCAGTTGCGGGGTGGTCACGCCGGAGAGCAGTTGGTAATCCTCGCAGGCACTGAGCACCTCCATCAGGATGAAGAAATGCCCCAGGCGCGCCATGCCCTGGGCGTCTTCGATGCGCTGCATCAGGGTCATGGCCTGGGCGATGGTCTTCTTGCAACGAAATTCGATGCCGTATTGCGCCCGTTCCAGCAGCGGCGCCAGGGTCTTGAGCTCGGCAAAGATATGGCTGCCGCCGTCGAACAGCTCGTCGGTGAAGTTCACCAGCATGTCTCGCTTGGGCACCACTTCGTCCTCGGCCACCTGGCTGATCCAGTTGTGGGGCAGATTGGGGCCGGTGAGGAACAGGCTTTCCGGGTAGAAGTTGCCGATGTAGTCGCCGATAAACACCTTGCCGGAGCTGGCGACGATCAGGTGCAGCTCATATTCCTTGTGGAAATGCCAGCGCACCAACGGGCACGGGAAGCCGTGTTGGCGGTAGATGATGGACAGACCGTTGTGATCGTCCATCAGCTCATAGGAAGGATCGGTGATTCTCGCTGCTCGGGTCATGCTGCAGTCGCTTTATTGTGGGGGCGCAAAAAGGATAATGCCCCCTTGCGCGCCACCTCGCCAGCGTCTGTGTTTACAGGCTGCGGTTTTTCGCCTCGATCCACTGCGCCATGTATTGGGTACTTTTGTGCAGGTGATGGCGCAGCATGCTGCCGGTGAAGTTGTTGCGGCGGTGCTCGGCCAGCTCGCTGCGGCACTGCTCCAGGCGCGCCACCAGGGCCGGGCCGTGAAGATCCTGAGCGTACCGGCGGGCGAGTAATTGCCTACCGTCTTCCTGGGCCTGGGCCCAGCGCTCCTGGTCCTGATACAACGCAACCGCTTGCGCCGCCAGCGCACTGGCGCTGTGCTCGACCACGCCGGGCCACGGTTCACCCATGGCTTCGGCACCCACTGGTGTGGTGACGCTCGGTGTGCCACAGAGCATCGCGTCGGCCAGCTTGCCCTTGATCCCGGCACCAAACCGCAGAGGCGCGAGGCAGATGCGCGCGGCAGTCATGACCTGCAACGCGTCTTCGGCCCAGTTCATCACATGGAAGCCTTGGGCCGGGTTGTGCAGGGCAGTGGCCTTGGGCGGCGTGTAGGCGCCATACACGTGGAGTTGAACACCCGGCAGTTGCTTGCGGATCAGCGGCCACACGCTGTTCTTCATCCACAACACCGCATCCCAGTTCGGCGCATGGCGAAAGTTGCCGATGCTCAGGAAGTGCGCGCGGTCTTCAAACGGCGCGAAGTCCTCGGTGGGCGGTATCACCATCAGCGGGCACCAGTGGAGCAGGGCGGCGGGCACGTTGAAGTGTTCGGTCAGCAACTGGATTTCCACATCGGAGATCATCAGGCTGATGTCGCAGCGGTAGATCGCGGCGATCTCGCGCTTGGCCAGGTCGGTATCGGCCATGTAAGTGAATTCGGCGGCCAGGTCCTGGCTGAACAAAGGGCTGAAGTCGTCAGCCTCGGGTTGCGTCTTCAGGAAGTCCTTGAGGCGCTGGTGCCGGGCATCCCGCAGGCTTTGCAGGTCGGAGCTTTCGAGTACGCGGAGCGCATTCGGGCAGCATTTCTCTACGCGCCAGCCGAACTGTTCTTCCATCATGAAACGGTCGAACAGCACGATATCCGGGGCAAGTTGCTGAATGAATTCGTCGAAACTGCTGTTATTCAGCTCGATCGCACATTCGCGAACGCCCAGAGCGGGCAAGTCGGCCTTGTGCTCACCCGAGGCGGCGGGGCTGCTGAAGGTAATGTCCCAACCCTGGGCCAGGAAACTCTCGAGAATCTGCATCATGTGCCCGCCGGCTGCCGAGGAGCGGGGCTCTGGCCAGACGTAACCAATGACCAGGACTTTGGTGGCGGGCTGATTCATCGACAACGGATTCCTTGAAGGGCTGGGCAAAACGCGCAATTAAACCACAGCCCTTCAAGTTACAGCGCAGTCAGCGGGAGATGTTGACCGGCGTGGGCAACGTCACCAGGTTGACGTAGCCATCCCAGAACTTCTTCTGGTCCACGGCAAACACCACCTTGGCCTTCTGCGTGCCCACCGGCGCGCCTTTCTGGTAGCCCAGTGCCCGGCCGTAATCGGCGCCGAAGGTGGCGTCTACATCCACCCACAGTTCGCGGGATTCGGTGACGATCTCGGGGCTGACGAGAAACAGCGCCGGCAGGCTGTCCCAGGTGAAGCTGTGGTAGGCCGGGTCCTTGTCGAACAGCGGCCCGAACTCGTGTTTATACAGGTCGGCAATTGCGCCTTTGTGGGCAATCACCCGCTGGTACACCGACTTGTCGAAGGTGACTTTCTCACAGACATCGTTGGGGAAAATCACGTGTTCGATCGGCGAGCGCAACACGATCTTCGCGGCCTCCGGGTCGAACCACCAGTTGAACTCCGCCGCCGGCGTAGTATTGCCCGGAATTTCCAAGGCGCCGCCCATGTATACGATGCGCTTGATCAACGGCACGATGTCCGGCGCCGAACGAATCGCCAGGGCAATGTTGGTCAGTGGGCCGACCGCCAGAATCGTCACCTCGTGGGGGTTGGCCCGCACGCTGTCGACGATGAACTGGACGGCGGTTTCCTTGCGCAGTTGGGTGTGAGTGGCCAGCCCGTCCGGCGGGGTTGCCAGTTGGGATGCGCTGGTTGGACGCGGGTTCTTGAATGCGCCCGGCCAGCCGGAACCGAACAGGGCTTTTTCCGCCTCATAGGTGGTGTAGTCATGCAGCAACGGGTAGGCGGCGCCGGAATAGACGCCGACTGCCTTTTCCACGCCCATGCGCTCCACGGCCTTGAGGGCGTCCACCTGTTCCTGGTCGACCCAGGCGTTACCGCTGACCAGGGTCATGCCCAGCAGGTCGATGCGTTTTTGCCCATGCAGCTGGGCAAGCATGATAAAGGCCTGGCCGTCATCGTTGAGCACGTTGAAGTCGGTATCGAAGATCACCTTTTCTGCGGCCTGCGCCGTACCGGCACACAGGCCGACGGCGACAAGCAGGGCACAGCGCTTGATGAAACCTTGCATGGAGACTCACCCCAGGAATTGTTGTTGTTAACGGTTTACCAGTTTCGCCGGCAACGCGATGACCAGGAAGCTGCTGAGAATCAGGCAGCCTGCAAAAAACCACAAGGCGCCCGCGCTGCTGCCGGTGACGTCGATCGCCACCCCCATCAACGAATTGCTCACCAGGCCTGCGATGTTCGCCAGTGAGCAGGCCAGGGCAAAACCGGTGGCCGCTGCGGTGCCTTTGAGAAAGGTCGCCGGCAGGCTGAAAAACACCGGCACCGCACCGATGATTGCCGCGGAGGCAATCGCAAACAAGGCCACGGTGGCGACCACGTTATGGGTGAAGAAGGTGCTGGTGGCCATCGCCGCTGCGCCGATGAAAAACGGCACGATGATGTGCCAGCGGCGTTCGCGGTGTTTATCGGAGCTGGCGCCGATCAGCAGCATACCCAGCAGCGCCGCCACGCTGGGCAAGGCGGTGAGGATGCCGATGTGAAAGGTGTCGGTGATGCCGGCGTTGCGGATAAAGGTCGGCATCCAGAACCCCATGGCATAGGCGCTGAGCAGGATCGAGAAGTCGATACCGCCGAGCATCCATACCTTGAGGTTGAAGAACCCGTCGCGGAAGCTGTGCTTGCTGTCGGCACCGTCGGCGTCATCCTTGCGAAGTTCGCTTTCCAGCAGGGTCTTTTCTTCCGGCGACAACCACTTGGCTTGCTGATAGGTATTGGGCAGGGCCCAGAAGGTCCACACACCGAGCAATACGCTGGGCACCGCTTCGATCAGGAACAGCCACTGCCAGCCGCGCAGGCCACCCATGTTGTCGAAGTGGCCCATGATCCAGCCGGACAACGGGCCGCCGATCACGCTGGACAACGGTAGGCCGATCATGAACAGGGCGATGATCCGCCCCCGGCGATGGGTGGGAAACCAGGTGGTCAGGTAATACAGCACGCCCGGCAGGAACCCGGCTTCGGCGGCGCCCAGAAGGAACCGCAGGATGTAGAACTGGGTGGTGGAGGTGACCAGCATGGTGCAGGCCGAAAGCAGGCCCCAGGTGATCATGATGCGGGCGATCCAGATCTTCGCACCGACCTTTTCCAGGATCAGATTGCTCGGGACTTCGAAGAGGATATAGCCGACAAAAAACAGCCCGGCGCCGAGGCCGAACGCGGTTTCGCTGAAGTGCAACTGGTCGAGCATCTGCAGTTTGGCAAAGCCGATATTGATGCGGTCCAGGTAGGCTGCCAGGTAGCAGAAACACAGGAACGGAATCAGCTTCCAGGTGATCTTGTGGTAGAGCGTGTTGACCGGATCGGCGACCGTAGTCGCGGGCGCTGCATTCGCAATGGGCATTGGGGTGTCTCCTGGCGGTGACTTATGGTTTTTATACAGCCGCTTTTTTTCAGCACTTCGGAGTGCTGTGAAAGCGACGTCCAAAGGCAGTGTCAGAAGAGTGCAAGACCGCGCTCTGTGGCGCGGTTCTTATGAAACCTTATTGCTCCTTGAACTTGCTCATCGCCTCCTGCTTGCTGACCACATCGCCGTACTTGCTGTCGATATCAAACAAGTTGGCTTCATGGGGCGCCGGGTGACGGTCGCCGACGCATTCGCGCACGACGATGGTACGAAAGCCGTGTTGCACCGCATCCACCGCCGTAGCCCGGATGCAGCCGCTGGTGGAACAGCCGGCGAGCACCACGGTGTCGATGCCCTGGGCGTGCAGCATCGGGGCCAGGCTGCTGCCGAAAAACGCACTGGCGTATTGTTTGGTGATCACCACTTCATTGGCCAGGGGCAAGACCTCGGTGCAAAAGGCGGCGAGGGGATTGCCCTCCACCATGTCTTTCATCACCGGGGCCTTTTTGACCCAGATACCGCCGTCGGCGAAATGGCCGGGATGGTAGCGGATATTGGTGTGCACCACGCTGATTCCGTGACGCCTGGCGCAGGCCAGCAGCTCGGCGCTTTCGGTCACGGCGATGCGCACTTCGGGGGCAAACAGCGGGGCGCCTTCGGTGGTATAGCCTTGCATGAAGTCGATCATCAGCAGGGCGGATTTTTTGCCGAAGCCGATTCGGTTGCCCCAGACGCCCTGGTAGTTGGCATCGGCGGATTGTTCGGTCATTTTTCAGTCCTCGGTAATGGACAGTGCACATAACCTGTGGCGAGGGAGCAAGCTCCCTCGCCACAAAAGCGTTTTTAGTAGGCGCCGGAGAGCAGGGCGCCGGCGCCGGGGACGATGGGTTCCAGGTCCAGGGCCTTGAGCATGGCGTAGGTGGTGGCGATGGCGGCGGTGAGTACCGGCAGGCCGGTTTGCGCTTCGACCTTGGCCACTACCGGCAGCGACTGCATTTGTACGCAGGCCGACAGCACGATCACGTCGACGCCTTCCAGGTTCATCCCGGCGACGATGGCCGGCAGGTTGGCCGGGTCATGGCGGGCCACTTCGAGGTTGTCGGGGATTTCCAGGGCGCGCCAGTCCACCACGTCAAAGCCTTCTTCGCGGATGTAGTTCACCACCAATTCGGTGAGGGGTTTCATGTACGGTGCGACGATGGCGATGCGCTTGGCGCCCATCACTTTCAGGCCTTCGATCAAGGCGCCGGCACTGGTGATCACCGGGGCGTTGGCGTCGTTGTCGGCAGTGGCCTTGCGCAGGCGTTGCTCGGATTTGCGGTGGTAACCGAGCCCCATGGCCATGATCGCCACCAGGCAGGCGTAGCCCAGCACGTCGACCTTGGCGTCGGACAGCTCGATGGCGCAACGGTCGGACTCGCCGTCCATCGCCGCCAGTTCTTCCTTGCGCACTTGCTTCATGCGCATGCGGCTGGAGTGAAAGGTGAAACGTTCCGGGCGGATCGCCTGGCGTGCGTTGAGCATCGCCGGGATCTCGGTCTCCATGGTGGTGTTGGAACTCGGCACGATCTGGCCGATGCGGTAAGGCTTGAGCATGATGGTCTCCGTTATGCAGTCAGGGGCTGGCCGAGGAAGTCGCCGAAGGCGCTGAAAAACCCCTCAAGGTCGTCCCAAGGGATCATGTGTCCCGCATTCGGCACATGGGCGACCTGCAGGCCTGGCTGTAACTGCCGGACTTCCGCGACATCTTCGGGCTGAATAACACCGCCGCGTCCGGCAACAATTAACAGGGCAGGGGCCTCCAGGTGCGGCAGATCCTGATGGAAGTCGACGGTGTGGAAGTCGTTGAAGGCGCGAACGATGGCCGGCTCGTAGCAGGTGTGCAGCCATTCGGCGCGCAGTTGCAATTGTTCTTCGGTCCAGGTGGCGCAGAAGGCGCGCATTGCTTCAGCGTCCATGCCCACCAGCGACTGGCGGATCGAATCGACGTACCACGGCAGTTTGCTCGGGTATTCACGGCGACCGGGGCCGGACACCGGAGGGTCGATCAGCACCACACGGTTAACCCCTCGTGGGTGGCGCACCGCACTGCGCACCGCAAACCGCGCGCCCATGGAGTGACCTACCAAGTGATAGCTGTCGAGCTTGAGAGCGTCGGCAAAGGCACCAATGTCATCGGCGCAGATGTCGGCGCTGTAGTCCAGTTCCGGGCCGGTGGACGACAGGCCGCGACCGCGCACATCCAGCACGTAGGTGTCGAAATGCAGGCCCAGGCGTTCCGCAACAAAACCCCAGGTAATCGCCGGGCTGGTGATGCCGGGAATCAGGATCAGCGCCGGACCCTTGCCGCCATAGCGCAGGTAATGCTGGCGAATGCCATTGGCCTGGATGTTGCCGCCGTAGAGAAAGCTGCTCACGCGGCCACCCCCGATTTCAGCTGCTGGGCGTAGAGGTCATAGCCGTAGACCCAGTCCGGATCTTCCTGGGTGCGCAGCCAGGTGTTGGCGTTGGACACGGCTTGTACCCGGGAAGCCCGTTCCTTGCGGTTGGCTTCATACAGTTCGAAGGCGGTGCGGTAGTCGCCGATGCCGGTTTCCTGCAGGCAGCGGGTGAGCATCGCCGCGTCTTCGATGGCCATGCCGGCGCCCTGGGCCATGTGCGGCTTCATCGGGTGGCAGGCATCGCCCAGCAATACCAGGCGGCCGCGACTCCACAGCGGCAGCGGGTTGCGGTTACGCAACGGCCATTTGGTCACGCTTTCGGTGGATTCGATCAGGGCCTGGACGGTGGGGTGGTAGCCCTTGAAGGCGTCGAACATCTCTTCGCGACTGCTGTCGACGAAGGCGCCCTGGAAGTCCCATTCCGGGTGCGGCACGCCGGTGACGTAGTAGTACTCGTCGCGCTTGCCGGTGGTGTAATAGACCATCATGTGCCGGTCCTCGGTCCACCACTTGATGCAGTCTTCGAACTTCAGGTCGTACTTGGCCAGTTGATCGCCACGGATCAACGCACGGTGGGCGACCCAGCCGCTGTACAGCGGCTTTTCCGCGCCCAGCAGCTCTTCACGAATGCGCGAGTTGATGCCGTCGGCACCGATCACGATGTCCGCGTAGGTCACTTCACCGTCGGCGAAGGTCAGGCGCACCTGGGTGTCGGTTTCCTCGAGGGTTTCCAGGCGTTTGTTGAAGTGCAGGGTGCCGGGCTTGAGGGTGGACATCTGCAGCGCGTGCAAGTCGCCACGGTGCACTGTGATGTAGGACGCGCCGTAGCCGGTGAGAGGAATGCGGGACAGGTAATCACCGGTTTCACCGTCGCGGCTGAACCAGTGCTCGGGGTGCGATCCCATCAGGTCCAGCTGCTTTTCAATGCCCATGCGCCGGAAGATTTTCATGATGTTGGGTCCCATGTGGATCCCGGCACCCAGGCGCGAAAATTCTGGCGCCTGTTCGTAGATGTCCACGTCGAACCCTGCCTGTTGCAGCAGCGTGGCAGCGGCGGCACCGCCAAGGCCGGCGCCGACGATTGCGATTTTTTGTGTGCTTGCCATGGGGCGTGGTCCTCTTTTTCGAATGATGGCCAGCGGCGTCAGTCCGCAAGGTTTTTAAAGTGTATACGCTCATTTTTTCAAATGAAAAGCCCGGGTTTGAAAAATTGTATTTTTGGCCATATCGATCCCCTGTAACCGATTATCGCCATATATCATTGGGGTTGTGTGGATTGGTAACGTTTTGGCTTGGCGCTTGCAGTCCATCCTGAAATCAGTTCTTATCGTGGTTAATTGGTGTATACGCTATAAAAACGCACTAGAGTGAAGCGCACTGCAAGATCTTGGTGCAGCAGCTGAGGAGACAGGAAATGCCGGTAAGTGATTGCGAACTGACCCAGATGTTTGAACACGTGTTGAAGCTGTCCAAGGTCGACCCGACCCAGAGCGTCGCCGTGCTCAAGAGCCATTACTCCGACCCACGCATCGTGCGCGCCGCGATGGATGCGGCGCAGCGTCTGGGGGCCAAGGTGTATGCGGTGGAGTTGCCGTCGTTCAACCATCCCCGGGCGATGGGCAATGACATGACCGCCTACTGCGGCGACACCGCGCTGACCGGGAATATCGCGGCCCAGCGGGCGCTGGAAGCGGCGGACCTGATCGTCGACACCATGATGCTGCTGCACTCGCCGGAGCAGGAACAGATCCTCAAGACCGGCACACGCATTCTGCTGGCGGTCGAACCCCCGGAAGTACTGGCGCGCATGCTGCCCACCGAAGAAGACAAGGTACGGGTGCTGGCCGCTGAAGAACTGCTGAAAAAGGCCCGCTCGATCCACGTCAAATCCCGCGCCGGCAGTGATTTCCGTGCAGCGTTGGGGCAATACCCGTCCGTCACCGAATACGGTTTTGCTGACGAACCTGGGCGCTGGGACCACTGGCCGAGCGGCTTCCTGTTCTCCTGGCCCAACGAAGAAACCGCCGAAGGCGTGCTGGTGCTGGACATCGGCGACATCCTGCTGCCGTTCAAGACCTACACCCGGGAGAAAATCACCCTGGAGATCGAGAAGGGCTTCATCACCAAAATCCACGGTGGTTTCGAAGCCGAATACCTGCGCGACTACATGAAATACTTCAACGACCCTGAGGTTTACGGCATCTCCCACATCGGCTGGGGCCTGCAGCCACGGGCGCAATGGACGGCGATGGGCCTGCACGACAAGAACGACGGCATGTGCATGGACGCCCGGGCGTTCTACGGCAACTTCCTGTTCTCCACCGGCCCGAACACCGAAGTCGGCGGCACCCGCAAAACCCCGTGCCACATGGACATCCCGTTGCGCAATTGCGACGTCTACCTCAATGACCAAGCCGTCGTCATCGCCGGCGACGTCGTAGCCCCCAAGGCCTCCCTGGCCCACTGAAAATCTCTGTGGGAGCTGGCTTGCCTGCGATAGCGCCGGCACATTCAACACCAATGTGCCTGATACACCGCTATCGCAGGCAAGCCAGCTCCCACATTTTTGATCGGGTTTCTTCGATGAGAAACTTGAGAACCTCGGGTAAGCCCGCCATCATGCCACCCCATCGACCACCGCCTTCCCGAGCCCGCCGTGCCTGATTCCTACGTTTTCTCCGAGCAAGTCGGCCACCTGTTGCGCAAGGCCTACCAGCGCCACCTGGCGATCTTCCAGCAGAACGTCGGCGACTCCCAGCTCACCGCCGTGCAGTTCGTCACCCTGTGCGCCCTGCGCGATCACGGTGCAAGTTCGCTCACCGAACTGGTCAAGGCCACCGCCGTCGACCAGGCGACCATCCGCGGCATCGTCGAACGCCTCAAGGCCCGCGAACTGATCACCCTCGAACCCGATCCCCAGGACAAACGCAAAGTCGTCGTCAACCTGTCCGACTCTGGCGCCGCCCTGGTGCAGCAAACCGTGCCTTGCGCCGCCACCATCACCGAACTGACCCTGAGCAACCTCAACCC
Source organism: Pseudomonas sp. TH34 (assembly GCF_016650865.1). Classification (NCBI taxonomy): domain Bacteria; kingdom Pseudomonadati; phylum Pseudomonadota; class Gammaproteobacteria; order Pseudomonadales; family Pseudomonadaceae; genus Pseudomonas; species Pseudomonas sp. TH34. The sequence continues at coordinate 61,896 of NZ_JAEKFB010000024.1, forward strand.
CGCCGAACGCGTCGCCGTACTCTTCCTGCTACGCAAAATGATCGACGACCCCCAAACCTGACCCCCCGTAGCAGCTGTCGAGCCCCAGCGAGGCTGCGTCGGCCGCACCACCGTTATCGAGCCAGGCACAAGACCGCGTCGGCCGCACCGCCGCTATCGAGCCAGGCACAAAACCGCGTCGCCCGCCACGCAGCCTCGCCAAGGCTCGACAGCTGCTACGGCGGATATGTTATTTCCACGATGGTCTGGCACCGTTTTTGCTCTACGTTCATGTAGTAACCACTTCACCAGTCAAGTGTGTCGCGAGACCCCAGGTACGCGACGCTTTTTTTGACTGTTTGATGTAGTGGGCACTTCACCAAAACCAACGGGCGAAGCGAATGATCAGCCAGCACATCACGGTAACGCTTGAGGTCAACGGCCACACCCGCGAAGTCAGCGCAATGGCCGACACCCCGCTGTTGCTGATCCTGCGCAATGACCTGCAACTCAACGGCCCCAAATACGGCTGTGGCCTGGGGGAGTGCGGCGCCTGCACGGTAATCATCGACGGCGTGGCTGCACGCTCCTGCGTCTTCCCTCTGTCGGGCGCCGTGGGCCGCGACATCGTCACCCTCGAAGGCCTCGGCACCCGCCAAACCCCGCACCCGGTGCAACAGGCCTTTATCGACGAGCAGGCCGCCCAGTGCGGCTACTGCCTCAACGGCATGATCATGACCGCCAAGGCCTTGCTCGACCGCAATCCCAACCCCAGCGAAGCCGAGGTGCGCACCGGGCTGTCGGGCAATCTCTGCCGCTGCGGCACCCATATCGAAATCCTCCGCGCGGTGCTGCGTGCCGCCCGCCAAACGCCTTGAACGTGGATCGATGACCATGACTGACGCAATCCCTTCCCGCGACCAATGGCTGGCCAAGGCCGGCGTCCTGCTGATCGTCGACGACGTGCTGCCGCCTTCGGGTCCGGTAGCCAAGGGCGGTACACCTACGATCAAGCCCAAGGAACTGGGGCTGTTTATCGCGGTGAACGATGACGGGCTGGTGTACGCCTTCAACGGGCATGTGGACCTGGGCACCGGCATTCGCACCTCTCTGGCGCAGATCGTCGCCGAAGAACTGGACCTGACCATGGAGCAGGTGCGCATGGTGCTGGGCGACACCGAACGGGCGCCGAACCAGGGCGCGACCATTGCCAGCGCAACGTTGCAGATCTCCGCAATCCCGTTGCGCAACGCCGCCGCCGAAGCCCGGCGTTTCCTGCTGATGCGGGCGGCGCAACGTTGGTCGGTCAGTGCACAGAGCCTCACGGTCGACGCGGGCGTGATTACCGCCGAAGACGGACGAACCACCACCTATGGCGAACTGGTCATGGGCGAGCATGACGAACTGCGCATCAGCGGCGATGCACCGCTTAAAGCCACCGTCGATTACCGCCTGGTGGGCAAGGGCGCAGCCCGGGTGGATATCCCCGGCAAAGCCACCGGCGAGCTGACTTACGTTCACGACATGCGCGTGCCGGACATGCTCCACGGCCGGGTAATCCGCCCACCTTATGCTGGGCTGGATTGCGGTGATTTTGTCGGCAATAGCCTGCTGGACGTCGACGAATCATCCGTTGCCCATATCCCGGGCATTGTTGCCGTGGTGGTGATCCGTGATTTTGTCGGTGTGGTCGCCTTGCGTGAAGAACAGGCGATCAAGGCCGCCCAGGAACTGCGGGTTCACTGGAAACCCTGGAATAACCAACTGCCGGACATGAGCGATGTGGAGCAGGCGATTCGCGACAACCCACGGGTACGCCGAACCGTGCTCGACCAAGGCAATGTCGACGAAGCCCTGGCCGCCGCCAGCCAGCGCATGCCGCGCACCTACCTGTGGCCGTACCAGATGCACGGCTCCATCGGCCCGTCTTGCGGCGTGGCGGATTATCAGCCCGGGGTCAGCCGGGTCTGGTCCGGCAGCCAGAACCCGCATCTGCTGCGGGCTGATCTTGCGTGGCTGCTGGAGTGCCCGGAAGAATCCATCGACGTGATCCGCATGGAGGCGGCCGGCTGCTACGGCCGCAATTGCGCCGACGATGTATGCGCCGACGCGTTGCTGCTGTCCCGCGCCGTGGGCAAGCCGGTGCGTGTGCAACTGACCCGCGAACAGGAACACCAGTGGGAGCCCAAAGGCACTGCGCAACTGATGGAGGTCGACGGCGGCCTGAACGCCGACGGCAGCATCGCCGCCTATGACTTTGAAACCAGCTACCCGTCCAACGGCGCGCCCACTTTGGCGCTGCTGCTGACCGGCCGGGTCGAGCCGGTGGCGGCGATGTTCGAGATGGGCGACCGCACCTCAATTCCGCCCTACGACATCGAGAACATGCGCGTCACCATCAACGACATGGCACCGATCGTGCGAGCCTCGTGGATGCGCGGCGTGTCGGCGTTGCCCAACACCTTCGCCCATGAATCCTATATCGACGAACTGGCGTTCGCCGCCGGCGTCGATCCGGTGGAATACCGCCTGCGTTACCTGAAGGACGAGCGCGCCATCGACCTGGTGAAATCCACTGCCGAGCGGGCCAACTGGGCACCGCGTACCGCGCCGATGCAGACTGCCAACGAAGACCACCTGCTGCGAGGCCGGGGCTTTGCCTATGCGCGCTATATCCACAGCAAGTTCCCTGGCTTCGGCGCGGCGTGGGCGGCGTGGGTCGCGGATGTGGCCATCGACAAACAGACCGGCGATGTCTCGGTGACCCGCGTGGTGATCGGGCACGACTCGGGGATGATGATCAACCCGGCGGGGGTGCAGCATCAGATCCACGGCAATGTGATTCAGTCCACCAGCCGCGTACTCAAGGAGCGCGTGACCTTTGAAGAGTCCACCGTGGCGAGCAAAGAGTGGGGCGGTTATCCGATCCTGACCTTCCCTGAAGTGCCGCAGATCGACGTGCTGATGATGCCGCGCCAGGACCAGCCACCGATGGGCGCCGGTGAATCCGCCTCGGTGCCCAGCGCAGCCGCGATTGCCAACGCGATCTACGACGCTACCGGGATTCGTTTTCGCGAGCTGCCGATTACTCCCGAGCGGGTATTGGCGGCGCTGAATGCAGGCACATTGGGCGAGCCGGCGAAGTCCCCGGAGAAGCGCCGCAAATGGTTGTTCGGCTCATTGTTCGCCGCCTTTGGCGCGGTGCTGGGCATGGCCGCCACCGCGTGGCCGTTTCACAGTGAAATCGCCCCGATCGCGCCGCCCAGCGCCGGCACCTGGTCCAAGGACACCCTGGAACGTGGGCGTTTGCTCGCGGCCGTAGGGGATTGCGCGGTGTGCCACACGGCGCCGGGTGGCGCCACCAATGCCGGCGGGCTGGCCATGCACACGCCGTTCGGCACGCTGTACAGCAGCAATATCACCCCGGATGAGAAGACCGGGATTGGCGGCTGGTCGTACCCGGCGTTCGAGCGGGCGATGCGCGACGGCATCGGCCGTGACGGGCGCAACCTGTACCCGGCGTTTCCCTATACCGCGTTTCGCAATATCAACGATGCGGACATGCAGGCGCTGTACGCCTACCTGATGTCCCAGGCGCCGGTCAGCCAGGCACCGGTGCCGAATGCGATGAAGTTTCCATTCAATATCCGGCCGTTGATGGCCGGGTGGAACGCACTGTTTTTGCGCCGAGGGGAAATCAGCGTGCAACCCCAAAGAAGTGAGCAATGGAATCGCGGCGCCTATCTGGTCAATGGGCTGGGGCACTGCGCGGCGTGCCACTCGCCGCGCAACCTGATGGGCGCGGAGAAGGGCGGTAAAGCATTCCTCGCGGGCGGCAGGGTGGATGGTTGGGAGGCGCCGGCGTTGAATGGCTTGTCCAAGGCGCCAACGCCGTGGACCGAGGACCAATTGTTCACCTATCTGAGCACCGGTTATTCCGATGCCCACGGCGTAGCGACAGGGCCGATGGGGCCGGTGGTGACTGAGCTGGCCAAACTGCCCAAGACCGATATCCGCGCGATGGCGGTATACCTGGCCTCGCTGAATGACAGCGGCGCCGCCGAAGCACAGGTGGTGGCGGCTGTGACAGTGCCCAATGCCAACGGGCGGCGGGTATTCGAAGGCTCGTGCAAAGCCTGCCATGCCGACGGGCAGGGGCCGAAGCTGTTCGGGGTCAGCCCGTCACTGGCGACCAATACCAACGTGCACAGCGATGAACCGGACAATCTGATCAAGGTGATTTTGCAAGGGATCAGCACTCCGGCGACCAGGGACCTGGGCTATATGCCGGGCTTCAAGGACAGCCTGTCGAATACCCAAGTGGCAGAGCTGGCGTCATACCTGCGTACCCGCTTCGCGCCCAATGCACCACAGTGGGAAGGCCTGGAGCAAAAGGTCGCTCACCTGCGAGCCAATCCCGGCACTCACTGACGGATTCAAGCCATATGGAGATCAAATGTGGGAGCTGGCTTGCCTGCGATAGCGGTGCGCCAGTCACTGAATTATGAGCTGACCCACCGCAATCCCAGGCAAGCCAGCTCCCACATTTTGATTCGGTTTCTACCGTACCCCACGCAACACCAGATCACTGATAAACCCCAGCCAATCCCGCTGCTGTCCCTTGTCCGCCAAATCCTCCCCCAAAAACGAACTCAGCGTGTGCTGGTTGGAGTTATAGAAGTAGCACAACGAAGCAATCATCAAATACACGTGCTTGATGTCCACATCCTCACGAAACAGCCCCTGGGCCTGACCCGCCTCGATAATCGGCCGCAACACCCCAACCGCCTCCCCGGACAACCGCCGCAGCTCCCCGGACTGCTTCGCATGCTTGCCCTTGTGCAGGTTCTCGATACTCAGGATTGCCACAAACTCGGGATGCTTGACGTAGTAATTCCAGATAAACCCCACCAACGCCTGCAACGCTTGCACCGGCGCACTCAGGTCGAGCTTGAGTTTGCTTTCGGCTTTATTGAACTGCTCATAGGTGTGCTCCAGCACACGCACAAACAGGTGCTCCTTGCTGCCGAAGTAGTAATACAACATGCGGTCGTTGGAGTCGGCCTCCCGGGAAATGCTTTCCACACGCCCGCCGGAATAGCCGTCCCGGGTGAAGACCTTGACCGCCGCCTGGAGAATCCGCGCGCGGGTCTGGTCGGCTTGCTGGGCGCGGATACCGGTCTTCTTGATCACCATCGAAAAGCCTCAGCTGCGCAGCGTAAAGGCCCGGAATATAGCATGGGCATTATTCCGTTACCGACAGGCTCTGTCACAAACGCGGCATAACGCTGGGGCTTGGATCGGAAACGTATTACTTTCTAGTTCTTCTAATAAGCAGAGTAGCCAGGGATGAAATACCAACCGTTTACCCGAACTTTGATTGCCACCGCGTTGGTGCTGACCGTCAGCGGTGTACAGGCGGCCTCCCAGGCCCCGGTGGCTGGCGAAAATGGCATGGTGGTCACGGCCCAGCATCTCGCTACCCATGTGGGGGTGGATGTGCTCAAGGCCGGTGGCAATGCGGTGGATGCGGCGGTGGCGGTGGGATACGCCCTGGCCGTGGTCTACCCGGCGGCCGGCAACCTGGGCGGCGGCGGCTTCATGACCGTGCAACTGGCCGATGGACGCAAAACCTTCCTCGACTTCCGCGAAAAAGCCCCGCTGGCGGCGACTGCCGACATGTACCTGGACAAGGACGGCAACGTCGTTCCGGACCTCAGCTCCAAGGGTCACCTGGCCGTCGGCGTACCCGGCACCGTGTCGGGCATGGAACTGGCGTTGAGCAAATACGGCACCCTCAAGCGTGCCCAGGTGATCGCCCCGGCGATCAAGCTGGCCGAAGACGGTTTTGCCCTGGAGCAGGGCGATGTCGACCTGTTGCACACCGCTACCGACGAATTCAAGAAAGACAAAGACCTGCGCGGCATCTTCCTGCACGGTGGCGAGCCGATGCTGGTGGGCCAGAAGCTGGTGCAGAAAGACCTGGCGAAAACCCTGAGGGAAATCTCCGCCAAGGGCACCGACGGCTTCTACAAAGGCTGGGTAGCCAAGGCGATCGTGGATTCCAGCCAGTCGGGCAAAGGCATCATCACCCAGGCCGACCTGGACAAATACAAGACCCGCGAACTGGCGCCCATCGAGTGTGACTACCGTGGCTACCACGTGGTGTCCGCGCCACCACCGAGCTCGGGCGGGGTGGTCATCTGCGAAATCATGAATATCCTCGAAGGTTACCCGATGGCCGACCTCGGCTATCACTCGGCCCAGGGCCTGCACTACCAGATTGAGGCCATGCGCCATGCGTACGTTGACCGCAACAGCTACCTCGGCGACCCGGACTTCGTGCAGAACCCGGTCGAGCACCTGCTGGACAAGGACTACGCCGCCAAACTGCGCGCCGCCATCGACCCGCAGAAAGCCGGGATCTCCCAGGACATCAAGCCCGGGGTTTCGCCCCACGAAGGCAATAACACCACCCACTACTCCATCGTCGACAAGTGGGGCAACGCCGTCTCGGTGACTTACACCCTCAACGACTGGTTCGGCGCCGGCGTGATGGCGAGCAAGACCGGGGTGATCCTCAACGACGAAATGGACGACTTCACCTCCAAGATCGGCGTGCCGAACATGTACGGCCTGGTCCAGGGCGAAGCCAACGCCATCGCGCCGGGCAAGACGCCGCTGTCGTCCATGAGCCCGACCATCGTCACCAAGGATGGCAAGGCGGTGATGGTGGTGGGGACGCCGGGTGGCAGCCGCATCATCACGGCCACCTTGCTGACCATCCTCAATGTCATCGACTACAAGATGAACATTCAGGAAGCCGTGGACGCCCCGCGTTTCCACCAGCAATGGCTGCCTGAGGCGACCAATATCGAGCGCTTTGCCCTGAGCCCCGATACCCAGAAAATCCTCGAAGGCTGGGGCCACAAGTTTGCCGGCCCGCAAGATGCCAACCACCTGGCGGCGATCCTGGTGGGCGCACCGTCCCTGGACGGCAAGCCGGTGGGCAATAACCGTTTCTATGGGGCCAACGACCCACGGCGCAATACCGGGTTGTCGTTGGGCTACTGAGGTCAATCGCGCCTGAAAACGGAACGACCGAACACCTTCCAGGCTCTACTCCAAGAGCCCTGGAAGGACCCTTCCCATGAAAGCGCTGAAGATCGCGACCTTCAACATCAATGGCATCCGCGCCCGCCTGCCCAATCTGCTGGAATGGCTGGCGCGGGAACAGCCGGATATTGTCTGCCTGCAAGAACTCAAGGCGCCCGACAGCCTGTTTCCCTTCAACGACTTTGACGCCGCCGGCTACGGTGCGTTGTGCCTGGGTCAGGCCTCATGGAACGGCGTGGCGATTCTGGCCCGCGACGCGCAACCGCTGGAAAGCCGCCGGGGTTTGCCCGGCGATGACGCCGACCATCAAAGCCGCTACCTCGAAGCCGCCGTGCACGGCATTCTGGTGGGCTGCCTGTACTTGCCCAACGGCAACCCCCAGCCGGGGCCGAAATTCGACTACAAGCTGGCGTGGTTTGAACGGCTGATCGACTACGCCAGGCACCTGCAATCCAGTGAACACCCGGTGTTGCTGGCCGGGGATTTCAATGTGGTGCCCACCGACCTCGATATCTACAACCCGCGCTCCTGGCTGAAGGACGCGTTGTTGAAACCGCAAAGTCGTGAGTGTTATCAGCGCCTGCTGGAGCAGGGCTGGACGGACGCCTTGCGCCATCTGTATCCCGACGAGCAGGTCTATACCTTCTGGGATTATTTCCGCCAGCACTGGCAGAAAAACGCCGGCCTGCGAATTGATCACTTGCTGCTCAATCCGGCGCTCAAGCCTTATCTGAAAGGCGCCGGGGTGGATGCGTGGGTGCGCAACGAGCCCCATGCCAGCGACCATGCGCCGACCTGGATCCAGCTCGGCACCCGCAAGGCCCGTTAGAGCCCGCGGATCAGCTCAAGCACCTCGGCTTTTTTCAGCGGGTGCTTCATGCGTTGCGAGAGCAGCACCATGGCCCGCTGATGTTCGCAGGCAATCACTGCTTCCACTTCATCGCCACGGCAGAGCAGGGCGATGAAGTGGTGGTGCTGCAGGTCACCTTCCACGTGGAGTTGATTCCAGTGACGGGGATGGCCCAGCAGTTCGAACGTCTTGCCGAAGTGATAGGTCCAGAAGAACGGCACGTCGGCATACGCCTGCTGCGCTCCCAGCATGTTGCGCGCCGCCAGCACCCCGAGTTGCTGCGCCACGCGCCAGTGTTCGATGCGCACGGGCTGATCGTTCCATGGGAAGGTCACCATATCGCCCGCTGCCCATAGCCCGGGTGCGACCCGCAAATCCGCTTCGGCCTTCAGTGACTGGTCCTCGGCCTTTTCCAACCCCTGAACAAAACCGGTGGCAGGTGTCACGCCGACGCCCACCAGCACCAGGTCTGCGGCCAGTCTGTGGCCGTTTTTCAGCACGACCGTCGTCACGTCCCCGTGTCCTTCGAGGCGCGCGGGCTCACTGGCGCTGTGGAATATCACGCCATTGGCCTCATGCAATTGGCGCAGTGACGCACCGATGCGCTTGCCCAGTTGGGCTGCCAGAGGAATCTCGCGACGGCCCACCACCTGTACCGTCAACCCACGCTTGCGTAACGCTGAAGCGGCCTCCAGGCCGATAAAACTGTCGCCGATGATCACCGCGCATTTACCGGATTGCGCTGCCTTGACGATGCGCACCGCGTCATCCCGTGAGCGCAGCACAAAGACGTTATTGAGTACGGCGCCCGGAATATCCAGCGGTTTGGCCTCGCCACCAGTGGCCAGCAGCGCCGCGTCGTAGTCGAAGCGGCGACCGTCTACGAGTTGGAGGCATTTGGCGTGAGGGTCAAGGTTTTGGACTTCGCCGTGGATCTGGATGTCGCGGTAGCTGGCTTCATCCAGCAACGGTGGGGTTTCGTCGGGCGGCATCTCGCCTGCGATGACGAATTTGCTCAAGGCAGTGCGGTCGTAGGCAGGATTTTGCTCCTGGTCGATCCACAGCAGGCGGCCGCTGAAGCCTTCTCGGCGCAGGGTGGCGACGGCCGCCGAACCAGCTGCGCCGGCGCCAATCACGATAAAGCAGCGGGAATCATTGGGTTGTGGGGCTGATGAAGAGGGCAGCGCTTCGTCTCCCACGCTGACCACACCATCGTGAATCTCCACCGGATATTGCGTGAGCTGCACCAATGCGGGCGGCTCGCAGACCTGGCCGTCATCCACCTGGAAAGCCGCCTTGTGCCACGGGCAAATGATCCTCCCGTCACAGATTACGCCTTGCTCCAAAGGCGCCCCGGCGTGGGGACACTCCGCCTGATAGGCCCGCACCTGGTTGCCCGAACGCACCAGCAGGAGCTTGTGGGCGGCGGTTTCAACGCGAACGCCACGGTCTTCGGGCAAGTTGATCAAGCGGGCAACAATGCGCATGTTCATAGGCCAATCTCCTTTTAAGGATTGACCTGTGCCCTGCGTGGAGAACTGCGTTGACCCGATAACCGGTCTTCAGTCTTGCGCGCTGTGGCTGCGAAAATGCGCCAGGGAGAGGGCGATATCATCATGGGAGAGTTGGGTGGCGGCCGCTTCGGCGCTGTCACGGGCGATCGGCTCTATGCGGTCGAACATCTGCGTTTCATAGGCCCTTACCGCCTCGGAGCATGTGCTGTTTTCGATCAGGTGCCGGGCCAGCTCCGCAGCATCGAGCATCGCCGCATTGACGCCTTCGCCACCAAACGGTGACATCAGGTGTGCGGCATCGCCGATCAGGGTCAGGCCTGGGCGGTGTGCCCAGTGATGCCCGACGGGCAGCGCGTAAATGGCCCGGGACAGAAAGCGCTCGTTTGAGGCGTGCAGCAGCGCGAGGATGTCCGGGTGCCAGCCTTCGAACTGCGCCAGCAGCGATTGCCGGGTCGCCTGTGGCGAAGACCAGTCCAGTTGCTGCGCCGCCCAGTCAGTGGGGACGCGAAAGATTCCATAGCCGCGCAGATGCGCGTTGGCGTTGCGTTGCACGACCAGCAACCTGGCGTCGCCCGAAACGTCCAGTTTGCCCTGGCCGACGAGCGTGGCCAGGGCCGGGTGGCGGCGGTTGACGTCATCAACCCCGAATTCGATAAACGTCAGCCCGCTGTATTGAGGCTGATAGCGCGACAGCAAGGGGCGCACTTTCGACCAGGCCCCGTCGGCGCCGACGACCAGGTCGAACGGGCCGTGGACGGTGTCGCCCTGATGCAGGGTCCAGCATGTGTCGCCTGCCTGGCGGATCTCGCTGACGTTGACGTCCCATTTCACGCAATCAGCAGGCAACGAATCCAAGAGGATTTGTCGCAAGGCGGTGCGATCGACTTCCGGACGGTCGCCGGCGGCCGGACTGGGGTCTTCAAACAGCAGTCGCGCGTGTTTATCCATCAGGCGCGAGCCTTGGTCTTCATAACGGGCGATGGTGTGGAAGGCATCTTCAAGGCCGGCTTTTTTGAGCGCCAGCTGGCCGGATTCAACGTGTAAATCCAGAGTCCCGCCTTGAGGTCGTTCCAGTGGCCCGCGCTCGCGCTCGAACACGCTGGCGGTAAAGCCATTGATCGTAAGAATCCGTGCCAGGGTCAGCCCGGCAGGGCCGCCTCCGACGATGGCAATGCGTAATGAGCTATTCATGAAAACTGTCCTCGTCGGTCAATCCAGCAGTTGTTCCACCGCTGAAAACGCCTGGTCCTGGCGCGCTTGCCAATCCCCACGGATGATCCGTAACGGCTGATGATGTTGCTCCAGCCAGTCAAGGCTGGCCTGGAAAAACGCCAGGCGGTCGGCAAACTCCGGCTGGCAGCGTTGACCATCGGCGGTCCACTCCACGTCTTCCGGCGACAGCAGCAGGTGCAAGTCGTAGTGGCGGGCGAGCAGTTCGCTGCCGAGCCAGGCCGGGCAGTCGCCAAACAGGGTCTGGCTCCACAGCTTGTTGGTCAGCAGGTTGGTGTCCAGGATCAGCAACGCTGGCTGCCGGGCGCGGGCGGCGTCTTCCCAGGCCAGTTGGCCACGGGCGATGTCGGGGATATCGGCCAGGGTGGTATCGCGCTGGTGGTGGTCGATGAAATGGCGCACGTATTCGCCCACCATCACCCCGCCAAAATGCGCCTGCAACTGCGTGGCCAGCCAGCTTTTACCGCTGGATTCCGGGCCGGCCAATACCACGACTTTCATGCATGCAACGCCGGGTCGGCGCGCCATTCGCGCCAGCCCTGCACCGCGATCACGGTGAACAAGGCATAGAGTGCGGCGGTGAGGTACAGGCCTTTATAGAGGAACAGCCCGACAAAGATCACATCCAGGGCAACCCACAATGGCCAGCACTGCACGCGCTTCTGCGCCATCCACATCTGCGCCACCAGGCTGAAGCCAGTCAGGGCCGCGTCTAGCCAGGGTTGGGCGGCGTCGGTCCAGTGGGCCATGGCGGCGCCCAGCAACAGGCTGCCCAGAGCGCCCACGGCCAGGCCTTGGAGGATCGGTTGCAGGCCCAGGCTAGTGACTTGCCGCCCTTGCTTGACCTCGCCGGCGCGGGTCCACTGCCACCAGCCGTAGAGTTGCAGGGCGGCGTAGATCACTTGCAGGAGCATGTCGGAGTAGAGCTTCACATCGAAGAAGATCCAGGTGTACAGCAGCACCATCACCAGGCCGATGGGCCAGCACCACGGGTTCTGTTTAACCGTCAACCAGACAGCGATCACCCCCAGGGCGGCGGCAAACAGTTCAAGCCCGGACATGGCGGTTCCTTGGGGGAGTCGAAGAGGGCGGTGATTGTAACCAGAGTGGTGGGCGCGGGGGTAGATCGTTCCCACGCTCTGCGTGGGAATGCAGTTCCGGACGCTCCGCGTCCCGGCTTTGCGCAACGGTGACGCAGAGCGTCACAGGATGCGTTCCCACGCGGAGCGTGGGAACGATCATCGGCGTCAGACCTTGAACTGGTGCAGAAGGCTGTCGAGTTGTTCGCTCAGGCCCTTCAAGTGCGCACTGGCCACGCTGGACTGCTGCGCCGCCAATGCCGTGCTGTGGGACAAACCAGCCGCCTGGGTCACATTCTGGTTGATGTCTTCCACCACATGCGCCTGCTGCAACGTGGCGCTGGCAATCGAAGCGTTCAAGCCGTTGAGATTACGCAGCGCCTGGCCGATAGCCGTCAGGCTCGCTCCCGCCTGGCCCGCTTGCTCAATGGTCAGTTGCGAGGCCTGGTGGCTGTCGCTGATGACCTTGACCGCTGCCTCCGAATGACCTTGCAGGCGCTCGATCATGGCCTGGATCTCAGCGGTGGATTTTTGCGTACGCTGGGCCAGCAGCCGCACTTCATCGGCCACCACCGCAAACCCACGACCTTGTTCCCCGGCACGGGCTGCTTCGATGGCGGCGTTGAGGGCCAGCAGGTTGGTCTGGTCGGCAATGGAGCGGATCACTTCCAGTACCCCGCCAATCTCTGTGCTTTCAGTCGACAGCGTGCGGATCACGTCCACGGCCTGGCTGATGGTTCTGGAGAGTTGGTCGATGCGTTGCAGGCTGCCGTCGATATTGAGCTGGCCCTGTTCGGCTTGCACCTGTGCATCGCGCATTTCGCTGGCCGCGTGCTCGGCGTTCTTGGCCACGTCCTGTACGCCATAGGTGACTTCGTTGATCGCGGTTGCGACCAATTCCATCTGCTGCGATTGCTGCTGGCTGCGGTCATGGGCGTCGCTGGCGTTGCTGCCCAGTTCGGTGGATGACTGGCCCAACGCATTGGCGCAGGTCTGCAACTGGCCGACCACCTGCCGCAACTTGGCGGTAAAGCTGTTGAAGTGCCGGGACAGTTGAGTGACCTCGTCCTGGCCGTGGGTGTCGAGGGTGCGGGTCAGGTCGCTTTCGCCACTGGCGATATTGGCCATCGCGTTCACCGCTTGCTGCAACGGGCGCACGATACTGCGGGCAATCAGCACCACCAGCAGGGCCATGATTACGGCGATCACCAGGCCCACCATCGAGGCCTTCCACACCTGGCCGCGGAATTCCGCTTGCACGTCATCGACATACACGCCGGACCCGATGATCCAGCCCCAGGGTTCAAACAGCTGGATATAGGAGGTCTTGGCCACCGGTGCATCGGCGCCGGGCTTGGGCCAGCGGTAATTCACCATCCCGGCGCCCTTGGCCTTGGCCAGGATCACGAACTCATTGAACACCGCAAAGCCATCCGGGTCACGGATGGCCGACAGGTTCTGGCCGTCGAGCTTGGGGTTGGCCGCGTGCATGATCATCACGGGCGTGAGGTCATTGATCCAGAAGTAATCATCCTTCCCATACCGCAGCCCGCGCGCTGCGCTCAAGGCTTGCTTCTGCGCCGCTTCACGGGTCAGCACGCCGCTGGTTTCGAGGCTGTGATAATAAGTCAGGATCCCGCTGGCGGTTTGCACCACACGCTGGGTCTGCTCACTCTTGGCCTGGTACAGGTCGCCATGAATCTGCTTGAGCATAAGCAGGCCGAGGGTTAGCAGCATCAGCACGGCGACGATCAGGATCAGCCAGAGGCGCCGGCTGATAGACATATTGCGCAAACTGTTCATGGTCCTGTCACTCCGTGTTCTTATAATTTTGGGTGCTGCATCGACTTTTCCGGCTTGTCTGATAGGCTTTCGGCCCAGAATCAAAAAACCTGAGTCCTGCCTGATTTTTCACGGAATTTTCGCAGTTCGGCCTTGATTATTTGCGCTGTGCTTGCAGCGCACTCTTCGTTAGTGAACGTCTAAAAAATATCAACGAGGCATGCCGTGGGCATGACCTTTGGGGGAATCGATGGATCTTTGGACCGCCGTACAGGCACTGATACTCGGCGTTGTAGAGGGATTGACGGAGTTTTTGCCGATCTCCAGTACCGGGCACCAGATTATCGTGGCCGACTTGATCAACTTTGGTGGCGAACGCTTTGAAGCGTTCAATATCATCATCCAGCTGGGCGCGATCCTGGCGGTGGTGTGGGAGTTTCGACGCAAGATCCTCGACGTGGTGGTCGGCTTGCCGACCCAGCGCAATGCCCAACGCTTCACCGTCAACCTGATCATCGCCGTGTTGCCGGCGGTGGTGTTGGGGGTGATTTTCGCCGACCTGATCAAACACTACCTGTTCAACCCGATCACCGTGGCGGCGGCGTTGGTGGTGGGCGGCGTCATCATGTTGTGGGCCGAGCGTCGCCAGCATGAAGTGCACGCCGAAACCGTCGACGACATCACCTGGAAGGACGCGATCAAAGTTGGCTTCGCCCAGTGCCTGGCGATGATCCCGGGTACCTCGCGCTCGGGCGCCACCATCATTGGCGGCCTGTTGTTCGGCCTGTCGCGCAAGACCGCCACCGAGTTCTCGTTCTTCCTGGCGATGCCGACCATGGTCGGTGCTGCGGTGTATTCGGGCTACAAGTACCGCCACCTGTTCCAGCCGGATGACTTGCCGGTGTTCGCCATCGGCTTTGTCACCTCGTTCATCTTCGCGATGATCGCGGTCAAGGCGCTGCTCAAGTTCATCGCCAGCCACAGCTACGCGGCGTTTGCCTGGTACCGGATCGCCTTCGGCCTGGTGATCCTGGCCACCTGGCAGTTCGGCTGGATCGACTGGTCGGCCGTCAAGCCATGATCATCCAGCATCCGCGCTTCAAGGCGTTGGTGTTTGCACTGCTGTGCGCCGCGCCGCTGTTTGGTTCGGCGCTGCTGTGGTACCGCGGGGTCTCGCTGATCCCGCTGGTGGCCTATGGCGTAGTCAGCGTGGTGGCGTTCCTGCTGTATTGGAGCGACAAGCGTAAGGCTCGCGAAGACAGCTGGCGCACCCCGGAAAACGTCCTGCACGCCGTGGAGCTGGCAGGCGGTTGGCCGGGGGCGTTGATTGCTCAGCAGGTATTCCGCCACAAGACGCGCAAGGTGTCTTATCAGGTGGTCTTCTGGCTGATCGTGTTGCTGCACCAGGTGTTCTGGATTGATCAGCTGTTCCTGGGTGGCACACTGTTATCGATTTTCTAACGCCCTATTAGCCCGAAAAAATCTATCCTTGGGAAATTCCCTACAGGTTCGCGGGAGCCGATCAAGATCAAATGTGCCCCCCGCAGCCTAGACTCCTCCGCTAGCAGCCGATTATTCGGCTGTTTCCAAACGTTCACTCAGTGACTGCGCATTCGACCTCGATCCAGTGGGGCGGTCGGCAAAAGCGGTTACCTGCGCCTGGGTTTTGAGAAGCGCGGCAATCGCAGTGTGCTGGCGGACATTGAGCGGCGCGTGCCATCGCTGGTGCAGAAGACGTTGTAACGGGACGAAGAGCTGCCCGGTTTGCCCTGCGTCACCATGATCTCCACGGCAGGTTGTGGGTGCCTGCGGGCATGTCACCACACAGTCCTTTGGCGCTGAGCCAACCCCGCACGCTCACTGCCAAACAAGAAACCGTAATGAACGCTATCACTCCGTTATCCAGCACCTGCGAGCCTGCAACCACCAAGCGACATGCACTCTACTTGCTCACCGGCCTGCTTGCCGCCAACGGCCTCGCGTGGGCGTGGGCGTTGATCGAGTTCGGCCACAACCCGGTGCTGATGGGCACCGCGTTACTGGCTTACGGCTTCGGTCTGCGCCACGCGGTGGATGCCGACCATATCGCGGCTATCGACAACGTAACCCGCAAGCTGATGCAACAAGGCAAACGGCCGATTGCGGTGGGCACCTGGTTCTCGTTGGGGCACTCCACCATTGTGGTGTTGGCGTGCTTTGCGATTGCCGTCACCGCGATGGCATTCAAGGACAACATGGCCTGGTTCCAGGACGTCGGCGGCCTGATGGCTCGCCTGTTTCGGCGGGTGTTCAACCTGGTCAACAAGAGCTGGCACATGTACCCGGTAGGTTTTCTGTTCGGCCTGGGTTTTGACACCGCTACGGAAGTCGGATTGTTGGCCATCAGTGCCACCAGCGCCTCACACGGCATCAGCCTGTGGTCGATCATGGTGTTCCCGGTGCTGTTTGCGGTGGGCATGGCGCTGATCGATTCGCTGGATAACTTCGTGATGGTGGGCGCCTACGGCTGGGCGTTCTCTAAGCCGGTACGCAAGCTCTACTACAACATCACCATCACGGCGGCCTCGGTTGTCGTTGCGCTGTTTATCGGTGGTGTTGAAGCACTGGGCCTGATTTCCGAAAAGCTGGAATTGACCGGTGGTATCTGGACGCCAATCAACGCCATCAGCGATAACTTCGGCCAGATTGGCTACTGGATTATTGGGATCTTTGTGCTGTGCTGGTTGATCTCGGCCGTTAATTATTACGTGCGTGGCTACGATCAACTACGTGCCAATATCTGATTTAAATGTCTATTTAGGGTTAAGCATTCTTTCGCCCAAGAACTGCCATGCTTTCACCGAGAGTAAAGCCAGCAGGCATCCGAGCATCGCGGAGAACAAACCCAGTTTAATCCGAGCCCAAGGGCTGAAATGGCAAGGGGCTGTTGGAGGGCCAGCCGCCTGAATGCACGGTTCGGGATAGAACATAAACCAAACGTGAGGCCAAAAAATGATTAAAACCAGCCCCAGGGTTAGCAGTATCGATATTTTCCACAGGGCGGTGTTTTTTACCTTTTTGACGATACCGTTCAAAAATATGACTAAGGCGAATGATAGTGCTAACGGTGTGAGTATTTCTTCGTGGAACACCTGAAGAAGCAAGTTCGAGTAAGCATCCATGTAATCTCTCCAAAGCCGGGTTACGGTAAATAGTTCTCTGGAATTCGATATTCATGTGTCTGACCTATATCACGTTTCATTGTCAGGTCATATTTATCCGGTTGTGTTCATTAATCGCCAACTAACAGGAAGTTTCCATGTCGTCGAAAGAAAAAAATGGTTCAGGTTCATTGCCCGATACGGGTATTACGCGCCTGACAGGTATTCGTTACGCTCAAGCCGAACGTTTTCAGCCTCCACAGCCGGTCTTGCCTCCTGAAGATTTACGATCGGCGCCCACCTCATCGAAGATTCCCTGCCAGTTGCCCTCACGTTTGGAACGGGTAATGGGGAAGCCGTCGGTGGATATGCCGCAGAGTGAGGATTGCCTACTGCTGGATATCACTTTGCCAGCGGGCAACCTACAAAACCGCGCGGTGATGGTCTGGTTTCATGGCGGTGGCTACTTCAGTGGCGGTGGAGGAATGCCCTGGTACGGGGCTGAAAAGCTTGCGCAGGAAGGTAACGTTATCGTTGTTAATGTGAGCTATCGGTTGGGCGTATTCGGCTACTTGCTGCTGGATGGAGTCTGCCAGGGCAACCTGGGCCTGCTGGATCAGATTGAGGCCGTTCGCTGGGTGAACCGCCATATCGCAAAACTGGGGGGTAACCCAAACAACATCACATTATTCGGGCAGTCTGCGGGCGCTCATTCGATTGCTTATATGATGGCGATGGGAAAAGACCGTCCACTGTTCGCCCATGCCATTTTGCAAAGTCCACCCATGGGATCCCACCAGGATCAAAAAACTGCCAGGGCGTTCGGTAACGTGTTCGCAGCACTGCTGGGCAAAGACCCGCTCAGCGCAACGGTAGAAGAGTTGTTGGCCGCACAAGCCCAGGCCGCTGCGCAAATAGAGTCCGTGATGATCGTAGGGCCGATTGTCGATTGCTACCCACTGCCTGGATTGCCTGAACTGGAAAAGGCCTGGTCTGCCTGTCGCATACCGACATTAATGGGATGGGTAGACGATGAAGCATTGCCGTTCCTTCCCGTGGTGGACGGGGAACACCTGTCAAAGGAGCAACGCAAGTTGGCAATGCGCCAGCATGGAAAGGCATTGACTCATTCGCTGTTCACCGATGGCATGAAAGAGCTGGCTTCCACGCTGGCTGACGGTACCCAGCCGGTTTATCTCTACAAATTCTCCTGGCAAGCACCCGACTCTATCTGGGGCGCTGCCCACTGTATTGAACTGCCCTTTTTGTTAGGCGATGAAGGTGCCTGGTCGACTGCGCCGATGCTTGAGGGCGCGGTATGGAGTGACCTTGAAATTCAGGGTAAAGCCCTGCGTTCCATTTGGCTTGAGTTCGCCCGCAGTGCGTCAGCCCAGGAAGTTGATACATCACCTTCGCGACCTTGGCGTATTTGGAGGGTCGGCAAACGCGCCTGATGCCTCACCTGGGGCTTGAACTAACGCTGACGGCCTGTAGATTTGCAGTTCGACTATTCCAATAAGAAGAGCCAGTCCATGTCACAAAACCCAGTAGATGCAATCTGTCCAGACCTCGAAGAACTGACCGCCTTGAGACGCGACCTCCACGCCCACCCGGAGTTGGGGTTTGACGAGCATCGAACCTCACAGATCGTCGCAAGCTTTCTTGAGGGGTTGGGCATTGAGGTTTTCCGTGGGCTGGCGGGTACCGGGGTTGTCGGTGTCATCCATGGCGCCAGCCCCGGCGGGAGCATTGGCCTGCGGGCGGACATGGACTGCCTGCCCATGGTCGAGGCCAACGACTTTGCGCACCGCTCGGTCCACCCCGGCCTGATGCACGGCTGTGGGCACGACGGGCACACCGTGATGTTGCTGGCCGCAGCCCGCTACCTGGCGCAGACGCGCCGGTTCCGCGGTACGGCAGTGGTGATTTTCCAGCCTGCGGAAGAAGGCGGCGGGGGCGCGCAGGTGATGATTGAACAAGGCCTGTTCGAACAATTTAACGTGGATTCGATTTATGCCCTGCACAACAATCCGGATTACCCGGCAGGGGTCATCGCAGTTCAGCCGGGACCTGTGGAGGCGGCCGCCGACACGTTCGACATTATCGTGACCGGTCGTGGTGGCCATGCCGCCATTCCTCACGAAACCATTGACCCGGTGGTGGTCGCGAGCCATATCGTCATTGCACTGCAAAGCATTGTCAGCCGTAACCTGCACCCTCTGGAGGCGGGCGTGGTGACAGTTGCCAGTATGCAAACCAGTCAACTTACTGCTTCTAACGTTATTCCGGCACAGGTGAAAATGCGTGGAACTGCCCGCAGCTTTACGGCGGCCAATCGGGATTTGTTGGACCGGCGCATTGGTGAGATTGCCCAGGGCGTCGCCACCGCATTCGGTGCCACGGCCACGTGTGATTACCAGCGAGGCTATCCGCCGACCGTCAATCACACTGAGCAAGCGCTGTTCGCCGCCCAGGTTGCCCGTAGCTTGATAGGCGAGGAAAACGTGAAGTGCAACGAACCCTTGACCATGGGGGCCGAAGACTTTTCATACATGCTGGAACAACGACCGGGCGCCTATATTTATCTGGGGCAGGGAGGCAGCCCAAGCCAGGGCGCCGGTTCCTGTCAGTTGCACAATGATCACTATGACTTCAACGACAGCATCATCCCCCTCGGCGCAGGCTTATTGGCCTCACTGGTGGAGCAAGGTTTGCCCCTGGAGTAATGGTCGATGCGGGGGCGTGCTTATTTAGCCGCTACCACGGTAACAACCCGCTGCGGAAACGGGATGCTGATTCCTCCTCAGATACAAAAAAGCCACTCAATAGAGTGGCTTTTTTTGGCCTGAGGGTTGTGTATCAGTCATCCCGCCTCAGCCCCACCTGCGTGCGCTTGGGCAGCTTGCTCACCACCAACTGGTGGGAACGCTGCAACAGGCCACGCAGTTCCTCAGCGCCCAGCGGGTAGGGCGTTTCCATGATGATCCACTGCGCCCGTGCCAGGTACGGCGCCGGGTGGATGCCGGGGCGATCCACATGGCCCAGGAACAGCTCCTTGTCGACCTTGAACGCCAGCGAGTCTCCCCGCAGATTCTGCAAGGCAAACATCTTGTTGCCGGCAATCGAAAACACCCGCACGCCACCCCATTTGTAGTCTTCCCGCGCGCCGGGCAAGCCCAGGCAAAACGTGGCGACTTGTTCTTCGGTCATTCTCATAGCAAACGGTCTCCGCAACCTTTGAAGGCGTTATCCAGATGGTCGATCCAGGCTCGCACTGCTGGCAACACGCCGCGTCGATGTGGGTACACCGCCTGCAACCAGCCACCCGGCAATGACCATTCGGGCAAGAGCTGCACCAACTGGCCGTTAGCCAATTCCTCTTCGCAATACATCATCGGCAGCACTGTAAACCCCAGGCCGGCGAGGGCGCAGGCCTTGCGTACCAGGAAATCGTCGATGCCCAATCGGGCTTCCATGACCAGGTCGTGGCTGTTGCCCTCCGGGCTGAGCATGCGGAAGTGCACCATGCGGTCTGCTTCCAGGGCGCCCAGCACCGGCAATTGCTTGAGGTCTTCGAGGCTGTTGATCTGCCGCTCACGCACAAAGCCGGGGCTGGCAACAATCGCCGTCTGGGCCTGGCGCAGGCGCTTGGTGACGAGCAGCGGGTCTTCATCCCCCAGTTCGCGCACGCGCAAGGCCACATCAATGCCTTCGGCCACCAGGTCGACGCGGCGGTTGACCAGGTTCATCTCCAACTGCACCAACGGGTTGGCGGTGAGAAACTCCGCCACCACGGTTTGCAGGAATTGGTGAGCCAAGCCCACCGGGCTGCTGACCCGCAGCCTGCCACGGGGTTCGCTGGACATGCTGGCCACCGCCTCATCGGCCATTTCCGCCTCCAGCAGCATCGCCTGGCAGTGGCGCAGGTAGCGTTCACCCACGGCGGTCAGGGTCAGTTGGCGGGTAGTGCGTTGCAGCAAGCGGGCGCCGAGGCGCTCCTCCAGTTCGGCAATGCGCCGCGACAGCCGCGACTTGGGGATCCCCAACAGCCGTCCGGCGGCGGCGAAACCGCCGGCTTCCACTACCTTGGCGAAATAGTAGAGGTCATTCAGATCTTGCATGGTCGGCCTATTGTCCTGTCGATGGGACGAACTATCCGCGCCTGACGTCGGCAAATCCACCCCAAAATACAGCGGTGAGCAAGCTTGCGACTACGGTTGGCTGGCCAGTGAAGCACCGACGGGTTACCTTTTGGTTTTCCCCGGCCAGTGCATTCCAATGAACCTTGAGCAGCCACGTACCCGCCGAATCATCGAGCTGATGGGACAGTTGGCGCCCGTGGAGGGTTACAACCTGACGCCGCTGGATGACGTGCGCTTCCTGCGCTCCAATCGGCCATTGACGCGGGTTCCGGTGCTTTACGACCCGGGTATCGTGATCGTGTGCCAGGGCCGCAAGCGCGGTTTCCTGGGGGAAGACATCTACGTCTACGACGCCCAGCACTACCTGGTGGTGTCGGTGCCGGTGCCGTTCACCATGGAAACCGAGGCCAGCGAAGCAGAGCCAATGCTCGCGGTGTATTTGCGCCTGGATTTCAACCTGGCCGCCGAGCTGATGCTGGAGCTCGACGCGGTGGCCCCGCAGCCCGACGCCAGGCCCAAGGGCATGTACGCCTCGCCGATGGATGACAAGCTCAGTGAGTCGTTGCTGCGCTTCCTGGAGGTGATGAGTGTGCCAGTGGACGCGCGGGTGCTCGGGCCGACCCTGATGCGTGAAATCTACTACCGCATTATCACGGGCGAGCAGGGCGGTTCGATGCGGGCTGCATTGAATCTCCAGGGTCAGTTTGGCAAGGTGGCCCGGGCGATTCGCAAGATCCACGCGTGTTACCACCAGCGCCTGGACGTGGAAGGGTTGGCTAACGAAGCGATGATGAGCGTACCGAGTTTTCATGCGCATTTTCGTACGGTGACCGACACCTCGCCCATGCAGTACCTGAAGTCGACACGCTTGCACCAGGCGCGGTTACTGATGCTGAGGAGTGACATCAGCGCTGCCACGGCCTGCGCCAGGGTGGGGTACGAGAGCGCTTCCCAGTTCAGCCGCGAGTTCAAGCGGTTTTTCGGTCGCACGCCCCATGAAGAGATTGACTGGATGAAACGTACCTACGCGTTGCCGCCGCCCACGAGCGCGTCGATCTATGTCTCGTCACATTAGGATCACTGTCCTGTCAGTGGGACAAACAATCGCATTCTGCCCGACTAATCGTTGATTGGATTCATCTGTAGGCTTAGTTCCATTCCGTCGCCAAAGGCGATGCTTACTTGGAGATGAACCATGAAACTGTTGCATATCGATTCCAGCATCCTCGGCGACAACTCGGTTTCCCGTCAGTTGAGCGCCGGTGTCGTCAAAGCCTGGCAGGCAGCAGAGCCGGGTGTCGAAGTGGTTTATCGTGACTTGGCCGCTGACGCCATCACCCACTTCTCCGGTGTCACTCTGGGCGCCCTGGGCACTGCCGCCGAATTGCGCGATGCCGTGCAAAAACACGAAGCCGACCTGAGCGCTTCCACCCTGGCCGAATTCCTGGCAGCAGATGCCGTAGTGCTGGCCGCGCCGATGTACAACTTCACCATCCCGACCCAACTGAAAGCCTGGATCGACCGCATTGCCGTCGCCGGCCAGACGTTCCGTTACACCGAAGCCGGCCCGGAAGGCCTGTGTGGCGGCAAGAAAGTCATCATTGTCTCCACCTCCGGCGGCTTGCATGTGGGCCAGCCGACGGGCGCAGCCCACGAAGACTACCTGACCGTGCTGTTGGGTTTCCTCGGGATCACCGACATCGAGTTCGTCCGTGCCCACGGCCTGGCCTATGGTGACGAGGCCCGCACCAAGGCACTGAGCGACGCCCATGTATTGATCAGCGACCAGTTGTTCGCCGCAGCGTAAGACTTGTGTAAATTTTGCTGTTCCTCGATATCAATCTGAATCGAGGCGCCTAAACTCTGTATTCTGCTCGCCTGAAAAGCGAACGGAGTACGGAGTTTTTTCGTTTACCCGCTGTCACTACTTTGGCCCAGGTTATGCACGCATGGGTAAACCCTGCCAGTCCGAGCGCCTGAACCATGGATACTTCAATAGCTACGCGGGCTTATGCAGCAAAGTTGGACATCCTCATGATGCGTCTTTGTGCCGTCTTGGTTCTTTCTCTGCTCGGTGGCCTGATTTCAGTGCAAGCCGCGCCCGCACCGCACCCCCATTGGAGTGTGGGCTTTCATCGCATGACGTTTCTCGATCCGCTGGATCTTCAGCCGATGAAGGCCGTCGCGTTCTATCCGTCCACCGACCAGGAACACATCACCAAGGTGGGCGCTTATCACATCGCTGCCACTGAAGATTCTAAAATCGCCATTGGCCGTTTTCCGATGTTGATGCTGTCCCACGGCAATACCGGCACACCCTTGGCCCTGCACGACCTGGCGACCTCTCTGGCGCGTAAGGGGTTTGTCGTGGTGGCGGTGTTGCACCCTGGCGACAACTACAAGGACCACAGCCGCCTGGGGACCTTGAGCAACCTGTATGGGCGCCCGATCCAGATCTCCGAAGCCATCACCGCCACCCTCGGCGACCCGATGCTGTCGCCGTTCGTCAACGTCGACCAGGTGGGTGTCATCGGCTATTCGGCCGGCGGCGAAACCGCGCTGATCCTCGCCGGTGCCAAGCCGGACCTGGACCGCCTGCGCCGTTACTGCCAACAACGCCCCGAAGACCGCGACGCCTGCACCACCAAGGGCGAGTTGATCGTCGACCGTGACGATTTGCAGCCCCAGGCCGACCCGCGCATTCATGCGTTGATGCTGATGGCGCCGCTGAGCCTGATGTTTGGCCGCCACACCTTGGCGGACGTGCATGTACCGGTGCTGCTCTACAGTGGCGACGGCGACAAGCTGGTGGCCGTGGACAAGAACGCCGAGGCCCTGGCGCGCAAACTGCCGGAGCCGCCGGACTTCAAGCTGTTGGCCGGGGCAGGGCACTTCGTGTTCATGGCGCCTTGCGATGAGAGCCAACTGGCCGCGATGCCGGCCATGTGCACCGATGCCGACGGGGTTGACCGTGAAAGCATCCACCGCGACCTGATTTCCGAGGCCGGGCGGTTCTTCAATCACACCCTTGGGCAATCCACCCGGGCGGGCTTGCAAACGGCGGATCAGTAAGCGCGGCGCTTGAGCAGCAACGTCAGGCCCAGGCCGGTGACGGAGAGCAAGGCGGCGCAGAAGAAGATCCACGAATAGCCCAGGTTCAACGCCACCGCGCCCATCACCGGCCCGGCAATCGCCAGCGCCAGGTCAAAAAACACCGCATACGCACTCAACCCGGCGCCCCGGCTGCTGTTGGGCACCTGCTTGATCGCCTCCACCCCCAGCGCCGGGTACACCAGCGACAAGCCGAAGCCCGTCAGCCCGGCGCCGATCAAGGCCACGCCGGTGGACGGTGCCAGCCACAGCAGCGTCAGCCCCAGGGTTTCGATGGTCATGCAGGCAATCGCCGCCGTGAAGCCGCCGAAGCGGTTGATGGCCGTGATAAACACCAGGCGTGACAGGATAAAGCACACGCCAAATACCGTCAGGCACCAGGCCGCGCCGATCCAGCCTCGGCTCAGGTAGTAGAGGGTGATAAAGGTGGTGAGGGTGCCGTAGCCAATCGATGCGAGACACAGGCTGGCGCCAAACGGCGCGATACGTCCGAAGACCGCCCAGAAGGGCAGCCGCTCGCCGCGTACCACGGGCACCGAAGGCTTGTTGCGAATCAGCAGCAGTCCCAGGGCGGATAGCACCGTGAGGGCGATTCCGAGGCTGGTGTAGCCGTAGTCTGCAACCATCACGACCCCAAGCGGTGCGCCGATGGCAATTGCACCGTAGGAGGCGATGCCATTCCAGGAGATCGAGCGTGCGGTGTGTTCGGCACCGACTGCGCCCATGCACCAACTGATGGTGCCGACGCCGATCAGGCCCTGCGCAACCCCCAGTAATAGCCGCCCGACAATCAAGATGCCGAGGCTCAGCAACGGCAGGCTTTGCACCAGCGTGGCGATAAACGTCAGCACGCCGCTCAGGAGGATTCCGCTCAAGCCCAGCACGATGGCGCGTTTGGTGCCTACGTTGTCTGACATGCGTCCGGCCATCGGGCGGCTGAGCAGCGTGGCCAGGTATTGCGAGCCGATGGTTATCCCGGCAATTACTGCGCTGAAGCCCAGTTCGCCGTGGACGTAGCCGGGGATCACCGCAATCGGCAGGCCGATGCAGATAAACGCGATAAAGGTGTAGAAGACGATGGAGACGATCTGCAGAGTGATCGACAAGGAGCTGGGGGCGGCGGGCTGTGTGGCAGGCATGGGAACTCGTTCGCGGGCGGGCGGTGAGCGCATCATGGCAAGGGCTTGGGGTAAAAGGAAGCAGGCTAACTATATTGGATGCGTTTGAGGGGGCGTGCCTATCCGGCTTTGGACCCATGAGTCCTCCCTGGCCGGGGACGGCTAAAGCGGGCACGGTAAAATGTGGGAGCTGTCGAGCTTTAGCGAGGCTGCGAAGGCGGCGGCATGGTTGATAAAGAGGTTACCTGACACACCGCTATCGCAGCCTCGCCAGGGCTCGACAGCTCCCACAGGGTTTGGGGGAAGTCTGGGAATTGTGTGTTCGGTCGCAACCATTCGGGCTGCACAAATCAAATGTGGGAGCTGTCGAGCTTTAGCGAGGCTGCGAAGGCGGCGGCATGGTTGATAAAGAGGTTGCCTGACACACCGCCATCGCGG
>NZ_JAEKFB010000025.1:0-120035 GCF_016650865.1 Pseudomonas sp. TH34
GCGGGTCAACACCCTCTATTCCGCCGCGAATCACTTCGGCCAGGTACCCGGCCGTATTGAACGTAATAGCGCCCAGCACGGCATAGAAGGAGTTCACATCAACGCCGAGTGCCCCCAGGCCGAAGTACGCCATATAGATCTGAAACAAACACGGTGTATTGCGCGCAATCTCGATCCAGCTGACGCAGATTCCCTTCGCGAATTGATTGCTCGAGGATTTACCCCAAGTCAATACGAATGCAATCAATGACCCGAGAACGAACGCGAGCAACGTCAGCTCCAGGGTCATGATCAACCCGGGCAGCAAGTCGGGGAAAGCCTTCCATACTGGCGCCCATTGGAAGTGATAGTTCAAGGCATCGCCCCTCCTTCAATAGGGTGGGAGCCCGAAGGCTCACACCGTTCAACGTAATTAAAGCTTGTCCAGGGCAGGGGCGTCGACTTGATACCACTTCTTGTACAGCTCTGCGTAACGGCCACTCACTTGTTGCTCGTGCAGGAACAAGTTGGTGAAACGAAGGAAGTCGGTGCTGTCGCGTGTCACCATCATCCCGACAGTGTCCTTGGGGAACGGAGCATCGCAGCAGGTATGAAACGCCTGGTACTGAGGCAGTTTTGTCAGCTCGCTGGCCGCTTGAACATTGACGATAAAGGCGTCCACCTTTCCTTGGGCCAGTGCAAGGTTCCGGTCACTGTCATTGCTGACGGTCAGGTATTGGCCGCTGGCGTCATTCCATTTCTTGAAGTAGTTCTGGAACAGCGAGTCTTCTGCGGCTCCACGAACGCCGGCTACACGCTTGCCCTTCAAATCATCAAACGTTTTGATGTTCGCGTCTTTGCGCGCGACCACGACAAAGCTGTATGAGGAATAAGGAGAGGTAAAGGCGATCGTTTTTGCGCGCTCCAGGGTGATGGTTGCGCTGGCAATCGAGATATCGACCTGGCTCGACAAAAGCGCCGGAATACGCTGAGGGGAGGGCGTTTCAACAATGACCGGTTTTACACCCAAAGCCTTGGCCAGGTCCTGACAGTACTCGACGTCATAACCTGTCGGGTTATTGGACGAGTCACGGAAACCGTTAGGCGGGTAGTCCAGCATGACACCGCATTTAAGCTCGCCTGCCGAGATCACGTCGTCGAGTTTGTCTGCCATGGCGGGTGCCGCTGCGGCCATCAGCGAGACCAGGGCGGCGGCGGTAACAAGTTTCTGCTTCACGTTCATTCTTCATACCTTTGGTTGATGGTAAGCAATGTAATCCTTTACATTTTCAAAAGCAGAAAGCGTGCCATATCGTTTTTCAGTGGCCTTGACTGCCTTCATGCGCCTGTCTTTTGCGGGTTTTTACGTTCAATTGATAGAATATAGTACGTATTTACAGCCTTTAGAGACGTTCAAACGATCGAAATGAGCTGATATGTCACACTCGACGCTCTGTTTTGGTGCTCGTTAATGTAATCGATTACGTGTACGGTCACGCGGTGAGAAAATTCGTAACGCTGGGCGTGTGCGAGCGAAGGATAAGATGCGGCGAAGGGTGACGGATCGACGGCGCTCCTTAACCCTGAGTGCCCGCGGCTACCTGCCAAAGTGCAAACGCCCGACGCAATGCATCGGGCGCTGGCAGCGCGGGTGAAACCTGTTGCGAATGGTTTAAACCGTCGATTGCTTGAACGTGAGCCGAAATTTGTGCAACAACGGTTCGGTATAACCATTGGATTGGGCTCGTCCTTCGAACACCAGCGCGCAAGCTGCTTGAAATGCCAACGAGCTGTAGAAGTCAGGCGCCATCGGGGCATAGTGGGGGTCTGCCGCGTTTTGCTCATCGACGACCCGCGCCATACGTTGCAGAACCTCCAGGGCTTGAGCTTCAGTAATAACCCCATGCCTCAGCCAGTTGGCCATGTGTTGGCTGGAAATACGCAGGGTTGCGCGATCCTCCATCAATCCCACGTTATGGATATCGGGAACCTTCGAACAACCAATACCCTGTTCGACCCAGCGCACCACGTAGCCCAGCAAACCCTGCGCGTTGTTTTCGACTTCCTGACGAATTTCATCGGCCGACCACTCGTTGTCGGTAACAACCGGCACACTGAGTAATCCATCCAGAAGCGTTTGCCTGGTGCTGCCCGACCGGGTGCCTTCAAGTGACTCCTGCACCGCTCGCACGCTGACTTGATGATAGTGCAGTGCGTGCAAGGTGGCGGCTGTCGGGGAGGGGACCCAAGCGGTATTCGCACCCGACTTTGGATGGGCGATTTTATGCGCCAACATATCTGCCATCCGATCGGGCATGGCCCACATGCCCTTGCCTATCTGGGCTCGCCCGCGCAGCTTGCAGTCCAGCCCGACCAGCACGTTATTAAGCTCATAGGCTTTGATCCAGGCGGTGTTTTTCATGTCGCCCTTACGCAGCATCGCGCCGGCTTCCATGGACGTGTGCATTTCATCGCCGGTTCGATCCAGGAACCCGGTATTGATAAACGCGACCCTTGACGACGCTGCGGCGATGCAGGCCTTCAGGTTAATACTGGTGCGTCGCTCCTCATCCATGATGCCAATCTTGAGCGTGTGCCGTGGCAGCCCAAGCAGGTCCTCGATACGGTTGAACAAGTGGTCGGCGAAAGCGACTTCGGCAGGGCCATGCATTTTCGGCTTAACAATGTAGACACTGCCAGTGCGTGAGTTACCCTTGCGCTGCAGGTCGTGCAGCGCAATCAGGCTGGTGATGACGCCGTCGAGAATGCCCTCTGGAATTTCAAGCCCGGTGTTATCGAGAATGGCCGGACAGGTCATCAGGTGCCCGACGTTGCGGATGAAAAGCAATGAGCGCCCAGGGAGTGTCAACGAGCTGCCATCTGCGGCTGTGTACACCCGGTCCGGGTTGAGGCGGCGGATAATGGTTTTGCCATTTTTCTCGAGGCTTTCCGTCAGGTCGCCCTTCATCAGGCCCAACCAGTTGCTGTAGACCTGGACTTTGTCTTCAGCGTCGACCGCTGCCACCGAGTCTTCGCAATCGATGATCGTGGACAGTGCGGACTCAATCAGCAGATCCTTGACGCCCGCACCATCGCTTTGACCGATGAGGCTTTGCCGGTCGATTTGTATTTCCACATGCAGGTCATTGTGTTTCAGCAAAATGGCGTCCGGATCTGCCGGCACACCCTGGTACCCGGCGTATTGTGTGGTATCCGACAACACTGCCTGGGTGCCATCTTGCAGAGCCGCCCGCAGTGTTGCGCCTTCGATCGTGTACTGAGCTACGGCTGCGTGTGAGCCATTGCTCAAAGGAAATGCCTCATCAAGGAAAGCACGTGCAAACGCAATGACCCTGGCTCCACGCACCGGGTCGTAATGCGCGCCAGGTTCGGCACCCTGCTCATGAGGGATCACATCCGTACCGTAGAGCGCGTCGTACAGCGACCCCCAGCGTGCATTCGCGGCATTCAGCGCGTAGCGCGCGTTAACCGCAGGCACCACCAGTTGCGGTCCTGCTTGTACGCTAACCTCAGTGTCAACGTTTCTGGTGGTGACGTTGACGTCTTCGGGTTGCGGTTGCAGGTAGCCAATTTCCGCCAAAAATTCCTGATAGGCCTGCATGTCGGTGACGGGGCCCGGATGGATTCGGTGCCAGTCGCCCAGTTCCACCTGCAGCCGATCACGTTCAGCCAATAGCGCGCGGTTTTGGGGTGCCAAATCATGCACCAGGCTTGCAAAACCGCTCCAGAACGCTTCAGGGGAAAGCCGCGTTCCGGGCAACACCCGAGCATCCACAAAATGCTGCAGGACGGGGGCGACTTTAAGGCCATGGCAGTTAACGAAATCGGTCACTTTGTGCATCTCCATCATACTGTGTTCATTCGGTTGCTTTGGTTTTGTGCTCAGCTCACGCATTGCGCGCCAGCTCTTGCGACCTGTGCATCCTGCTCGGCTTTAACCCCGGAAACCCCGACGGCCCCTATCACGTGTCCATCGACGAAGATCGGTACGCCGCCTTCCAGTGAGGTCAGCAATGGCGCCGATAAAAAGGCGTATCGTCCACCATTGACCATGTCTTCGTAGCCCTTGGATTCGCGTCGACCCAATGCGGACGTGCGCGCCTTTTCGACGGCGATGTAG
This sequence comes from Pseudomonas sp. TH34, assembly GCF_016650865.1. NCBI lineage: Bacteria > Pseudomonadati > Pseudomonadota > Gammaproteobacteria > Pseudomonadales > Pseudomonadaceae > Pseudomonas > Pseudomonas sp. TH34. The sequence continues at coordinate 4,121 of NZ_JAEKFB010000025.1, forward strand.
GCGCTGATCGCGGCGCAACCGTCCAAGCGTTCGAGGGCAAGAGGGTGGCCGCCGTCATCAACAATCGCGATGGTCACCGCCCACTGGTGGTTGTGTGCTTCGGCACGCGCAGCGTTCAGGATTTGGTTGATTTCGACTTGACTCAATATGGCTTTGCTTTTCATGGGGCTTCTCCAGGGGGGCGGTTAGGGCAACGCAGCTTCAACCAACTCGATCCAATGACGCACAGGGGTGCGACCAGCGCCACCGAGGTGGGTCTGACAGCCAATATTGGCCGTGGCGATAACGTCGGGTTTTCCGCTTTCCAGGGCATTCAGTTTGTTGTCACGCAATTGCAGTGACAGTTCGGGTTGGGTAATTGAATAGGTGCCCGCCGACCCACAGCACAAGTGACCCTCCGGAACAGCGGTGAGGTTGAAGCCAAGGCTTGTGAGCACCGCCTCGACGGCTCCGCCGAGCTTTTGCGCGTGCTGCAAGGTGCAGGGGCAATGGAAGGCAATTGATTGAGCGCTTTTAACCCCCAGCCGCTCCAGTTCCTCGTCACGCAACACTTCAACCAGGTCTTTGGCTAACGCGCTGACCCTTCTTGCCTTGTCGGCGTAGGCCGGGTCGGTGCTCAGCAAGTGACCATATTCCTTGATGAACGCCCCACAGCCACTGGCTGTCTGCACAATGGCTTCGGCCCCAAGCTCGATGCTCGGCCACCAGGCATCGATGTTTCGACGGGCTCGATCAAGCCCGGCCGTTTGAGCGTCCAGGTGGTATTCCACCGCGCCGCAGCAGCCGGCCTGTTTGATCGAGGTGACACTGATCTTGAGTTGATCGAGAACCCGCACGGCAGCCGCGTTCGTGTTGGGCGAAAGGCTTGATTGCACACAGCCTTCCAGGATCAGCATCTTGCGCGCATTCAGGGCGGTAGGGCGCTGCTTGGCCGGCTCAGCGCTGCGCGGCAATTTTGATTCGAGGTGGCCTGGCAGCAATGCACGGAAGACCTGGCCGCTGCCAATCAATCCTTTGAACAACCCAGGATTAGGCACCAGTTTGCGTAACCCCTGACGCAGGAGCCGCTGGGCGAGGGGTCTTTGCACCGCCGCATCAACCACCGCCCGGCCGATATCCAGCAGGTTGTGGTACTCCACCCCGGAGGGGCAGGTGGTTTCGCAATTGCGGCAGGACAGGCAGCGATCCAGGTGTTCCTGGGTCTTTCGGGTGACTTCATTACCTTCCAGAACCTGCTTGATCAAGTAGATGCGGCCTCGGGGCCCATCCAGCTCGTCACCCAGCAGTTGGTAGGTCGGGCAGGTTGCATTGCAAAAGCCGCAGTGCACACAACTGCGCAGGATGCGTTCTGCTTCCGCAGCGCGAGGGAGTTGGCTGGCGTGTTCACTCAAGGTGGTCTGCATCACTCAAAGCTCCGCGTAAAGGCGACCGGGGTTGAAGATTCCGCTGGGGTCCAGGTGCCGCTTGAGGTTTTGGTGATAGCGCATCAGAGCCGCCGGTAGCGGCTGGAACGGGCTATCGGTGTGGCCGTGGCTGTAGCAGGTCACATGCCCACCGGCTTTTTCGACAACCTGGTGAATCAACGCTGCTTCGGCGCCAGACTTAAGCCAGCGCTGGGCCCCGGCCCAGTCGATCAATTGCTGGCCGGGCAAGTCGAGCATCGGTGTGTTGTTCGGTAGCGACAGCCGCCAAAGTGGTTGACTCGCATCGAAGAAGCTCAATCGATGCTCTTTGAGATCGGCCCAGTACGAACCGTCCAGCAGCTCGCCACCGAGCCGGTCATGGGCCGCAGCTACTGAGCCTTCACCGCCTTCCAGTCGCAGGTGCAGGTGTTCACCGTCATGACATGCCGCGCTGATTGGCAAGGGTTGCTGACCCCATTGGGCCAAGTGCTGCAAAGCACGTTCGCTGCCCATTTTCAGGCTGATGCTCAAGGTTTGACGAGGCTTGGGAAGCACCTTGAGGGAAACTTCGGTGATCAGGCCCAGTGTTCCGTAACTGCTGGCCATTAACCGCGACACGTCGTAACCGGCGACGTTCTTCATGACCTCGCCGCCAAAGCGCAGATGCTTGCCCTGGCCGGTAATCACGCGGGTTCCCAGGACGAAATCGCGCACCGACCCCGACCAGGGGCGCCGTGGCCCCGACAACCCGCTGGCAATCATGCCGCCAACCGTGGCGGTGCCAGCGAAGCCTGGAGGCTCGCAAGGCAGCATCTGCTGCGCGGCGTCCAATACCTGTGACAGTTCCGCCAGCGGCGTTCCGCAGCGCACGGTGACCACCAGCTCGGTGGGGTCGTAGCTGACGATGCCGCGATGGCCGCGAGTGTCGAGTACATCACCGGCAACGCTGCGCCCCAGGAACGCTTTGCTGTTGGAGCCCTGGATACGTAAAGGCGTTGCATCGCGTAACGCTTGATTGACCTGCTCCAGCAGCGCACCACTGGCATCGATATCGAGTTGATTGCGCATCAGAAACGCTCCAGTTCAGGGAAGGGCAGCTGGCCCATATGAACGTGCATCGCGCCAAACTCGGCGCAGCGATGCAGTGTCGGAATATTCTTGCCTGGGTTGAGCAGCCCGCTCGGGTCGAACGCTGCCTTGACCGCATGGAACAGGGTCAGCTCGTCGCTGTTGAACTGCGCGCACATCTGGTTGATCTTCTCGCGGCCCACACCGTGTTCACCGGTGATGCTGCCGCCGACTTTCACGCATAACTCCAGGATCTTGCCGCCCAGCGCTTCGGCACGCTCGAGTTCGCCCGTCTGGTTGGCATCAAACAGAATCAGCGGGTGCATATTGCCGTCACCGGCATGAAAGACGTTAGCCACCCTCAGGTCGTACTCAGCGGATAGCGCGGAGATGGCCTGCAGTACACCGGGCAATTCGCGCCGTGGAATGGTGCCGTCCATGCAGTAATAGTCCGGTGACAGCCGGCCCACCGCCGGGAACGCGTTCTTGCGTCCTGCCCAGAACCGCACGCGCTCTGCCTCATCCCGGGCTTGGCGTACTTCGGTGGCGCCCGCCAGCTCCAGCACTTGGCGGACTCTGTCGCAGTCTTCATGCACGTCGGCTTCAACACCGTCCAGTTCACAGAGCAGAATGGCTTGTGCTTCGACTGGGTAGCCGGCGTGAATAAAGTCTTCGGCGGCACGTATCGCCAGGTTGTCCATCATCTCGAGGCCACCGGGAATAATCCCGGCAGCAATGATGTCGCCGACCGCGCGCCCAGCCTTTTCCACAGAATCGAAGGCGGCCAGCAGCACCTTCGCAGACTGTGGTTTGGGCAGGAGTTTGACCGTCACTTCGGTGATCACGCCCAGCATGCCTTCAGAGCCGGTAAACAAGGCCAGCAGGTCAAAACCTGGAGAGTCGAAGGCGTTCGAGCCCAGGCTCAGGTAATCACCCTCAACGGTAAGGATGTCGACCTTAAGGAGGTTGTGTACCGTCAGCCCGTATTTAAGGCAGTGCACGCCGCCGGCGTTTTCGGCAACGTTTCCGCCAATGGAGCAGGCGATCTGGGAGGAGGGGTCCGGTGCGTAGTAAAGGCCATACGGCGCGCTCGCCTGGGAAATCGCCAGGTTGCGCACCCCAGGCTGAATCCTGGCGGTACGCGCATCCGGGTCGATGTGCAGTATCTGGTTAAAACGCGCCATCACCAGCAGCACGCCTTTTTCCAGCGGCAGGGCACCGCCCGACAAGCCCGTTCCTGCGCCTCGCACCACCACCGGTACCTGGCGCTCATGACACAGCCTGAGCACACCCTGAACTTCATCGAGATGGCGGGGCAGCACCACCACCATTGGCGTGGTGCGATAGGCCGACAAGCCGTCGCATTCGTAGGGCTTGAGTTCTTCTTGCTGTTGGAGGATTTCCAGACCGGGCAATCGCGCCTGCAGCGCCTTTACAAGTGCGTATTTGTCGACGTCTGGCAGAACGCCGTCGACGCGCTCATCGTAGAGAATGTTCATAGGCAGGTGGCAACTCTCATTTGTTTTTATTAGAGGCTATTGCGGTTACGGCTGGCTTGCATCATTGACCTGAGGCGTTTTACTGTCTACGTGATGTTTTACTGGTCGAACCAGTTTTTTATTTATTGTGTTTTTAGATATCAAATAAATATGTTCAAAAACATATGGTTAATGTTTGATATTTAGTGGTTTGAAAAAGAGCTTTGTACTGGTAATACCACTCGGAGGCAGGATGGACGGCACAGGTTCAAGACGAAATCCCCAGGTCGCCGACGTGGTCTGTGAACGCATCGAGCGCTTGATCGTGGACGGTGTGTTCAAAACCGGGCAATTGTTGCCATCCGAACGGCGCCTGACCGAGAAACTTGGCGTATCCCGTACGGCGCTTCGCGAGGGGTTAAAGCTGTTGCGTGCTCGTGGCATTATCGACACAGAGCACGGCAAAGGGTCGTACGTTGCCGACCTGTCGAGCCACGGTGCTGCGTCGCCGCTGATGCATCTTTTCAGCTCGCAGCCACGCACACTTTACGATCTGTTCGAGGTCCGCAGCCTTCTTGAAGGGGAGTCCGCACGCCTGGCAGCATTACGCGGGACCGATGCCGATTTTGTACTGATCACCCGTAGCTACCAGACGCTGGTTGATGCACATACCCGAAGTCTGGATGCCGGAGAGCATGCCCGGCTTGATCATGCCTTTCATTTGGCAATCTGCGAGGCCTCACACAATCCGGTGTTGGTACAGACGCTGCGTTCGCTGACGGACCTGCTGCTTAATACGGTGTTTGCCTCGGTCAATAACCTCTATCACCGCGAGCCGCAAAAACGCCAAATCGACCGTCAGCACGCAAGGCTCTATAACGCGGTGGTCGGACGTATGCCGGATCAGGCGCGGAAGGCAGCGATCGCTCACCTGCGTAGCATCTGTGAAAACCTCAAGGAAATCGAAGTCGAGGAGCAGCGATTGATCCGCGCAACATTGCGCCTCGAGGGGTGGGCGTGAGGAATTCAGATTAATGAGTCCTGGTAGTTACCCATCACTTGCTCACGACTTGAGCAAATGCCGGTCCCGGTCAATAACGTGGTCTCCGGGCTTGAGGCTGGTCACGCCTTCGCCCACTACCACGCCGGCGCCTTCGTGCCCCAAAACCACCGGGAACAGACCTTTAGGATCATCACCGTTCAAGGTGAACGCGTCGGTGTGGCACACGCCGGTATCGGTGATCTTGATCAGCACTTCGTCTGCACGGTGCGGGGCAACATCGATCTCGACGATTTGAAGCGGCTTGCCTGGTTCAAAGACAACCGCAGCACGGGATTTCATAAGGATTTTTTTCCAAATAATGATGCTTGTTTGACCACGGTAAAACAGGGCCGCGCTCGTCACTTTGCTCAAGCGCGGCCTGTCACGTCGATCAGGCTTTGCCGGAAGACTTTGTTGCAAACGCACCGTCGCCCAGCAGCGCAACGACCAGCGCGGTGACGCACAGGTAGATCGGGTATTCCCAACCGCCGTTGGCGTTGGTGAAGCTCCAGCCGTTGCCGAAATGCACAGTCGCCGCAACGAACAGTTGAACCACCGCTAGGGCAGCGATCCAGTGCGAGTAGACGCCCAACACCAACAGCAGGCCGCCGATCACTTCAAAGGCCATTACGGGATAGGCCAGAAAGCCCGGAAAGCCGATGGATTCGAAAAAGCCGGCGGTGCCCGCGGGGGTGAACACCAGCACTTTGGTCAGGCCATGGGCGAGGAACATGATGCCCAGGGCAAGGCGCAAAACGAAGGCGGCGTAGGGAGCGGTACGTGTGTCGATCATGGTAAAGATCCTTTTGTTCAGTGGGAAAGCGGCAAGGTTTGAGTCAGCCATTGAGAAAAATCCGCCAGTTCCTGCGCGACGATCTCGTGGGCCATGGTGTAGAAATGGGTTTCATGGATGACGCCAAGACGGTCCAGCCAGGCATCCGCTTCTTGCGCCCAGGCGATGGGCAGAACGTTGTCCTGATGACCATGCGCGATAAACGCGCGTACGGATTTGAGTCGCCCCGCGGGCGCTATATGTGGATCAAGCTCGCGCAACATGCGTCCGCTCAACAGGGCAAAACCGGCCACCTATTCAGGCTCGGTCAGCCCCACGCTGGCGCTCATGATGCCGCCCTGGCTGAAGCCTGCGATCACCGTTGGCATCGCTGGCAATGCATCAATGAACCGGCTCAACAGTTGCCGGCAGGATTCCGCCTGCTCCTGGTTGAAGGAAGGGCCGTTGCTGGTGAAGTTCACTTGGTACCAGGCGAAACCCTGCGGGCCGACTTGCAATGGGCCGCGCAACAGAATCACTTCCAGCTCCTCCGGCAATGCATCCGCCAACGGCGCCAGATTGGCTTCGTTGGATCCCACGCCGTGCAGCAGAATCAGGCGGCTGTTAGGTGCCGTGGTGTTGCCGCCCTTGCGGAAGAACAGGCCGGTTTGTGGCTCGCGAGCCACGTCGGTAAAACGGTTGTCACGCATGGTCGGTAACGCCTTGTTGAGCGTGAGAGGGGGCGGACGAGAACAGGTAGCGGTCCATCGACAGCACCCCATAACTCACGCCGCCTTCCAGCACGCGGGTGTCGTAGTGCTCGCCGGCCGCGCCGAGTGCGATGAGCAGGGGTAAAAAATGCTCACGTCGGGTGGGCCCGTTCAGCTGACGGTGCGTGCTGCTTGTAGTCCAGTAGAAACTCGGTATTGCCTGCGTGCAGTGTCTTGGCTGTCCAGGCAGCAAATTCCTTGACGTAATCGACGCCGTGGCTCGATGCGCCGCGGAACTCATACAGGTTGTGAGTCAGGCTGCCTGACGCCACGATCAGGATGTTCATCTCCCGCAGCGGTTTGAGCGCCTGGCCCAGCTTCCAGGCCTGGTGAGTGTCGAGGCTGGTGGGCATCGATACCTGGACCACCGGGATGTCAGCGTTGGGTGCCAGGTACAGCAAAGGCACCCAGGCGCCGTGGTCCAGGCCGCGACGGGCATCCAGCCGGGATTTCCAGCCGGCGTCCTGCAGCATCTGGACGATGTGCACGGCCAGGGCGGGGGCACCCGGTGCCGGGTATTGCAACTGGTACAGCGCTTCGGGAAACCCACCGAAGTCGTGAATGGTTTCTGGGGCGGTGCTCGCCGTCACGCTGACTTCGCCACGGGTCATCCAGTGCGGAGAAAGGATGACGATGGCATCAGGTCGTGGCAGCTCGCGACCGAGCTCGGCCAGGCGTGGACCGGCCTGACCGGGCTCGATGGCAAACATCGGAGCACCATGAGACACAAACAGCAGGGGGAACGAAGTATTCATGGTGAGTGATTCCTCGGTTCAATGATTATTTGTTCAGCCAGACGGGAGCGATCGAAGTACCCAGGCCTGCGCCGTAGCCCAGGTAGATGTTGAACCCGGCCAGTGGCTCCAGGTAACGGGCGTTGAGCAGTGCACCTGCATCGACTGTGTTCCAGCCCAGGCTGCGCGCCAGGGCAATCGCGGTCTGTTTGGCGCGTTCGCTGTCGCTGGCGATAAATACGCTGCCGGTTTGCTCATTGGCGAAGGTCGGACCGTCTTCGCGACTAAGTACTCCAGGGGCTCGGCCAGCCTTTGGTCGCACCACGATTCAGCGGTATCCATACGCCCAAACCTTTACGGCAGAGATCTAAGGTATTGGCGTCTCGGTGCAGCTGGAATTGCCCTACCGGTTCAAGACCAAAGGCCAGATGATGAATGAGTGCCTGGATCAGCCGCGCCTACAAGCGCTGGCGTCCGATACGACCAGATGCGGGCGATTTCGTAGATGACTTGGCCGGACGCATACGAGCTAGCTTGAATACAATTCTTCCAACCATAACCGATGAGTTGGACCGCCTCAAACTGAACGGCAACATCGCCGGAATCTGCGATACGAGTTTGGGGTCCTACCTTGTGATTGCCGATAGCGTGCCTGTGCCTTCAGGTGCCTTGCTTTGGAGCCTGAAACCGCTATCAACGCACTACGACTACCCAGGTGGTGCCGGCTCCATAATGAGCAGCCTTAGCCAGGTGACCTGTCTCGGGGGGGACAGTCTCTAAAGTGGATTTGCCCAATTCGTACGTGAGTGGCGCGTCGTTCTCGGATAAGGACGAAATTATCGGTGAGGTTTTTCGGGAGAAATTTGAATGGCTCAGGCAGCTACAACGCATTCCTGAAGCTTGGATCAGCGTAATTTTTCCTCTTGGCGGACTATTCTCCCCACCTTCAGACTCACACGAGTGCGAGTATGCAATAGCAAAGGTAATGAAGTTCTTGTCTAAGTCTGGTAGCTGACTACTGCCCTTGACGAGAGGCAGAAAACGGCCAAAGGCTGCCATTTCAGAAAGGCCGCTCAGGCCATGAAACTATCTACGTATCAGACCTGCAGCGCTTTTAACACCGCCATTCGGGCCGGGAGTTTTGCCAGCAGAGCGTCCACAGCTACGCGTGTTTTTAACAGCAAGTGGGGAGTATGTGGCCAGAGTGCGTTGATCGGGAAGGCTACACTTGAATGGTCAGCGAATACTTCCTTCAGCTCGGCACGAAGAAGATGATCGCGAGCCAGCCAGCAAGGCAGCCACGCGACGCCGAAGTTGGCGATTGCAGCGTCCGCGACGGCGCGTAGATCGTCCATGAGTAGTCGAGCTTTGGGCTTAATCTCCTGCACCTGTCCCTCCACACGCACCTGCCAGTTTAGGACCCGACCAAAGCGCATATACGCTACTGCATCGTGTCGCTTCAGGTCTTCGATTGTCTTCGGTTCTCCGCATCGGTGCAGATAAGCAGGAGAGGCGCAAAATACCATACGGTGCTCACCTAACCTGCGGGCTACCAAGTCGCTGCTGTCAGGCAACGAGCCGTTGCGAATAACTAGATCGAAGCCCTCTTCGACCAAATCCACCATCCTGTCATTGAAGGACATCTCCAGGGTCAGGCCGGGATGCCTCTCTGCCAACTCGATCATGATGGGCGCTACGTAAAGATGTCCGAACAGTACCGGCATGGACACCCGCAAACGGCCATTCACTTGCCGTTTTCCGCTCTCCAGTTGCGCTTCTCCCGTTCGGATTTCCTCCAGCGCCCGCATGCAATGTTCATGGAACAAGGTTCCCTCATCCGTGAGGCTCTGGCAGCGAGTCGTACGATGGAACAGCAAAATTTTCAATCGATGTTCCAGTCGAGCAATGCTCTTGCCGACCGCAGACCGGGTGATCTGCAACTTGATGGCCGCCTGAGCGAAGCTGCCTGCTTCCACGACCGCCACAAAAACCTCAATACCGTTCAGGTTGTCTCGCATGGATTAGTAGCCAAAAAGTATCCAATTAATGTAGATATTATCTCTACTGGGGAGAAAAAGGCGATGCTAGGATTTGCTCACGAATAATTGCCAATTCACCTGGAACTCATTTATGACCAAAATTCTCGTGCTCAAATCCAGCATCATGGGCAGCAACTCCCGGACAAACGCCCTGATCGATACCTACATAGCCGAGCGCCAGGCCAGAGGTTTCTATGACCAAGTTATAGCGCGTGATCTTGCCACCCTCGACATACCGGTTCTCGACCAGGAACTGTTCTATGCGTTGAGGGGAGCCCAGAATCTGAGCGCGCGCGCAAAAGGTGTAGTGGCCCTGTCCGACGAACTGGTAGCCGAACTCAAGGCGTGCGATATGCTGCTGATAGGGGCTCCCATGTATAATCTCAACGTACCGACACAACTGAAGAACTGGTTCGATCTGGTTGCCCGTGTCCGGGTAACCTTCAAGTATACCGAGACCCATCCCGTGGGCCTCGTTGAGGATGTAAGAGCGGTGGTCATCAGCTCCCGCGGTGGCGTGCATGTCGGCCAGGGATCAGATGCGGTTACACCTTATCTGCGATCTGTGCTCGGCCTGATAGGCATCACCGACGTGAAATTTGTCTACGCCGAAGGACTGGATGCAAGACCACACGGGGTGGTGACCGGACTTGCCGACGCCCACGCACAAATCGTCAAACTGATTACCTGACCGCAGAAAAGTGGGACAGAGTTCCGCAAAAATTGAGTAAAAGCTCCTTCGCGAGTTGTTGACATGATTTCTGAGGGCTTCATCGCAGTGATCGCTCATTAAGCGATTTATCTAAGATAGGCATGGAAGTCAAAGCACCTTGCCTCCCAAGCGCCTCAACGACAACGTCGGCGATACCCATCTGATGCGTATAGTCGATGTATTCGTTGAATAGTTATTAACGACAGCAAATTGAAGAGCTTCGTAGGCGCTCTTCAAAATAAAACCCAAAGAAATTATGGCAATGGCTCATGAAAGCGGTTTATCCACACTAACCATCAGTAAGCAATCGCTTATGCCGAAGACCGATATTCTTGTCGTGTCTGATAAAATCACTGGATTATTAAATTACAACAGTCCACCTCTAAAAACATTTTAATTGCCCGCTGTACTCAGGCCCGACTCAAATGAGTATGGCATGGAAATCAGGATTCCGTATCTGGTCGCTTCAGAAACTTTTCCATTACTGCACATTCGTCGCCACTTCCAGAAAAATCATTAGAGATGCGTTCAAACAGCGCAGCGGCACCAACAAAGATATTGTTTTCGGGAAACGTATCTCCAATAAATTCAGAAATTGACTCCATCTCATCCACCCATCGATAGGCTTTGGAATACATTTCTGGTAATGATTTCGAAAGCCTGGTCATAATTTGTGGCTGGCTTGTTAACAGTTCCTCTTTCAGGAATTTTCCGCTTCCCGCGCGCTCCGCGGCAAGAATCATACAAGCACCTAGCGCCGTAATCCCTTTCGTAATACCCGCATAAGAAAGCTTTAAAGCAGATGAAGCACCAACAGGGCCCTCAAGAAAGCGAATATCAACTCCAGACTGCTTAATCTGTTTTAGCCAGTCGGACGCGTCGCTTGATAAATCACCTGAAATATATAATCGCGGCCCCTCTTCATCTTTTCTTGGAGGAGGACCGATAATGCCGCCATCCGCGAAGCATACGCCTGTGGTAGAAAATAGCTGCTCGATCTCTATAGTTTTAGCGACACTAATTGCGTTGCAGTCAACATATAATTTCCCGACTGATTTATTGGAGAAATTCGTACAAAACCTCTGTGCAACTATAATCGCTTGCGCTGGAGGAACGATCGAAAAAATAACGCTAGCCTCTTCCATAATCTGGTCATCGCTTGCATCTAGCATTCCCGCAGCTTTTGCACGGGACCGACTGGCGCCACTGCGCCCCTCTAGAGATGTTAGAACTCTCAGTCCCTGGCTATTCAAACGAGCGCCCAATGCGCTGCCCATAGCGCCAGCAGAGATAATTCCAATGGTTAATGCCATATTTCCTCCTACGTAGTTAAAAGCAGCTACTTCGGTTTAATAACGCGTCTCTTGGGATCGTTCGCCTACCGCAACCAATTCTCAGGTTGTATCCTCTTTTGCCATTACTGAGGATGCACCATGTCTTTCCGAAACTGAACACCTGGCCTAGGAGGATCAAGTAACTATCGTTCGACACGGTAACATTTTCCGGTAGTCTGCGTGGTTAGCTTAGCGTGCGAATGCACTCAGTGCTTCGAAAAGAAACAGCGATCAAGTCATTAGCCCGCTACCCGGTCATTCACTACGCGAAGCTGGGATCGGCCAGCGAAAGTGGAACATAAGCAAGCGGGTGACTTGCCGCACGCTCAGTATCAACCGAAATTCCAAGGCCCGCAGCCTCACCAATCTCGAAACAACCATTCGCAGTAACCGGCCCAACACCGTTTATTAACGATTGGAAAAGAGGCGACTCCGAAAACTGATGTTCGACCGGCTGGTCGAGCCCCAGTGCTAGGCACGCATGTAACGAATGCATGTGCGCGACTGGCCCACTAGGATTATGCAGTGACACGGAAACTCCATTTTCCCGCGCTAGACCGACGATATGCCCTAGCTCGCCATAGCCACCGCAATACTTGATGTCAGGCATCACTACATCATAGAGCCCCTTTTGGATAAAGCGAGCGTACCCACTAGCGCAAACTCCGTTCTCGGCACCCGCTAGCAGTATTCCATGTGCATTCGCATGCTGTCGTAGTCGCGCGATAGCGGCATCCCATAATTCACTCTCGGGCACAGGACATTCGACCCAATGCAGGTTTGATTGAGCAGCGCGATTGATAAATGTCATGGCGCTGGCTTCATCAAGTCGCCAGTGACAATCCACCATCAACTGGATTTCACTGCCCACTGCCTCACGCACCGCCTCTATTCGCTCAAGCGCTCGCTCGATTTCGTGCTTGCCCTGGGGAGTTGAAGCTGTCGCGGGAAGTAATGCGTCAAATGGCATAATCTTGACACCTCGAAAACCTGCCTCGACCGCACGCAGGCTTGCTTGAGCAAATCCTTCCGGCGTGCGTTCACGAACGCTTCGATTGACCGTCGCATAACCGCGCAACGGCCGTTTGTGTCGACAGCCCAGTAATTCAAAAATAGGCTGCCCCTTCACTTGTGCAACTAGGTCAGTTGCTGCCTGATCAAGTGCTGATAACAGCGCGTTACCGACTCGCCCACTGGGTAAGGATGGGCGCGCTGCGAAATCGCTGAAAACTTGTGCAAGCGATTTACCGATCAGAGACGGTCGCAAATCTTCGAGTGCCAGCCCGAGCCAGCGCTCATACGAGCGTAACGTGAGTTCGCCCCAGCCAGTTCGGTCATCATCTGTGTCGAGCAATAAAAACGACCAGTTTGATCGAGGTGCAGCGGCGATAGATATAAGTCTTACTTCTTTGATCCGAGCATGGCTCGACGAAAGTACATAATCTCTTACTTGATTATTCATTTTGATATCCTACGTAAAAACCGATATTGCGTCGGGACCAGGTCGTAACAGGTTGAATTGAGGGCACCCTATGCTGGAGGATTTAGTATCAACCGCATGCGATGCCCGAGTATGGTCACAGTGATTGAGGCGAGTGCCACCACACCGGCGAGAAACAGCAAGGAACCATTGAAAGAACCGGTTAAGTCTCGTATCTCGCCAATTACATAGGGCCCGAAAATACCACCGACGCTACCAACCGAATTGATCAGTGCAAGCCCAGCAGCGCCTGCAGAACCGGAAAGCAGCGCCGTTGGGATATACCAAACGTTCGGAATACTCGCTGAAATTCCGGCGCTGCCGATCACTAGCCCGATCAGTCGCACCACATCGGAATCCGAGCATGCAGCTAATACAAAACCTGCGGCGGCGATCAAAAAAGGGATCGCAACATGCGCGACACGCCGTCCAGTTCGGTCAGCATTCCATCCGCTGAATAGGATTGCGGCGCACGCAGCCAGAGGTGGCAACGCTGCAATAAATCCGACTTGCATTAACGACATCTGGATATGAGACGCATTGACAAACTGTGGCATCCAAATTGCCGCACTATTCGATCCGATGATCAGGCACATCTCGATCAGGCACATAGCCCATATCCGCTTGTCGCTGATCATTCGTCTCAATGAAGAGTGGCCATTTTCATGTTTATTAGCGAGCTGGTGCGCCCCTCGATCAGCATGCATTAAGTCGACAAGGGTAGTCCGTTCATCCGCGCTCAGGAATGTTGCCTCCTCAGGACGACTTGGCAGAAAGTAATAGAACACCCCACCCATAATAACCGCAGGCATCCCTTCGATAATAAACATCCATTGCCAACTCTTCAGTCCTGCGAAACCGTGAAAGTTGTTCAGTATCCAGCTAGATAGAGGTACGCCAATTACCGATGCGAGTGGAACTGCCACCGACAGTAGGGAATAGACACCTGCCCGATAGCTTCGCGGAAACCACAGTGTTAAATAAAAGAGCATGCCGGGGAAAAAACCAGCCTCTGCAATTCCAAGCAGTGTCCTCAAAGCATAGAAGCTACTGTGATTCCAAGCCAAAGCCATGCATGCCGACACGACTCCCCAACTGATGAGAATTCGTGGAATCCATCGGCGCGCACCAAGACGCACCAGCAGAAGATTGCTCGGCACTTCGAATATGACGTAGCCCACAAAAAAAAGACCCGCGCCGAGGCCGAATTGAGCATTGGTCAGACCGAGGTCAGCATTCATCTGAAGCGCAGCAACACCAACATTAACGCGGTCAAGAAATGCAGCGAAGTAGCACAGCATCAATATTGGCAACATGCGACGACGGACTTTCTCAAGCACCGATTTCTGCTGTCCGGATAAGCTGATTGGGGTACTCGTGACCTGACATGTTGTGTCAGGCGAGTGCAATGCAATAGATTTCATTTCATTGTCTCCTTGATACAAGCAACACTCAGACCGGGCATCCGCAAGCGCGCAGAATTGCGTTGAAGCGCTCAGGATCGGAGCTGCGATTAGCATTAGCCTCGCGGATGACCGCTTCATGCCGCTCATGCTCAAGAACCCGCGGCAGCAACTCATCCAGTTGGTCGACTGGAATAGAGATCACACCGTCGGCATCCCCAATCACCAGATCTCCTGGCGCTATCGTCATACCTGAGCAGGCGATCGGAATATTGATCTCCCCAGGGCCACTCTTAGTCGGTCCGCGATGAGTGTGCCCCTTCGCGAAAATGGGCATACGACCATCACTCCACTCAGCGACATCGCGCAATGCCCCGTCCAGCACGATCCCGCTTAATCTCGCAGCCATCGCAGTGGTTCGTATCAGACCGCCAATTACCGCCTGTGAAAGATCCCCCCCACCATCGATGACAAGCACGTCACCAGCCCTTGCGAGTTCCAGCGCCTTATGGATCATCAAATTATCGCCGGGACGCACGCGTACGGTAAGCGCGGGGCCACATATCGTCACGTGCAAAGATTCGTGATAAGCCTTTAAACCTCTCGCTCCCAAACTACGTCCGAGGCAATCTCCGATTGTCGCGACTGGCCTACCGGTATAGGCAGTGATTTGAGCATCCGTCGGGACGCGCTCGCGCGAGCCGATAAAAAAACCTGGCGGCCATCCAGCGCGGTCGTCAATTGAACTCTGATTAGTCATACGGGAGTCTCCTTATTGTTGTTGAAGTGACAGCATTCTTTATTCAGTCAACGATGCGGGCGGCTGCGTTGTCCGCAACGCTGCTCTGACCGTTACGGGCGTACAAGCAATGGAGAGCGGCGCGCATTAAGTGTTTTTTCAATGGCCAAGGCGACATTGAGTAGTTTCATATCGTCATGTGGCCGGGCAAGCACATCCATACCCACCGGCAGCCCCACCGGTGCATTTGCAGTGGGCTCAGTGAAACCCGCCGGTAGATCAATGGCTGGCAGCCCCATAGCGGAAGCAAACACCCCGTTACGTTCCGGACGTGGCTTGTCTGTCTGCAAGATCGGCGGGCGCTTCTGTGACGGGTACACAAGCGCATCAAGTTCCTGCGTATTCATCAGATCAAGAAGTTTCGTCTTAAATGTTGCGGTGTATCGAAGTGCGGCGAGATACTCAGGCATATGCAAAGGATCATCCCAACTAGCCGCATTCTTCAGGAACTTTTCCATAGTCGACGCGGGGAACCGATGTGCATCATAGTAATCCTGAGTATTTTCAACGCCGGAGACATGTTTGATCGACGCCAGATACTTGTCGAACAAAGGGCGGAACTCATAATTACTTACGTTCATGCGCTCACTCGACGTCGCAGAGTCGAACTCCGTATCGTCGATTGAAACGATCTGAGCACCGGCCGAGCGTAATTTGTCGAGCGCAGCGTCGAGGACCTGATTGGTTGGCGCACCATCTGGTTCGGTTGAAAAGAGATTTTTGAGCACGCCAAGCCGCACGCCTTTTAGATCGATAGGGTGCAGGTTTTCCAGGGCAATTCGTTTGTGCGCCCCTCCATCCACCGCCATCGCCGAACTGCTCAAGATGTGCCCTGTCATTTGTTCAAGCATCCGCGCCGAATCTTCAACGTTACGACAGATCGGCCCCACCACATCCATTGACGAGGACAGAGGGATAACGCCGTTTCGACTAACGAGCCCTGGTGTTGTACGGACCCCTACAACTCCGGCTGAACTCGCCGCGTTGCGCAGCGAATTCACGGTCTCGGTACCGATAGAACATACTGAAATCCCGATCGATGCCGATACTGCCGAACCACCGCTGGAACCCGCCGCAAACCGCGTCTTGTCATACGGATTAAGCGTCTGCCCGCCGACCGAACTAATCGTGCTGCCTGCGACAGCCAGCTCGTCAAGATTAGTCTTGCCGACAAATAATGCGCCGGCGGCGCGGAGGCGGCCTACCACTTCGGCATCATGTTCAGGATGATTGTTCTCAAGCAACACGGAGCCGCCGGTCGTCGGCATGCCAGAGACATCTATGTTGTCTTTTACCGCAACCGTGACGCAGTGCAGCGGTAAAACCGTTCCGGCCGCACGAAGGGCATCTAGCTTTGCTGCATCAGACAGCAAGTTCGGATTCACAGTAATGAATGCGTTCAGTCCAGGGTTGAGACGATGGATTTCGTCCAACGACTGCTGCGCGATAGCGACGCAAGTCATCAAGCCATTCGACTGCACCTCCAGCGTTTGCGAGATCGTTACCAAAGCATCGCTCTCTCTTGCAAGAGCGGGCAAAACGGGAGATGACATAGAGGGCCCCGAGAGCAGTGTGGCGACAGTGCCAAGAGCAGAGAGTGTGGAGGAACGCATGGTGACCAGCCTCGAAATAGCGTTGAGCGACGATCGACATATAGGTTGATCGGATAATATCCATACAAAATAATATGTAAATATTGATTAATATAATCAACGTTATTGGCGCTCACCGACTATCGGCTTCAGGCCGGAAAGGCGACTAGCTTCTGGGCGCGAGCTCTAACGGGACGTCGTTCTATGAGACCGTGAAGGTCAGGCTGCAAAGGAGGGGGAGGGTATCTCGGTGGCCCGTCTTACTGTTACTCGCGCGATGAAACTGCGAGGGCTGCTTGGCGCGGTTCCTGACAGGTGGCATGCAATACGAGCCGTCCACCTGCCAGTGGTAGGTGATCAACGGATTCTGTCGCGCCAATCGCAGAACGCAGCGTGTTCTGTGCTGACGGTATTTGTAGAGGCTTAGTGAATGCGGCGATCTACCAAGCGGGTAAGGGCGATTGGCCACTCCATAAGGCACTAAGTCCATAAAGAAGGCACGCAGGGCTTTCAACACAACGTAGTGCAATAGTTATTGCAGTTTTATATTGCTCGCCCACTTCCTTTGGGTGAAGGCACCTGGTCCGCCTATGAATGTGTGGGAGCTCGGCCGACATATGCGGCTCGGGGCCGTATAAGATCCTTCATCGCGCGCTGCTCAATAGCATGGGCGATCCAGCCAACCGAACGACCTAGCGCGAACAGACCGAATGCGGCACCAACGGGTAGTTTCAGATGTCGCCTTAGCGCAACCAGCGCCAGATCTACCGAAGGGCGAGCGCCCACCAGTGTAGTGCCTTCATCTATAAACGCTTGCCAGTTCTCATGGTGAGGCAAAACACGGCTGAGCAATGCAGCTGCGCGAGGATCTCCGGCCGGATAAACAGGGTGCCCGAAACCAGGGAGATCTTCGCCTCGAGCAAGCCGAGCGTGCAATTTAGCGATAGGCTGACTTTCGCCCAGTTCGTCCCAAAGCGCCTCGCCACGTGCTGTAGTGCCACCGTGGTGAGTGCCCGTCAACGCAGCAAGGCCGGCAATCACAGCTGCACGCAGGCTTGCTCCCGTGGATGCCACGCAGCGAGCGACGAAAGACGAGGTGTTTAATTCATGGTCTGCGCAAAGCACGAGTGCCATCCGGATCAACTCGGCTCCCTCAGCGTCGAGCTTCCACTTCTTCGCGCATTGCATGTGAATCGGTTCCGCACTCGGCTGAGAGTTCAGCAAGCAAGCGGCCAATAACCGAACGAGAGTTCCGCAGCCCGCAGCAATTCGTTCCGGAGAACGTTGCCATGCAGCGGTCCCAATATCCTCACTAATGAGAGTGAAGTCGCGCAGGATGCTTTGTTCGAAGCGCTCAGGGGGAGTTTCGAGAGCGCTGCCTGACGAGTAGACTCAATCGGCTGATTATCCCCAAAGGCAGTGTCCTTCGACATTTGCCATAAATGGGCAGCAACGTCTTCAAGGGTCATTGTTTGCGCGAGTGCAATCGCATCGAGCCCGCGATAATACAAGTGCTGATCTTGAATAAGTGAAATCGATGACTCGAGCACCGGAAAGCCCCAATCGAGGGTCGCCTTGGCCACATCCTTTGATTTTCTTCCACGACTGCGTTTAAGCGCGAGTTGCTCGACCTCACTTTCCAAATAACGACTTTCACGAGGGATATCGCTTGGCAGGGATTGAAGTAAGCCGCGGCTGACATAGGCGTAGAGCGTCTGGCGAGAAATCCCAAGTCGAGCTGCAGTTTCTTTGGTAGAGAGATATTTCGGCATAGCACTATATAGCTCGATAATATTGATAATTATCAATATTACAAAGAAAAATCAATATATCTACCTTTTTCACATTCCAATCCGTCGTCCGCTTCCCTCTAGACCGGGCGTTTCGGGTTGCTAGCCATGAGAAGAACTCCGCCCCTTTGGCCTAGCGCTGCCAGTCAGTGTCCCCTTCCGTGCATCTGGCTCTCAGTACCAGTCGTACGTCCGGATGGGTGCCGGGGGGCACCTCGCATCGACTACGGCTGTAACGCACAAGGCCAAGTAGGCTTATCGTCGAGGAGAGAAACCAAAGCGACTTTTAAAGCGCATTGAAAATCTCGAGATAGCGCGGTAACCACAGGCGTCTGCTATCTGCGAAATACTGAAGTGCGTCGTTTGTAACAGCATCATTGCGTGGTGCATTCTGATTTCGGTCAGCATTGCGCTGAAGCTGATGCCTTCTTCTGCGAGGCGTCGTCGCAAGGTCGCCTCACTGACTGCCAAATCGCGGCCAGCCAGTGCCGCCGTCCAGTGTTTTTCCGGCTCACTGGCCAGCAATTGAGTCAGTCGCTCAGCCAGTCCAGGAGCTGAAGGGCGCAAAAACACAATATTGCGTTCCTGCAATGCCAGCAGAAGCCCTATCAACCGATTTGTCTGTCGCACCTGCGAAACGGTTTGAGAGTCGATGCCTCGAATGCAAAATTGCAGGGCATCACTCAAGTCTTCATCCAACTCAGTGGTTTGGCACTGAGCGACCGTGGATGAGGCCGCTACTTGGCGGCCGTAGCGTTGGTGAAACTCATTGATAAGGCTGGGTGCAAATGTCAAAAAAGAGAGGTAAACGCCATGCTGTTTTCGTCGGGCGTTTTGTGAACGTTGGCGAGGGTATTTTTTGCCACCGCCATCAGGGTATGCGGATCAGCCAGGCTCCAGGTGTTATCGCCACATTCAAGGGCCAGTCGGCCCGATGGCACGACCAACAGCGTGGCTTCAAAAAAGCGAAAGTCAGTCGCGTGCTGAGCGCGCATCAAGTGCGGCCTGGCCAGTGTGCATAGCGCTCGCGCTCGCAAGGACGCGCCCGATGGCAGCAGCCAGCGGGTGTCGTCCGGTTGCGCAGCAGTCACAGGCTCAAGCCGTTCCATGTTTAAGGTGTGGTTCCTGAAGTTGGCAGTAAAATCACAGATTCATGTTGAGCGTGTAGGTGCCCGTCAGGCTCGCCTTGGCCAGTACGTGCCCTTGTAAAGCCTCAAGGATATTGGCGCCGTCAAGCGGGCCTTTTATCTCGAGCTCAGGCACATCCAGAGCGTACACAGTGAACACGTAGCGGTGCAGCCGCTCGTCGTTCCACGGTGGGCATGGGCCGTCGTACCCATAGTACTCGCCGGACATCTGTGGGTCCGAGGCAAACCAGCTTGTGTAGTCGTTGATGCCATGGCGCTGTCCATCGGCTATGTGAGGGCCGTTTTTGCCTCTTGGGGTAATGCTGGTGCTATGGCTTGCTTCGGTAATTTCCCGCTGGTTCGCCGGAATGTCGATCAATATCCAGTGGTAAAAATCTACACGCGGCAAGGACGCAGCAATAGACTTACCTTCCTGATTCACATCGTCGCCCACACTCGGCACATCGGGGTCGTGGCAAATCAGCACGAATGATTGAGTATGTTCCGGGACCTCAGCCCAGGCCAGATGTGGGTTGCGGTTTGTCGAAAGGGCGTAGCGGCTTTGCGCGTCAGGAACAGCAAAGGCGTATTCCCCAGGGATGGCGGCGTTGTCATCAAATGCGTTACTGCTCAGTTTCATGGTTGGGCCTGAATAAAACGGTGGATTATCGGGGCGTTTACCAGCCGATCGGAAGCAGCGGCTGCGGAGGGATTTTAGAGTGGAAGTGAACTCCAGCTTTGACCCAGCCAATCAGAAACAGCACCGATCCAGTCAACTTGTTCATGGTCCACGCCACCATCGCGATCTGCGATGGCATGCTCGTCATCGCCTAATGTACGCGCCAACTCTCCCTTACTACCATCGGCCGCTCATTAACCGTCGCCTCGCGACCACGTTCGTGAACGTCCAATAATAAGTGAGAGTCCTATGTATCCTGCGAAAACTGCATTACACGTAGCTGTTGGCTATTTGATGTTGGTATCCTTTACCGCCCATGCCGCGAATACTGGATTGATCCCTTGTACTACGACTGCAGAATGCTCGGCCGAAGCGGCTAAAATCGGCGCCTCGGTTTACAACCGAGTACCAGGTGGCGGAGCTTATGAGGATCAGTTCAGCGGCCTCAACCGCATTAACAAAGCGTCTATTGTGATGCTGGCCGAGGAGGGCATCGTCAAGGCGCCGATGGCTGGAAAAATAGCCGCAGGTGTCCAGCACGTCATCGATCAGGCTGCGCAACCAGACGGCAAGCGGCCCAGCGATGTGCTGCAAATTGAGCAGATCATGGTCGACTACATTGGCCCTGAGGCATCGCTGATTCATTCGGGACGAAGCCGGCAAGACATGTACGCAACCTTCCGCCTGGCGACCCTGCGGGCTCAAGTGCTGGCGTTAAATGAGGCGATGAATAGCACCCGTGCGCACCTGCTCAAGGTTGCGGCGTATAACATCGATACATTGGTACCCGCTTACACCAATGGTGTTCAAGCCATGCCCATTAGCTACGCGCATTATTTGCTGGCGTACGAAACGGCGTTTGAAAGAGATGCCCAGCGTATTCATGAACTCTATGTGCGTCTGAACCAGAGCCCCATGGGCACGGCCGTATTGGCTAACTCCGCATGGCCATTGAACCGCGAGCGCCTGGCCACGTTGTTGGGATTCGACTCCGTGCGAGAAAACTCACTGGATTCCAGCCAGGTGTCAACCTACGACATTCCCCTGGAGGCCACTGGTATCGCGTCTTCTTCGGCGATTCGTATTGGCGCGATGATTGGCGATATCCATACTCAATACCACCAGACGCGGCCCTGGTTGCTGCTGGATGAAGGCTCGACCTACACCAGCAGTGCAATGCCGCAAAAACGTAATCCTGGTTTCCTGATGCGCACCCGTGAGTCCGCGTCCGATGTGGTGGGGCTGGCACAGGCAACGATGATCAGGGCACACAATGTCACCACGGGTATGACCGATTACAAGGATGCCTTCGACAGTCTGGGAGTGTTTGGTGCCGCAGAGGAAATGTTCAAGCGCATGGACAGCGTACTGGAAGCGTTGACCATCGACCCCAAGCGCTCGCTTGAAGAATTGGAGAACGAATGGACTACTTCAATGGAGTTGGCGGACACGCTGGAGCGCCAGTACGGTGTGCCTTTTCGCATTGGGCACAGCTTCGCTTCGCTGATCGTGACACACGCTCGTACGCATGGGCTGTTACCCAATACGTTCCCCTATGACGTAGCGCAGAAACTTTACACCCAGGCAGCGCAGCAATATCACTGGAAAACCGATAACTTGCCCCTGGATGAGGCCGCTTTTCGCGCAACATTATCGCCGCAGAATATGGTTGCGACCCGCATAGGCATCGGCGGACCGCAGCCTGCCGAGGTCAAGCGCATGTTGGCCGAAGCGCAGACCACGCTAGGCAATGATCAACAATGGGCGCAGCAACATCGCCAACGGCTTCTCGATGCGGATAACACACTAAACGCTGCCTTCTCCAAACTGCTTTCCGCCCACCGTTAACGCGGCAGATGAGGTGCCGGTCGATGCCTGAAGTGCATCAGCCGGTTTGAGCGAATGCTGTTTCCGGTCGTTCATTGCCCTTCGAGCAAATGGTCCAGAAACAATCCTGCCGCAACGGACAAGGCTTCACGGGACCTCACGCACACACTGATCTCACGGGATGTCCATGCCTCATCCAGCCTGACCATCTTCGCTCGATCGATTTTATAGAGGCCCATACTGCCTTCGGGCAGGATGCCAATCCCGACGCCTGCCTGAACCATCCCGCACAATGCATCGTAGCTGGACACTTCCATACGGATTTTCAATGAGCGCCCGAGGTCGTTGGCCGCTTTGATCAGTTGAAAGTTGAGGTGGGTGCCACTGCTCAGCGCGACATAAGCATGATCGAGGGTTTCGCTGAAGCTGACGCAATCGCGCACAGCCAACGGATGATCATTGGGAACCAGGAGCACCAGCCGGTCGTGACGGAACGGGAATACTTCGATATCTGCGCCATGAGGAAGCCGGGTGAATATACCAACATCGGCGCGGTTCTCGGCTACCGCTTTGGTAATGGTCAGACTTTGCCGCTCCTCCATGCTCACGCTGATCAACGGGTACAAGTCCATGAATGACTTGATTTTGGCCGGCATGAATTGTGTGATGGCTGAGATGTTGGCCAGTACATGCACCGAGCCACGACGACCGTGGGAGTAGTCGCGCATTTGTACGACGATTTCATTGAGGTTGTTCAGCGCGCTGCGAGCCATGAACAACAGCGAAAGGCCCGCATCCGTCGGGGTGATCCCTTTGTTCGAACGATCCAACAACTTTGAATCGAGTAGCTCTTCCAGCTCGCTGAGCCGCTTGCTGACCGCTGCTGCTGCGATATGCTCGCGTTTAGCCGCGGCAGCGATGGTGCCTTCTTCAACGACGCTGACAAAGAGTCGCAATGAGACGGGGTCAAGTTTCATATGAGATACCGTGGCATCCAGGCCTGAGGTGTTTATCGTACCTCACAAGGCCTCGACTCAGAATGCTCCGGACAACAGGTGGCCTGCATTCGGTACGTGAGCCTTCAGGCCGAGGGTCTTGAGCATCTGGTAAACCGTGGCGATCGACGCAGACAACACGGGTTTCTCGAGACGATCCTGTACCACCTGGATGGCGGGCAGCGAAGGCATCTGCACGCAGCAGGACAGCACCACGCCGTCGGCCTGGCCAATATTGAGCCGGTCGGCATGGGCCACCAGGTTCATGGGGTCCAGACGGCCGACCTCCAGGTTGTCGGAAACCTCCAGGCTGATGGAGTCGACCACCTCAATGCCAGCGGCTTCGATGTAGTCAATGACTTGTTGGGTCAGTGGTTTCATGTACGGGGTAATGATCGAAATTTTCTTGTACTCGAGCAGGTTCAGGCTGTCGATCAACGCGCCGGCGGAACTGAGTACGGGGGCGTTGGATTGGTTGGACGCCACCGTTTTGCCTAGGCGGGCCTGGGAGACTTTGTGATAGCCGGCTCCCTGGCACATGATTGCGACAAGACAGGCATACGCCATCACATCAACCCGCGCATCACTGAGTTCCAGCGCACAGCGGTCGCTGTCGATGTCCATCTTTTTCAGCTCTTCGGGGCTGACATGCATCATGCGCATACGCGCCGAGTGGAAAGTAAAATGCTCCTCTGGAAAGAGCCCGTAACGCGAGGTCAGCATCGCCGGGATTTCGGTTTCCATTGTGGTGTTGGAGCTGGGAACAATCTGTCCGATTCGAAAGTTTTTCATATACGTGCTCTCTGTGTGGTGCAGGTCAGTTACCGCTTGTGAGTTGAACGCCTTTGGTTTCCTGCAACGAGAACACCATGACGGCGGCGATCACGTAAGCAACGGAGGCGAGGGAAATGGTCGCTGTAAAGCCGACGATCGGGATCAGGATCGGTACCAGCTTGATGCCGGCGATGGCACCGATACGTCCGAAGTTGAAGCAAAAGCCTGAAGCGGTTGCGCGAATACTGGTTGGGAACAATTCGGCATACCAGGCGCCGAAGCCGCTGAAATAACCTGTGAAAAAGCCCAGCAGCGCTGCCAGTGAACCCAGGATGACGACGTTCTGGGTGGTGAAAATCAGCTTTCCGTCCATCAACGGCATCAAGGTCGCCGAGTAGGCGAACACCGGTACCATGATCGCCATGCCCGTGAAGAAGGTCGCGAAAGCCAGGCGCCGACCGATGCTCTCCGCCAGGTAGCCGTAAGCCAGGTAGCCGAGGGTGGCGCCGATGCCGATCCAGATAATGAACACCGGTGCCTGGTCGATGCGCACGTTCAATATGTTCTGCAGGTAGGCCGGCATGAAGGTCGTGATGATCCAGTAGCCATACATGCCGAGTACCGAAATGCTGAGGCCCAGCAGGGTGGTTTTCAGGTACTGGGGGCTGAAGATTTCTGTGAGGCGGCCTTTGTCGGTGTTATTGCGCATGAACTCGCGGTTGGCCAGCCAAACCGGCGACTCTTTGACGAATAGCCAAATGAACACCAGAGTCAGGAACGACGGAATAGAGGCGTAGATAAACAGCATTCGCCAGGAGTCCGGGTTGTTGCTGTCGAGAAAGCTCCAGGCGAAAACCGCGGCGAGAAGGCCCCCGCCGGACCAGCCGGTTTGCATGACCGCGAAGGCCTTGGCCCGCCCGGCAGGCGGCCAGATTTCCGAGACCAGTGCTGCCGCTGCGGACCACAAGCCACCCACGCCGATGCCGACGCAAAAGCGAAACAGATCAAGCTGCCACAGGGTTTCGGCAAAGCCGCACAGAAAGGTGCAGGTGCCGTAGACCAACACGGACAGCATCATGGTTTTCTTGCGTCCGATCTTGTCGCAAAGGTTGCCCAGGAAGAAGCCGCCGATCCCCGTGGCGAGCAGGAACCATGCAACCGTTGAGACAACATCGCTCAAACCCACGGCGAAGGTGGTAGCAATAGCCAGCAGCACAAAGCCGAAGATGGTTGCGTCCAGTGCATCAAACAGCCACGCCGCCCAGGAGCCTCCCAACGTGGCGTAGCGTTGGTGAGTGGTCAGCGGGGCTCCACCCTTGGCGACTGCAGTGTTGGTCATAGACCCGGAAGCGGGGTTGTTCATGAAAAGCCTCACAAAGATGGTTTTATTATTCTTGGGAAAATGCGCCACAGCCGTTGATCGTCGCCGTGCGAATGTTCATGACGTTGTGATGGTAGTGGCGGGGGAGAGGAGGCGTATATCAGGCATTTGTGAGCTTGCCATCGCGCTTCGCGATGGCAGCCGGAGCAGTCCGAGTGTGTGAAACAGCCAGTATTTTTGCTGCAGGTGGCGTTAGCTCTTACCGTGTCTTCAGAGCATGGTCGGTAATGAAATACACCGGATTGCTAACGCCCCCTATTGATGTGCCGATGTCAAATCTTGGAAGACAATCGAGCACCACCGGAAGCCTCAATATGCTGTCCCGCCACCCAGCGAAAATCATCCGAAAGTAACGATGCGATCACGACGCCAACATCGTCGGCTTCGCACAAGCGTCCCATCGCCGTTATGCTGGCCATATGTTCGGCAATCCCCGGGTACTTTTCATAGGCGTCATCGCGATCCGCGTGCGGGTAGCTCCCGGCGCGACAGAGTTGACGCGGATTCGGCGATCGCTGAATTCCTTGGCCATATAGCTGGTCAACACTGTCATGCCGCCCTTCATGGAGGCATAGGCCGCGCATCCCTGCGCCAGAGCCTGCTGGAAAATAGCGTTAGTCGTCACGTCCACAATCGAGCCGCCGTCTGCGAGGAATGGAAGTAGCGACCGGGTCAAAAAGTAGGGGCCCTTGAACAGCACGCGCATGCATGCGCCAAATAGTTCTTCGGTCGTGTTCTCGACCAATGCCGCCTGTGGTAAAAAACCTGCATTATTGACTAGATAGTCAAAAGACTTGGTGCCCCACTCACTGTCCAGAAAGTGGATGACTTTTTCCTTGAACGCCTCGAATCCTGCGCCCTCACCCATATCCAGGCGCAAGACGATCGCTTTTGCGCCTTTTTGCCTCACGGCTTCACGCTTTACTGCAACTTGCTTGATGCGTTTGCTGTGCTCAATGAAGGGCATCTTCGGGCGTTTTGCTTGTCCATCCTCCTGGCGGTGGCAGAAAAATAATTTCCGTTCATCGTGTTCGACGACGTCGTCAATGAGATCGCCGAGTGCGCGCAAGCTGACACTTCAATTGCCAATGTCGCCTTGACCCACAACCTCAATGCAAACCTCGTCCATAAATGGATTCGGGTGCATGCGCAGAAAAACCTGGCACTGCAAACTGCCTTCATCCCGGTCAAGACTTCGCCGCCGGTGCCGATGCATCAGGCCCTTCCTGCCACGATCCGAATCGAAGTGCCGCATCCAAAAGGTGTAGTCGTGGTGAGTTGGCCAGCAGAAAATGCAGCGGCGTGTTCTGCTTTCCTGCGAGACCTGCTGCGATGATCCGCATTGATTCCATCTGGCTCGCCACCGAGCCCATGGACATGCGCGCCGGCACTGAAACCGCGCTCGCACGGGTCGTGGCGGTGTTCGGTGCGGCGAAGCCTCACTGTGCCTGTCTGTTCGCCAACCGCCGCGCCAATCGAATGAAAGTGCTGGTGCATGACGGCGTGGGGATTTGGCTTGCCGCCCGGCGTTTGAATCAAGGACGCTTCTTCTGGCCGGGTGTGCGACACGGCTCCGAAGTTGAGTTGGATGCCGAGCAACTTCAGGCCCTGGTGCTCGGTTTACCTTGGCAGCGCGTCGGTGCAGGCGGAATCATCTCGATGCTTTAACACCTGCCATGGCGTGCTTGCCAGCGCAATTGGCCCATCAGTCTATCGTCGCCACCAGCCTTCTCTGGCAAAATCGGCGGCATGACTTTGCATCCAAATCTCGATCAATTAAACCCTGAACAACTGCTTGCCCTGGCGGCGCAGTTGATCCAGCGCGTCGAGACAATGGACAAGCAAATCACCCATCACAAATCGGTCAACGAGAAGCTGGCCCACGAGATCGCGCTGCTCAAGCGCTTCAAGTTTGCCAAACGCAGCGAGCAACTAAGTCCAGATCAGGCCAGCTTGCTCGATGACTTGATCGATACTGATATTGCCGCAATCGAAGCCGAGCTTGAGGCGCTGCAACCGACACCAGTCGAAGCCAAAATGCACCAGCAACCTAAGCGCGCAGCGCTGCCGCCGCAATTTCCTCGTACGCTGATCCATCACGAACCGGACAACAGCCATTGCCAGTGCGGCTGTGCTCTCAAGCGCATCGGCGAAGATGCCAGTGAAAAACTCGACTACACGCCCGGCGTGTTCACCGTCGAGCGTCATATCCGTGGGAAATGGGCCTGCGAGCAGTGCGAAACGCTGATCTAGGCGCCGGTACCGGCGCACGTCATCGACAAGGGTATCCCAACCGCGAGCCTGCTCGCCCACGTCATGGTGGCCAAGTTCGCCGATCATCTGCCGCTGTATCGCCAAGAGAAAATCTTCGGCCGCGCCGGATTGCCTATCGCCCGTTCGACCTTGGCGCAATGGGTAGGCAACTGCGGCGTGCAACTCCAGCCGCTAGTCGATTCGCTGCGCGAAGCCGTGCTGACGCACGGCGTCGTCCACGCCGACGAGACGCCGGTACAAATGCTGACGCCTGGTGCGAAGAAAACTCATCGTGCTTACGTCTGGGCCTATGCCACCAGTCAGTTCTCCGACTTGGCGGCGGTCGTTTACGACTTCAGCCCAAGCCGCGCTGGCGAACATGCCCGAGCCCTCCTGGGTAGTTGGAACGGCAAGCTGGTCTGCGATGACTTTGCAGGCTACAAGGCAGGCTTTGAACTGGGAGTTACGGAGATCGGCTGCATGGCCCATGCGCGCCGAAAGTTCTTTGACTTGCATGCGACCAACAAGAGCCAGATCGCCGAAAAAGCGCTGCACTACATCGCGGCCTTGTACGAAGTTGAACGAGAAGTCCGCGAGCTGGAACCGGGTGATCGACAGCGAATACGGCAGGAAAAAGCAGCGCCGATCATCGACGCACTTCATACCTGGATGATCGCCCAAAGACAGCTTGTGCCTGAGGGATCGGCCATCGCGAAAGCGTTGGATTACAGCCTCAAACGCTGGATAGCGCTGACGGTGCTGTGCCCATCGATAATAACTGGTGCGAGAATCAAATCCGGCCGTGGGCTCTTGGACGCTCGAACTGGCTGTTCGCTGGCTCGTTACGCAGCGGTAAACGTGCGGCGGCGATCATGAGTTTGATCCAGTCGGCGCGGCTCAACGGACATGATCCGTACGCTTACTTGAAGGATGTTCTTACACGCCTGCCGACGCAGCGGGCGAGTGAGATTACTGAGCTGTTGCCGCACAGGTGGGTGCCCGTTTAATCGCGAAAGGTGTGTTGGGTTAGACTGTACTCACTTCATACAATTACGCGAATCTTATGCATCAGCTGCCTGAACTCGACGAGGTTACAAAAGCGAAAATTCGCAGGCTGCTGACTGCGGGCATGATTTTTCCCGTCATGAACAACACCAAATGGGCTGAGCTGATCAAAGCAATGATTAACGCCCCGCAAATGAAGCCTGAGTTCAGATTGCACAGTGTCTTAGCTCCAAGCGATTACTGCACAGATTGGGATCGAGAATGGCATTACCACATCCATCCGGTAGAAGAAATTGAGTGGATCGAACTCAAAGCGGTTTCACTCGATTGGCTACTTTCCACGCTAAGAAAGCACAACCTTCCCTTCTCTCTAGAGGATGGGGTGCCACGCGTCTGGGGTTATACCAGACCTAGCATGCAGCCTCTTTGGGACTGAGTTCCTGAGGTTTCGCCTAGCCGGCAAACTTATGCTAGATGACTTTGCCGGACGCATACCGTCGATCAATCAATAGGGAAAAATGACCATCATTGATGAGATCGGAAGTGTGCCTTCCGATATCGGTCAAATCGAATGGGGTTGCTCACCGTCGCCCATCACGTTAAGGCTTTTATCGCGCTATCTGAACCGGACGCTGAAGCCCATGCTCGTTGATTTACTAGCGCTCTATCCAGAATTGATCCACCTGATGCTGGACACGTTGTTTGTCGTCGACCGGGACAACCAGATAGCGCTTGTCAATGATGTGCGTGAAGCACTGCTCGTTTCTCGTGCCGAGGAATTGAGGCTGCTACCAAGCACGCCCTTAATCCGACTGTCCGGTTGTGGCCGAATTCTGCCGCTCGTGTCGTGCTGCAACTGGTGCAAAAGCGGACGATCCATAATCGAACCAAATCATTCACGCAATATTCGCCGTTATCATCAGACATCATTGTGTCGAAGGTTTTCAGCGCTAACCATCGTCGCACTAGAGTAATTCAGATCGCACAGTCTCACTTACGCTTCCTGATTACCTCAATCACTCCCTTATTAACGCCGTAGCTACTTACAGTCTTTTCTCGTTGAAGACGTTCCAAGAGCTCACGATTAGCAGGAGTATCCGGCACTCGCAATTTACTGCGGCCCACTTCAATGAGGTAAGGGTAATCACCGTCAAGTACCTGCAGGATAGTGAAGAGCTGGTCACGACTGATCACACCTAGGTGCGACTTTAATAGCAGTAAGATCTGCTCCGCTGAGACATTTTCTTGCGCCATCTTCTGCACAACATCGGGCGATAGTTCGCGCCCGCCTCGGGTAGCGAATTGTGCCAGTTCATTCAGCCCTCGGCGGCCCGCCACCTCCGCATACTTTGCGGCCTGCTCAACAACCACATCCTTGATTGCCGAGGCTATCTCATCGCTTTTCAGAAGTTCTGCAAGATCCGCCGCCACCAACGCGGGGGTCATGTAGCCCGAAAACTTCCGCGATTCTCGGATAAACCCTTTGCGCGTCTGCCAATCAGTGGCTGCAAGGTGCTCATAGGATGCCGCTTCATCCGCAATGATGTCGTGCTTGAGCAACTGCGCGAAGAAGTCGCCAACTTCGGCCGCGACTTGGCCAACCTCGAGGTAGCAGCTCAGGCTCAAGCTCGCGACCAGCTTTGCACGAAGCACTGCTGATGGGAGCTGATCCTTTGCCGCCAGGATTGATGCGGCCAACGCAATCTTCGACTCCTCGTCAGCGGTGTTGGTATCGGTGATCTCGGCAGCAGCCGTCAAGGTTTTCGCCAGTTGCGCATCTACCGCCCCAAGAACCGCGACGTAGCGGCTAACGTTGTTAAACGTTGCTGGAGCACGCTTATGTTCTGCCAACGCTGGCCACGCGCCCTCAGACACCTCTGCGAGATCTGCAACTTCACAATCTGGGGCAGCTCGCTCGATCACATCACCAAGAAGGGGGGCATCTCGCGAGAGTACATCTTCGATTATTGCGATGAAGTGCTGGTTAGCATCTATCGTCATGGAGGTACCATCGATAGCCTCCAGGTATTTGCTCAAATACCTGAGCACATAGTCGTACACCGTCCCGCTCCGATCCCGGATGACGTCGAGCGCCACGGTTGTTGCATTGTCGATGGCGATCGCGAGGTTCTGGTCCGTGATTTCATACAAATTGCGTGATACGAACGATGCACGAGTCTGGCTACCCAACAGTTCCAGACGCGGCACGGTAATACTGGCATCTCTGAAGAGTACGCTGATACGTTCTGCCTGGACCGGTACGGTCGCATCGGACGTAAGCGCCGTGAACTCAGCGTAGTGCGCCGTCAGGTACGACGACACCGCAGAATCTATCCGCTGCTTTGAAGGCGTCAGGTGTGCTAGCGCTACATTCACAAGCGCTAGTCGTGAGGAGTCGTCTAGGTCCGCCTGACTTACGAGATAGGTGAGCGCTTGCGTGGACGCGACCGTGAACCGTTCAATGAGTCGTAGGCACTCGTTACCGGCGGCAAGGTACGCCTGCAGAAAACTAGCCTGACGCTCCCCGAGACCTACTAGGGAGTGAATCATGATGTCGGCCGCGTCTATATGTTTGGCCAGAAGGTGGTCTAGGATAGCGATGTTGTAAAGCGACGGTTCCTTCAGCGAACTCTTGCCGCGCTCGCGGACAACAGCGTCCACGTCCTCCGGACCAAGCTCGAAGTGCTGGTCCATCAGGTCTCGCTCGACGTGATGGATAATGAAATTCGTAGCAGCTGACCCAACGCGATCCCCGTGGAATGTTGACGTGTAAAGTGTGAAGTTGCGGTTGATATACCCAGCACGGACGATCTGGTACGCCAAGCCTGGCGTTAGGATGATCTTGGCGATTGCCTCGAAGGACTGCTTGCTTTCCTTATACAGGACGAGAAACTCCGTTCGTTTGACGAGATCACCAAGATCAGCGCTCCGCAGGAACCTCATTTCCTCCATCTTCTCGTCGGTCTGCTCAGCGAGCGTTTCTCGATCTGCTTCATTCCAGCTTTCGGCGTCCAGAGGATCACCAAGTGCACCCACAAGACTGTCGCGAGTAAACGAAAGCGTACGACCTTGGTAGTGGTCATAATATTCAAGTACCAAGTTTTCGTCTGGTGAGACGAGGGTTGTCCAGAACTGCGCTCCCTTGAGGTCTTTCGAAGACTTCGTAGCACCCGCGAGCGAGAAGGTTGCATTCTGGGTCCGGAAGCCAGAAGCCTCAGCTGTCCGCTGCACGTGCGCAAGCAGGCGTTCGCCCAACTGATTACTGCGGGTAGCAGCCCAATTGATCCGCGTGATCTTCTGGCGAAGCACGCGAAGCTCGCCCTCGATTCGCTTGATGTTCTCAGTCACCAGTTCACGGCTAAGTTTGTAGAGCATGTCCAGCTTGCTATGGCCGAGCCGGATAGTCTCGAAGTCTGCTAGGTGCGTGCTCTTGTAGAGCATCATCGCAAACAGGTCAGTCTCACTCAGGTTGAGCTGCTTACCGTCGCCGGAGAAGATTCGGTCGCGGAAGACGATGAATTCGTTACGGACGTTCTTGAGCAGCCGCATATCTGGTACGTACTGCGTCGCTAAGTCTAGAAGCTCCGGTGCTACCTGATGCTCGACTTGACCAAGTAGCTTTAGCGCCAAGTTGCGAGCACTTCGGTGCGTAATAAAAGGAACCACCGGAATGACAAGATCGAAAAATTTCGTGCGGTTGGCGCGTATAGCCTCGGCCTGCGCCGGATCGTCTGTCGTAAGCACTTCTGTATTAAGCTTGCGACCTTCTATCTCCAGGCCGATGCGATCGAAGATGCTGTCTTTGATAGCATAGATGAATCGGATCGGCTTCTTGATCTGGGGCGAGGCGTTAAGCAAAGTGTTCAGCGCCCGAAGCGTCTCGAAGATATGAGAGTCGTTGAACCGGTCGATGTCCTCGAAAAGAACAACATCGCGGTCTGAGACCTCAAAAAAGTAGACGATCTCGTCGAGGTATTGATCGAAGTACGAAACAGAACTTTCGTTGAGCGTGACGGTTGCAGACCCTGCGGAGAATTGCTGGATATGCAGTTTCCCATAGAACAACCAGCTCACCAGCAGGGTAATCAGCGCCGCAGCGCTCCAAATCACAGCGTGAGCCCAAACACCAATATCCAAATCTGGCGTGAATACAGAAGCAATCTTTACCGTCCATCCAGTCAGCAGGAAAATTACAGCAGCGACAAATCCCAGCAATACCGACGTTCCGATCGCCCGCCACCATCGGAAACGCTCAATACGCCGAAACCGTGAGCCAGGGGTTCTGCTCGGATACTCTCGATAGAGCAGCTGTTTGACAATTTCCTGCTGGATGCGGTTGGTTGGGGTCGTGGCCTGGATAGGCACTGAATTATCAAGCTGGGAAGCTTCGATAGGCGCGAGCGTCGAGAGCGATAACTCTACGATACGATTATCCTGCCGCCGGGCGACTTCCCGCATGATACTGCTCTTACCGACCCCATAGTTGCCTGACAACGCTATGTTGCGTATCAGATCCTTCGCGAGGGCAGCTTCGATAGCGGCGACATAGCCGCCATGCTCGTCTGCCAAGTACTCAGGGGTAAGCGGGACCAGGTTCCAAGACTCATTGGTAGACCCCTGCCTAGAGTAGAAGATACCCCGGACACGATTACGGATGCCGCGCAAAAAATGACAGATCACATGTCCTCCTGACGAAATATCCTAAATTGCAGAATTACCACACATCTTGCCAAAAAGCCGAACAAATCTACTGGCTCTGATATGCACGCGCTGATTCTGATCCTTCGTTCCTTGCATTCACACCGGTGGCAATGGCGGGTGAATTTAGTGGGGCGGGGCGAGTGTTGGGTGGTAGATCTCTGTGGTAGTGCTGACAGAATTGTTTCCAGCAAAAGGCTTTATCAAACTGACGTTTGGGGAACTCTACTTCAAAAAAGCGAGTTATGCCGTTGCGCCACTTAGACTCAAGTGGGCACCTGATGACTAGGCCTTTTATCGATATGCTTGAGCTGGGCCGACGCAGTCGCCCCGTTCAATCCTCAATGAAGTGTGTTGTCACGGATTCGCAAGATATTGTGAGGTCAAATTGCGGATATCTACCTGGCGATCGATAGCAATCAGGTTCATCTTTGGCAAATAGCACAACGTTGATGCCGCCAGGGTTTTGCACAGAGCGAAAGCTGATGCCATCAAAAGAATGGGGCGCATAGAAGCGAATGAACTCTGCGAATGCCTGTGTCACCACGTACCCAGTATCGGTACGTTCGACGCGGCGAGCGATCTCATCGTGTAAATACCTCAATAGCTTTTGGTGATTACTGCGCTCCTCGTGGTCAGGGCTGAATAAGCTCAAGTCCTCATGCTTTAGTAATCCACTGAGCGTGTTGAAATCAAAAATCGAAAGCGGCACGGTGGAGGTAAACTTTCCCGCCACGACAATATTTCCAGGCTTTGGTAAAACTTCACTGACACAGGTCGGAATATCGCGCGCTAAATACATCCATGGGATACCTACTGCGCTCATTCGATTATTTTTGGCGAACCCCGGCGGCGGGGCGCTGAGCTCAATAGACGGGTTACTTTTAAAGTGACGGGCTTCGTCGATGTCAGAAGCGATTCGCGCTCGATAAAGCTCCGTTCCGGTGGGTAGGATTTTGATAACCGCTGGCGCTTCCAGACACTCAGGATTCTTTGCAGTTAGCGCCTCGTGGAGAAGGGCCTCGAATAGCTTGCTGGCCCTTTCATTGAAAAAGCGTCGTTCATAAGTTAACTCGTACGCAACTCTCTCCCAGTCACCCACCACCCACCAGCGCTCATGCTCCTCGTCATCGAATGGGCTGTGCTGGTGGCAATACACTTGCCCATGCCAGTAAAAGTCGTCCTCATCTGAGTCAGGATCACTCAGTTCGAGCGCGATAGCGTCACAGACGGGTTTGTAATCGCATCGGATTGCTTTGCCAACGATTTCGGACAGGGTCATCTCGTAGCCATCGTAGAGCCCATCATCGATGCTGAAATGTGTCGGAAGATGCCTGCGAATGAAGCTGGCTATACGAAGCGGACAGACTGCTCTGCGCGTTGAGCATCTGCAGGCTGCACAGGTGACTTCGGAAGTTGGCAGCGACTTAAACTCCTTGAGCATGGGATCCCCAAGGCATTCGAGACAAATGAACAACGAATTGTCCGGGCCGATATCCAATAAGCCTTGTTCCATATCAGCTTTTACTCGATGGCGCATTTTCTTTGAAATCCTCAAAGCTCAGGTCGCTGGATGTTGAGCCCAAATCGAAATCCGTGAATTTGGCTTTATCAGAGAGAAAATCGCTTGGGCGGTGCACTTCACCCCTGGTGGGTATGGGGAGAGCGAAGCTCGTTAGCACGTTGAAAATGTCTGTTCTTCTAGGCGCTAGCGTTTGCCCTCAAACCCAGGTAGCGAGCTACTCAATAGGGGTTACCTTTGTATCACACGCTGCTTTAGGGCTGATGTGATTGCCTAACAAAAGACTGTTGAATTTCTACTATTGATCCAACCCAATGGCGCCCATCTTCATAGCGAGTAAAACCCATTCGCTGTGCAAATGCTGCCGCATTTTCGTTAGCACATTCGATACTTAAGTATTTATAGCCAAATTTTGGCGCCAGCTTCACGAGCATTTCGATCAGGCTACGTCCGTGTCCAGCTCGTCGCTCTTTGAACATTACTCTCGCGATCGTAATGCTCTCTCTAGGCCAGAAGTCATGTGGTCGGGGAAATGCTCGGAAGTAGAGATCGTATTTATGTGTTTTGGCTGAAACCGTAGCAAAGGAGCGGTTGAGGTGCTGATTTACATAACGCGGTTTGTAGGTAAAACGATCAGCTAGGAATTCTGTGAGATGCAGCGTCAAAGCTTCGCAGCTCTGTTCTGCGTATTCAAACCACTCGTCATCACTTGCACGTTGTACCGGAATTTTGAGCATTGTATGAATCCATTTCGACTGGTTTTGTATGTTGTTTGCGCCAAAGAAGTACGCAGCTAGTATCTCGGTTTGCCTTTTTTATATCGCCAATTTTCGATGACTGTTGTAGGAGAGCTCCTGTTTTTGACGTGTGAAATCTAGCCTTGCGACGTAGGGGCTATATTCGACTGAGCTTTTACGTGGGGGAAGGAAGTAAAAGGAGATGGTGACGATCCTGCTTAACTGAATCGTTGCATGTTCGTGTCCCTCTCTCCTGCAATATTGGGTGACAAGGCAGGCTTGCCCCTGATCGCTTCTCCAGCGTTACGCGCACCTTCAAATGAGTAAGGTAATGCCGTCCCATCCGAAAATACCCTATTGGGTGAAAGTCCCTACCGAGTCAGCTCTGCTTCCATCATCACGTGTGCTGACGCGCTATTCCCACCGTATTGCTGAGCATACCGCATGAACACTTCCATGTTGTGTGGATCCCGAGCCATGTCGATTGAAATTGACCCCCCCCCTTTTCATAGGCAGAGGACTGCCGGCGCTGAGCAGCCGGGATGCTCGGCGTACTGTGGCAGGATTGCTGTATAGGGGCGGACGAGTCGCAAGTGGGGCAGGTTCTGGGCATTCGTGACAACAGTGCGGTGCGGGCGCTGTTGTTTAGGCCGCGCCCGTCGTTGGCTGGTTTGATCCGCTGCTTGTTGTAAACGCGAAGACCGAGCGTGGGCACGCGACGCAGTGGTATGCGCCTGCGTCCCATCCTCGGCCCGGCTACGAGGCCGCGCTCACCAGGCGTAACTGACCGTTGTGCTCATCGCTTTACCAATTCAGTTTGGGCAATTTTTTGAGCGATCAAGTTAGGGCTAGAGCGGAATGCCATATTCGCGGAAAATCGCCTCGCTTGCTGCCCTATAAGGTTGTCGCTTGTCTAAGTGAGCCCGAGCATCCATTAGAAGATTTGCAGAAAGATTTAGCCATTTCTCTCTGCGTGTGATGTCGTCCGTATCCTCGGCTATCTCGGCGGCCTCAAGGGCGCGTTCGATGGCGGCTCTGATCATGAGTTGCTTGGCGGCCCGTTGTTCGACAAGGTCATGGCGTAACAGACCGAATACCTCTATCGAGGTTTCGCCTTTGGGACTGGGGTTTCCAGCGGCATCGGCTACTGCCCGTACCAAACCGTCATTTAGAAACTCGAGGTGTTGGTCGGGATAGTCATCACAGGGGTTGAGTAACAACGGTTGCTCGTTCACGTTGGGAGCGGTATGGCTACGCCATCGGTGTGCTTCGTCCACTACGGGAAATAGGTTGGCTTTTCCCGAGGACGCTTGATTGGATTCCGCAAACTCCTTGGAGCGTTTGCGATTACAATCGATGCAGGATGGCAACAGATTGCTCCACTCTGCGGCTAACCAATAATACCCCGGCTTGGTAAGTTGGCCGTTGATTACAACGGCACCTTTGGGACGAAAATGCTCAATATCCTCGGGGGAGCCTGCTGCATAGTTAAACTCGCAGTAAGCGCATTTCTTATTGAACATCTCGCGTAGAGTGAGAACGACATCAGACTCTCTATACGCTTTGAACTTTGTTTTTCCACCTGCCGCTTGCGCGACAAGCGCTGCTGCTCGCTCTAGGCTACCTTTTGAATCAGGACCATTCAAACTAGGTGGGCATTCTGCCCGTTCTACCCTGATCATAAGGGTGACTTCCTGTCAGTTCCCAGTGGTGGGGGGGGCGTGTCAGGCTCATCCAGGGTTGCCCATAGCTGTTGGAGACGATGTTGGGCTTCCAACTTTATTTGTTTCGGTAACGCCTGCCGCCTGGCCATTCGTTCAGCAATGTATGCATCGGCTGCTTCGAAAACCAAGCGTTCACGTTCAGTCAAACCTAACTGGCGGCCTGATTCAAGCTCTTCACGGAGTTCCTCAAGGCGCAATTCATCTGCAACAGTTCGCTCCCTTGAGGCAAGCAGTCGATAGTACTCCTCAAACAGGGTATCGATTTCGAGGTCTTCGGCCGAGTTCAGGCCAAAGAAGTCAGAGGTCAGCAATTGACCCACTGTCATATTTCGAGGGGACGGCAGATCGTCGGTCTCTGCGGTTATGACCTTCACTGCGCCACTCAGTGTCCGTTTCAACACTGCTACTTCATCTCGTTCTATACCCCGTAGTGTCAGAGGCTCGTGGCTTGTGGCGATGAATTGCAGGCGAGGGAAGACCTCACGCAGGCGCTGGATAATGCGCATCTTCCACCGCGGATGGAGATGGGCATCAATCTCATCGATCAACACGATCCCTTCAGCAGAGGCCGCATCTTGCCAGCCCCGTCGCAGCACGCTCATGATGTCTAATGCCAACGCAACTACAGCCTGGTAGCCGCTACTAAGTGCCTCCAGGGTATCGATCACTCCGGCGGACTTTACAACGATTTCGTTATTGTGACGAAAGAACTGAGCGCCATCCGGACGAGGTAGTAGGGCGGACAATGCACGTGCTATCCGGTCGAATTCTTGATCATCCGTGTCGTAAAGCCAAGGGCGACCGTTACTTAGACGTTCGAGCGGGTTGAAGAGGTTGGCAATGTGAACGGATGCGCGAGGCAGGGCCTTGTTTTTATGCGGTGTCAATAAACGAGTTGCGCCATATGCCAGGACCATGACTTTGGGTTCAGGCGGATCAATGGTGATGCTGTTATTGGCTGCGTTAAGCGTCATTACGATGGGTCTGGAGAAGCTAGACAATTGCACGCTGACTGTACCGGTTTCGCAGCCGCTGCGTAGCAGGTCAGACGCTTTGATATCGAGATCGTCAACGGCATCCTGTCCCGCCAGTGCGCAAGCAAGGGCTTGAAGGGTTGTGCTCTTGCCTGTGCCATTTTCGCCCAGCAACACTAACCACTTTCCTGATCCTCCTGCTCCCAGTGAGGTCTGTAGGCTTACGTTTTCGCATGACCGGATATTGGTCAACTGGAAGTTTTCGATAAAACGGGTTTTACGATAGAAGTCATTCGGTATTCGCGCTTCTAATACAGAAAAGGACTCCATCCCCACAGTTGTATTAGTGAGACGTTCTGCCGCTAGCTTCAAGTCATTTAGACTTGCAACAAGACTCCCAGTCACTGCGCCCCGGTGGTGCTGCAGTTGTTGCAGTAGCTTGCTCGTTTGCGGACCAGCAGGGGCCTCCTCTGCGGCCCAGGTAGCTACGAACTGTCTGCGCATGGCGGCATACGGACTGTCATCCGTAATCATTGCGCTCAGTAGGTCATCCACCAAATAGGGCGAATCGAAGGCTATCTTTTGTACCGATAAAATCCGTTTCAGGTTTTCTAGATCACGACGACGTGCGTGCACCAACGCCTCCCGATTGAGCCCGAGTACATCAATCGTCGCCGAGCCCTGAAAGTCGTCACTTGTGACACGACCATCCTCTAGAAAAAGCAGTAACGAAGACGGCTCATCTTCGCAAGGATCGAGCAGTAGCCTTTCTTCTTCAATCAAGCCTAGGCTGGTCGGATATGGCCCAGCACGCAGTCCTTCGACGGGGAAGCGCGACCCTTTTAAGGTGTTGCAGGGAGAGCAGGCGAGCAGGTAATTCGACCAGTCATGTGCGAGCCACCAATAGCAGTCGTCGTCTACAGAACCGTCCAGATTGCTGGCACTCTGTCGGGGGCGAAACAACTCTATTTCAGGTTTCTCGACCGGGGTCTCACAGTAGGCGCACTTGCTAGGGAAACATTCGGCCAGCGCCTTTCGTACATCACTGTTTAACTGCGCTGCGTACTTCTGAAACTCAAAGCGTTTCTGACTCCGTTGTTCTCGAGGCTGGGAGAAAAAATCGGCAGCTTCCTTTCGCAGCATGTTAGCGCGTTCGGAATTTAGGATATCCGGGACGGGACCCCGCTTTAATCGGATCATTTTGTTCTTCCTTGATCTTGGGGGCACAACACAAAATTTGGCGGAGTTTGTGTTGTGCCCGCGCCTTTGTGCGAGAACAGTGGTTCGTTAATTGTGTCATTTTGCCACTAAAAGAGGCGCTTGAGGGGGCAGCGCAGATTCGATGCAAGCATCACGCTGAACGGTTAGAGCGTCATGCAGGACACCCCCATGAACTCAACGGCTGGAATACATGTCTTGAGTTACCCAGCAGCTAAGGTTGCTGGGTAGCTTCGGTTGCCCCAAAGTGCTGGCCCTCCGGGGATTCTTGGTCATCGACGGTCGACGACTTAAGTAGGGTCGTGGCTCGACTTTCCAGGAGTGCACCGGCTTGAAAGTAGCCCATGACCGTACTCACGCTGCGGTGCTCGGTCATCGCCATCACTTCACCCAGTGGCACCCCCTGACGGCCGGCCTCGGTCACGAACCCTGAGCGCAAACTGTGCGCCGCCCAGTCGCCGTCCAAGCCCGCGAGTTTTGCACGACGCTGAACGATGCGCGCCACCTGGTCGGCTGATAAGCCTGCCGTGCCCACGTTGTCGCCCTTATACAGGCGCCGAAACAGCGGTCCCGACGTTGCAGGCGCAGCATTTAGCCATTCGGTCAGCGCTTGAGCGGCGGGGCCGCGCAACGGTTTGTCACGACGAGTGCCGCCGGTGTCGGTCTTGGTGGTGCCTAAGGCATACAGCCAGGTGTCAGCATCCAGGCGACGCACATCGCCGATCTGCAAACCAACCACCTCGGAACGCCGTCGGCCACCCCCACTCCAGGCTAATAGGAGCAGGGCGCGGTCACGCTTCCCGCGCACACCATCGGTGCAGGTGGTCAACAGTGCCTGCAGCGGCTCAAGCACGATCGCGGTTTTCTTGCGCACGCTGACTCCCTGGCGCGACTGGGCCTTGCGTGCGTCGCGCAGAAGAGTTTTCAGGGCTGGTGCTTCGGTGGGGCTGTCCCAGCCCTGCAGGCGGTGCCATTTGCCGAGCACCGAGAGGCGATGACTGACGGTGTTGTAGGCCAGCGCCCCCCATCCGCCCTTGACCCGTGCGGCCACCAAGGCGGCATCGATTGCCGGCGGTAGCAGGTGCGCCCATGTGCCGTCGCCCAGCGGTCGGGCCAGGTGATCCAGGACGAACTGTACCGCCACCGTTGTCGGCAGAGGGGCGTCGCCCAGCGTCTGGCCATAGCGCAGTTGCAGCCAGGCGGACCAATAGGCGAGGGCGCTGCGATAGCTGCGCACGGTATTGGCCGCCGTGCCGGCGGCGATAAACGCCGCGGCCGCGTGCTGCGCGTTTGTGGCCAGTAAATACGGATCCAGTGGGGTTTCGTCGACTAGGGTTAACTGATCTGTAATATTTAATACGTTCAACGTATGATAATTCCATTATTCAGAAAATAACGTCGGATAATCTTTCATTATCAGACCTAATATACGCGGAGATAAGACATGGCAGTAGGGGTGCCGGAAAGCGAGGTATTTGCCGCCGCTGACGCGGTGTTGTCGCGCGGTGAACGACCTACGGTCGAACGAGTGCGGCTAGAGCTAGGACGGGGCAGTCCAGCGCGGATTGGCGGTCTGCTTGATCAGTGGTGGGAGCAATTAGCCGGACGTTTGCGGGGAGAATCCCGCTTGCCAGGGCTGCCGGGGGAGGTAGCTCATGCGTTTATCGCCATCTGGCAGCAGGCGATCACGCTCGCGCAGGGCGTGACCGAGCAATCGCTTGCCAGTCAACGGCAGGTGCTGGCTGAAGAGCGTGAGGAAGTGGTTGCCCTTGAGGCGCGCGCCCGGCTGGAAATCGCCCAGGAGCGGCACCGTACTGACGAGGCGCTGTCAGCGCGCCAAGGCGCGGAAATCCGCTTGACAGACCTGGAGCAGTTGCTCGACCAGCGCCAAGCGCAGATCGCCGACCTGCGCGCGCAACGCGAAGGACTGCAGGAGTATTGTAATGACCTCCGTACTCAACTCGGCGACGTCCAACAGCAATTTAGCGACAGTCGTGAACAGGCTGAACAGGAGAGAGCGGAGCAGCAGCGCTATACCCGTGATGTCGAAGACCGTGCCTATCGGGAGATCGACCGGGTTCGAGAAGAAAGCAAGGCTGTGGGCATGCAATTGAGGGACACCCAGGCGCGCCTGCTGGCTGGTCAACAGGTTTTGCAAGAGCAACAGCTCAGTTTTGCGGACCTCCGAGATCAGGCTCAGGCAGCGCGTGCCGACGCACAGCTATTGGCTGCGCAGCTGGAGCAGGCCCAGCAACAGGTGTCCGCGGCTGGTGAGCAGATAAGTGGCATGCAATGGGAGTTGCAGGCTGCCCGAGATAATCTGGCTGACGCCCGTGAGCGTGCGATCGCCGCCGAGGCGCGCGCGGAGATTTTGGCTAGCCGCGCCAGCCGCGCTCCCAAAAAAAGCGTGTGACTCTGCCGTTTCCTCGCAAAGATGAACGCGGCGTCTGATTTCCACTTCAACATGCTGGTATTGATCGCGGCCGTTATATGGGAGATGCGTTGTTGACGTACAAAAATTTCTGGCACTGGCTGTCCACCAAACCTGGGATACTGTTGGCCCTGTTCACCAATGCGACGCTGAGTTGGGTGGCGTACCGCATCTCCGGCATCGAGATGTCAGCCATGGCCTATCTAATGGGGGCGTTTGTCGTCTTCATTTTTCTGGTCGACACCCGAGATGATCGGTTTCTCAAGGGATACTTTCTGATCGCATATGGCGTCATGATCCAGTTCTCCTATGACCTAATATTCAAAAAAGGGTTGGAGGGAACAGACATGGCCGAAAACATCAAGATGCTGCTGCTGATGATCACTATAGGCGCGACCGGGGCAGGTGGCAGTCTCATCGCTGTCCACAGCGATCGCAGCTCCAAGGATGTTGAGCAGCCCGCCGCCTCCCATTTAGATGAAGGAGTCGCAGTGCGATTTGGAGCACTGGAGCTGCAGGTGATTGGTCTGGATCGTAAACTGGATCGGTTGATCAAATTGCTCGGCTTGGCCTGTGCGAGCCTATTGTTGGTCGCGCTGATACTGATGTTGCTGTTCGTCATGCGTTGAGTCTTCAATAAGAAATTTCCATTCTCATAGCATTCAAGACTTCTGCAGTGGTGTCGGATTGGACAGTGTGGAATCGTTGCGACAAGTGGCAGTTCTCGCTCCTGAACAGGAGTGCCGAATTTGTTAGTACGTGGACCAAAGCGCTACTGCGGTGAGGATTAAGGCGGCCGGGCCGCGTCTGAGACTCTCCAGCCCAACCTTAGCGATGGCCGAACAGGACGCTTCTGGCGCTGCCACCGTTTTGCGCTCCTGCAGCATCCGGCAACTTAACAGCTGTTCTATCCGCAGTTCCGGCCCCCGGGCATGGCCTGCCATGCTTTCATGATCATTGGATTTGACTGTCCAATCGAGTCTCCAATAAGGCGATCATCGCCGTCGCCTCCTGAATCATCGATCGTAAAATAATTTACTCATCCCCCCTTGAAGAAATTGGATCCATCCCAAAATTGATTGTAGTGGCCAATTGC
Source organism: Pseudomonas sp. TH34 (assembly GCF_016650865.1). Classification (NCBI taxonomy): domain Bacteria; kingdom Pseudomonadati; phylum Pseudomonadota; class Gammaproteobacteria; order Pseudomonadales; family Pseudomonadaceae; genus Pseudomonas; species Pseudomonas sp. TH34. The sequence goes on from NZ_JAEKFB010000025.1 coordinate 46,978, forward strand.
TGCCTTTTAGGTTTTGCAATACCAACGTTTCGGTGGGCACCAACAACAATTTAGGGCTGCGAAAGCTCAATGAAACAACACTCGGGGAGCACGGCATGGCAGACAGCATTGAGATTGATTTTCTACCGGTGGGGAAGGGCGAGCATAGCGGCGATGCGATCGCGATTCGCTGGAGAGAAAACGGCGAATATAAAGTGATGATTTATGACGGCGGCACGCAAGCTTATGGTGCAGAGCTGGTCAAGCACATCCAGGAACACTTCCAAACCAGTTACGTCGACTACGTCGTCAATTCTCACCCAGATAATGATCATGCTGGAGGGTTACTGCATGTCTTGGAAACGCTCACGGTTGGGGAGCTGTGGATACACCGCCCTTGGGAGTATAGCGATCAGATTCGAGATTATTTCCACGACGGGAGAATGACCGATGAAAGCCTGGCACAGCGACTGAAAAAGAAAATGTCGGCTGCTTACTCGCTGGAAGATGCCGCGTTGAAACGGGGCATTCCGATCCGGGAGCCGTTTGCAGGAGACCAGATCGGGATCTTTACAGTCCTGTCACCTGGAACGTACCGATATGTGCACGATTTGGTTCCGGCATTCGAGAAGTCTCCTGAACTCAAAGAAAACCAAAGTGCTGTTGCCTCTGTGCTCGATGCCGTCAAAGGCGTTGCAGGTTATGTAGCTGCGAAATGGGGGGTCGAATATTTGCCTGAAACGGTGACCACTTCAGCAGAAAACGAGAGTAGTGCGATCCTCTTCGCGGCGATCGGTAACAAGGGGTACCTGCTTACTGGGGATGCAGGCATCGAATCGCTGCGGGCCGCTGCAGCCTTTGCCTCTGAAAATGGCATTGATCTACCTACACGCGTGACCTTCGCCCAGATTCCTCACCATGGAGGTCGCCATAACGTATCGACTGAAACGTTAAACCTATTGATAGGCAAGCCGCTAGAAACACCACCCGAAAAGCCCGTTCGTAGCGCAATTGTATCGGCAGGAGCTTTAGCTCCACGTCATCCCAAGAAAGCCGTGACAAATGCATTTGTTAGTCGGGGTTTCAAGGTGGCCAAAACAAAGGGACAGCACATTTATCATCGCTCTCCAGGTGTGGCTAAGCGGGAAGGATGGACGCCGGTTAAGTACGAGCCGTTCTATGAGGAAGTCGAAGAATGAGTGAAGGAACCAGCGTCTCAGGCTTTGCCAAAGCCATCAATCAGTTTTCTGACCCTTATGAACGCCAAGCCCGTCTTTACCCTGCTCTGCTGGCGCTGTCTCCCATTATTGTGACTGCGATGGCACTGTACGGGGATAAGCTCGGACCTATCTCAGGAGTCGTATCGCTGCTGGTTGCGTTCGGGCTTCTTCACCTGCTTTCCGACTATGCCAGGAGCCGGGGAAAGGAAAAAGAGCAGGCATTGTGGCGAAAATGGGGCGGTGCGCCCAGCACTCAAGTATTGCGCCATCGCGATGGGACGTTTGAACTTGGTGAGCTACGAGGCTATCACGGAAAGCTTGCCACATTGATGAGTCAATCCTTTCCCTCAAGTGCCGATGAAGCATCAGACCCACAAGGAGCCGATGCCTTGTATGCAGAGGCATGCGGGATGTTGCGTGGTGCCACGCGGGATACCAAAAAATTCAACCTATTGTTCAGAGACAATATCTCTTACGGGTTCCGCAGAAATGCTTTAGGGCTTCGAAATATTGCCGTCGCTTCGTGTATCGCGAGCCTGCTCTGGGTCGCTATTCGCCAAGGCCCTTCGATGTGGATATCTCGTTATCAAGCTGCAACGACGCCTGAAGCGTTTTTTTCGGTTAACGAAGTCACAGCTATTGGAGCGTCGCTAGTCATGTTGCTGATCTGGACGACATTTATCACGGAAAAATCGGTACGTGCGGCAGCATTTTCCTACGCCAGAATGCTTGTTTCAGCTTCCGAGGTTTTGGCCGTAAAGCCAAAAACTAGTCGCGCGAAGAAAGAAAAAGTCAGGTGAGGCCCCTCTGTACCGTTTTTAACGCGTGGAAATGCTTCGAACTGTGAAAGGGGCTGTGCCTTCCGAGGCACGTTGGAGGCGATGTCTGGCCTGGTGGCCTTGGCCAATATGGTGTCTACACAAAGAGCCATATTTTTTCGCGAACGTTTGAGTGCTTATCTCGCTTATCTCGTAGTGACTTTGAAGAAATATCCCACAGCGGCGTCATTCTCAGGCGTCTCTGATAACTGCATTCTCATCATAAAGCAGGAAGCCGCCATGTCGCACATTGAGATCGATTTCATCGGTGTAGAGGCCGCGAAAAGTGGTGACGCAATCACCATACGCTACGAGAAAGATGGAGTAGCCGGCGTTCACGTAGTTGATGGGGGCTACATCGATACTGGAGCTCAGGTCATCGAACAGCTCCGCCAATTTTACGGTACTACCCGGGTTGAAAACGTAGTACTCACCCACCCTGACCTTGATCATGCAAACGGTCTGCGAGCAGTGCTGGAAGAGTGCGATGTCGGGACGCTCTGGCTCAATCGGCCTTGGCTTTACGCCAGCGAATTGATAGACCGATTTGCCACTTACACGTCCGTAGATGCTCTTGAGCGCAAGCTTCGATCAGTCTACAGCGCCAGCGCAACGTTAGAAGAGATCGCAATTCGCAAAGGCATACCGATTCAAAGTCCTTTTCAGGGAAGCACGATCGGAATTTTCAAGGTGTTAGCGCCGACCAAAGCTCGTTATCTCGACCTTATTGTAGAATCGGATAAAACACCTGAAGCGGAAACTTCTGTCGCTGCAGAATCGTTTGAAGCCATCGCCAAGGCGTTCCGGGCAGTCGCAAATCTAGTTAAATCTGCGTGGGGCGACGAGTATTTTCCTTCTTCTGGAACAAGCACCGAAAACGAGATGAGTGTTGTTCAGTATGCGCAGGTGAATGGAAAGACCATCGTCCTGACAGGTGATGCCGGACGTGAAGCTCTGACAGAAGCGGCAGACTATGCTCCTTATGCTGGTCTGAGTCTTCCTGGTATTGATATGTTCCAGGTCCCTCACCACGGGGGGCGACATAATGTCTCTACCGAGTTGCTGGATCGGTGGCTTGGCACCAGACATGACGCCCCTGGAACATACACTTGGGCTGCACCTTGCAGCTCCGCTAAAGCAGATGAAGATCACCCCAGAAAATCGGTTATGCGAGCAATGATGCATCGTGGCGGAGAGTTTGCTGCCACCGAAGGGCAAAACATTGCCTGGGTGGAAGGTATTATTCGTGAGGGTTGGGGCCCTGTACAGCAGACCCCATACCCCGAAGAGCAAGAGGAATAGAGCTGATTAGAAACATTAGATCGCTTTCTATCTCCTTGGTTTGTTTGGAGCTTTTACTCCCTAGATTGATCTGATTGGCCAAAGCCTCACGACTAGAACCGATCAGCTTTGGACAGTTGGCCCGCTAATGAGCCCACGGGATGACATCGTCCGTGTTCCAGTTCAGCGAGTGCCTTGGGAGTGGTGTGTAACTCAATAGCTCGAAGTAGGGGCGGCTATACCGCATAGCGATTCTTGTGAGCCGCGGCATCTTGGGACATTGAACTGCAGATTAAAGATTTTTCAGTAAGTCCAGTAATTTAACCGTTGCTAGCGGTTCCGATCACCTACTTAACCGCATAGACCTTGCGGACGTAGATCGAACTGCTCCAGGCGCAGGGAGCGCCTTTTGCCACGAATACGGTGTCACCGGTGTTGATTGTTACGTCGCTGCCTGTGACATCTTGCAGGGTGACGCTGCCTTCGATCAGGTGCATCAGTTCATTGAGTTTGTGAGGGCGGCCGAGCCGTGTATAGGGCGTCGAGTCCCAGACACCCGCACGCAACTCGGTAGTGTCGTCGTCAAACAGGTTGAGTGAACGGCACTGGGGAGTGGGACCAATAAGCATCTGCGGCTCCGGCGCGGCTGATGGCGTCAGCAGGCAATAAGTGTCGAGACCGGTCAAACCCGTGGTTTGTGGCATATCCGGGAGGTCAACGGCGCAGAAGGCCCAGCGGCTGTCGGTACTCGCTTGTACACGCAGTTGAGTGCCGCGCCCTATCACCGCGCTTGTTCCGGCCTTGAGTTCGAGAGTCTGTTCTGGCGAGTGCAGCACCACGTGGCCCGAGTGGACCACCAGCGTTTCGGTATGGGGAAAAGCTTCGATCACGATTTCGCCGCTGAACCGCACCAAGCCCGCGGACACACCGTCCGAGCCCAGCCAGGCAATGTCGCGCGAAGCCCCGAACGGGTCACTCGGACTCAAGGCTGCAGCGTAGAAGCGCGTGGCAACGTGGCCGCCGCTGGCGCGTGCCAACAGCATAATGCTGGGGGATGACATGGGTGGATGCTCCGAGAGTAAAAATCAGCCGATCGCCTGGGTGACCAACGCAAACTGGTGCGCACCTGCAACAGCCCTGGGTGGCTTGCCCAAGGCCATCTGCGCGACGGTATCGACCTGCTTCAGGCCCGCTTGCTCCAGCCAGTCGCTGAGGCCGCAGCCTTCCGGAATGTCGATGCGCACAAAGGCATTGGGGACTTGCGTCAGCAATATCGCGACTAAGTGTTTGGCCTGTTCGAGGTTCTCTGCCACCACCGGGCCGATACAGTAACCCCGACCGAAGGGTCTTAGCAGAGCAAAGCCGCTCAGCTTGCCGTGGCGTTCGATTCCTACGGCGTGTTCCACCAGCAAGTCGGCGAGCACCTCTTTCCGGTCCAGGCCACTGCCTGCGTTGGCAAGCGCCAGCATCGCGAGGTAATCATCAGCGCGTAACACACGGCACGTTTCTTCCTCCGCGAGCGCCACCAAGTGAGGTACCGCGCCCTGGCCTTGATGTTGCTGCACTCGACCGAATTCGATGAACCCCAGGCTGGCATACAGCGGGGCACCGGCGAGTGTTGCGTTGAGCATCGGCGTGCGTGACTGGCAGGCCTCGATTGCTTTTTCCATTAACCGGCGACCGATGCCCTGGCCTTGGTAATCATCGCTGACAATCACCAGGCCAATGGTTGCGTAGACTCCTTGGGGGCATATGAACGCGCTGCCGATCAGACGCTCGCCATCGAGCACTACAAAACCCTCGCCCACCCTCTGCAACATTGCCCAGTCTTCCAGCCGATGGGGCCATTTGAGTTGCATCGACAAAGCATGGGCGGCCGGCAAGTCGGCCACGGTCATAGGGCGGTAGACATAAGCAGGGTGTGGCAGGACGGGCATGGCTGGCCTCCGTTGAGCGTCTGATTTTGCATCACTGGAGTGCCTGTATCCCACCTGCCCGAAGGGCTGGCAAGGGGGGTATGCACATTCGGCAGATTCCTCGTGCTCGGGGGGCGCCAGACCACAGTTCCTACTTAATTGCCTTGCGAGGTCAGCAGCAAATGCCAGGTTTTTTTTCTTACGATGGGGGCCAGCGTTTGTGACGCGCCGTGACCTTTCTGGAGTTCCCCATGGACAGCTTCGACCCCCGACTTATTGCTGTGCGCAGCGCCCACTTTATTGGCGGCCAATACCGCGATGCCGCCCCTGGCCTGGAGGTGGTCCGCCCTTCAGATGGCCGGGTATATGCCAACCTACCGATTGCAGATGCCGAACAGGTGGACGAAGCGGTCGAGAATGCCTGGCAAGCATTTACGCGCAGTGATTGGGCTAGCCGCCCGCCCAGGGAGCGGGCACGGGTGATGCGGCGCTGGGCTGATCTGATCGAGGCCGACGCCGCGGTGCTAGCACCGTTGGAAGCGGTGGGCTCGACTCGTCCGCATAAAGATGTAATTGCCTGGGACATTCCCTATGTCGCCGAAGGCATTCGCTTTTTTGCCGAGCTGGCGGACAAGCACGGCGGCAGTGTTGCCGCAACCCAGACCGATCGCCTGGGCCTGCAGATTGCCGAACCTTATGGTGTGATTGCCGCCATCGCGCCGTGGAATTTCCCACTAAGTATGGCGTCATGGAAAGTCGCCCCCGCATTGGCGGCGGGTAATGCCGTGGTGCTTAAACCGTCGGAGCTCACACCGTTCTCCAGCCTGCGGTTTGCCGAACTGGCACTACAGGCGGGGATACCCGCCGGGATTTTCAATGTGGTTCAGGGTGACGGCCGGGTGACGGGCGATGCATTGTGCAGGCATCCACGTATCGCCAAGGTGACCTTCACTGGTTCGACGGCGACCGGCTCGAGCATCATGTCCACCTGCGCGTTGACGGGGCCGAAACCGGTGACGCTGGAACTGGGGGGTAAGAGCCCGCAACTGGTATTTGCCGATGTACCGGACATTGCCAGGACTGCTCGCACCGTAGCCCTGGCGATTACCGGAAATGCTGGCCAGGTATGCGTCTCGGGTTCGCGGCTGTTAATCGAGCGATCGATCATGGAGCCGTTCATCGCCCACTTGCAGGGCTATTTTGAGGCGTTGCAGCCGGGGCCGACATGGTCGGACGACAGCACGTTAACGCCGATCATTTCCCGTCTGCAGGCCAGTCGTATTGACGGCATAGTCCAGCGTTCACGCCAGGCTGGTGCTGAGGTGCTCGCCGGAGGTGGATTGTTTGACGGGTTGGGGGGTGCCTATTACCGGCCGACGTTGCTGGCCGGGCTGGATAATCAGAACCCCGCGGTGTGTGAAGAAATCTTCGGGCCAGTGTTGACGGTACAAGGGTTTGGTACCGAGGAAGAGGCGCTGAGCCTTGCCGCGCATGCCACATACGGGTTGGCGGCTGGTGTACATACGGCGGATATCAACCGCGCGCTACGGTTGGTACGGCGACTGGAGGCGGGGACGGTGTGGGTGAACCGGTACGGTCGCAGTAATGATTACATTCTGCCGACAGGTGGCTATAAACGATCGGGAATAGGCAAGGACTTGGGGCGGGAGGCGTTTGAGGCGAATCTGCGCTTCAAGAGCGTATTAATTGATATCGAGGGATGACAGGAAGCGCAGGTAAAAAGTACATATCCGTGACGCTGGAATCGGATATGTACCCACTCCCAACAAAAAAACGGTGTGCACAATAGTTTCTGCCGTCACCAACCCCATTCTTGAGCCCTTAGCCATCAATGAGGCCCATAAAAGCGCATAAATACTGGGTTCGCCCAAGCCTGGAGCGCGCCGCAAACTCTGCTGACGCCGACCGCTAAAACGGTGGTTTGTATTGAGCTTAGGGCTTTTTAGACGTCATATGCTGAATTCACAGTGGTGTAATGAACCTGTGCTGCAACGAGGCCTTCGCGCCGCCAGGTCAGCGAACGCTGGTCACATTCAACAAACTTCAGGATCGCACTCAATGAGCTTTCTCCGTCCCAAATTCATTACGTTCGACTGTTACGGTACGCTGACCAACTTCCACATGGGCACCATGACCCGTGAGATCTTCGCCGATCGGATCAAGCCTGAGCAGATGGATCAGTTCGTCAAGGACTTCTCGGCCTATCGGATGGACCAGGTCATGGGTGACTGGATGCCGTACGACGAAATACTTAAGACCGCCCTGGCCCGCACCTGCAAACGGTGGGGCATTGAATACCGCGAAGAAGGCCAACTGTATTACGACGCCGTGCCTACGTGGGGCCCGCATCCGGATGTACCTGCCGGCCTGTCGAAGATTGCCGACAACATCCCACTAGTGATTTTCTCCAACGCCAGTGACAGCCAAATCATGTCCAACGTCGACAAGCTCGGCGCACCGTTCCACAGGGTCTTCACCGCGGAACAGGCTCAAGCCTACAAGCCGCGCCTGGCGGCGTTCGAGTACATGCTAGACAACCTCAACTGCGGCCCGGAAGACATCTTGCATGTGTCCTCCAGCTTCCGTTATGACCTGATGCCGGCCCACGACATGAAGATCAAGAATAAGGCCTTCGTTGCCCGCGGTCACGAAGTCCCGGCTAATGCCTTCTACGGCTATCAGCAGATCACCGATATCGGTGGTTTGGCTGCGTTGGTGGGTCTTTAAGTCCTAACGGCTCTCTTGACGGCAAAAGGGGTTAGACATGGGCAATGAATCCTACTGGCTCGACACCGTACCGGCCTTTACCGGTGCACAGCCAGGCGCGCTGCCTGGGCAGGTCGACGTGGCCATCGTCGGTGGTGGTTTTACAGGGCTTGCGGCCGCGCGGGCGTTGGCATTGAAGGGCGCCAGTGTGGTAGTGCTGGAAGCCGGGCGGGTGATCGGCGAAGCCTCGGGGCGCAACGGTGGCCAATGCAATACCGGTGTGGCACAGGATTACGCCGGCCTCAGCGCTAGCCTGGGTGCCGACAAGGCACGGGCTTATTATCAGGCCTACGAAAGCGCGGTGCAGAGTGTGGTGTCGCTGGTGGAACAGGAGCGGATCGCCTGCGACCTGATCCGCAACGGCAAGCTCAAGTTGGCAGCCAAGCCCATGCATTACGAAGGCCTTGCGCGCACGTGTGAATTAATCCGCAAGGAAGTCGATGCTGACGTTGAGTTGCTGTCAGCCGAGCAGACTCGTGATGAAGTCGATTCGACGCAATTCTACGGTGGTTTGCTGCAGCGAAACGGTGTGCAGATGCATGTCGGGCGCTTCGGTGTCGGGTTGGCCCAAGCGGCTGCGCGTCACGGCGCGTTGATCCATCAAGGCACCCCAGTGCTGGATTGGAAAGCTCAAGCTGGTGGCTATCAGGTCAACACCGGCAAGGGGGCGCTACACGCCAGCCAGATCTTGCTGGCCACCGGCACCTGTCAGCACGGCGGATTGGGCTGGTACCGGCGGCGGATCGTGCCCGTGGGCAGTTTCGTCATTGTCACCGAAGTACTCCCGAAGTCGTTGATCGATCAGTTGCTGCCCGGTCGGCGAGCTTATGTTACCAGCCGCATGATCGGTAACTACTTCCGCCTGACGCCTGACAACCGCTTGCTGTTCGGCGGCCGTGCCCGGTTTGCGATGTCTGATAGCGTCAACGACGCCAAGAGCGGCAAGGTCCTGCAAGCCGCCATGGTGCAGATTTTTCCGGCGCTGGCCAACGTAAAAATTGACTACTGCTGGGGTGGGCTGGTCGACATGACGTCCGATCGATTGCCAAGGGCCGGCCAGCACGGCGGGGTTTATCACTCCATGGGCTACAGCGGCCATGGGGTGCAGATGTCGGTGCATATGGGCCAGGTAATGGCCGAGGTGATGGCCGGTAACGCCCTGGCCAACCCTTGGCGCGACCTCGACTGGCCGGCGATTCCCGGGCACTTCGGCAAACCCTGGTTCTTGCCGCTCGTGGGCGCCTATTACCGCGTCCAGGACTATTTGCATTGAGTTGATGTTGTGGCGTCCGTCGTTTGCGTTTCAACGCCCCGGATAACCGGAGCCTTCTCCTTCTCGACAGGTTCAACTGATATGACTGACAACAAGATCGACTCACCCCTGATCTCCGGCCAGGAAAGCCTGCGCGTGTTCGAAGGCCTTAATCGTGGTATGTCACGCCGCAACGCACTACAAATGCTCGGTGTAGCGGGCGTAGCAGCCGCGGGTGCAGGCAGTCTGTTTGGCACCGCCGGCAAGCTGTTCGCCGACGAGGCCGCGACACAGGGCAAAGGCAAACCGGGCGGGCGGATTCGCGTCGCCGGCATGTCCAGTTCCACCGCCGACACTCTCGACCCGGCAAAAGGTGCGCTGTCCACCGACTACGTACGTCACTACATGCTCTACAACGGCCTGACCCGGTTCGATAAGCACCTGGTGCCGCAATTGGAGTTGGCCGAGCGTATTGATAATACCGATGCCACCCTGTGGACAATCACCCTGCGCAAAGACGTGACCTTCCACAACGGCAAGACCCTGAGCGCCGCCGACGTGGTGTTCACCCTGAACCGGCACAAGGACCCGCTCACCGGCTCCAAGGTCATGCCGTTGATGGAGCAGTTTGCTGAGATCAAGGCCAGCGGCCCGAACGAAGTGCAGATTCGTCTCAGCGCACCAAACGCCGAGTTGCCGTCGATCCTGGCGGTGTCGCACCTGTTGATCGTCCCCGAGGGCACCACCGACTTCAATAAAGGCATTGGCACCGGGCCGTTCACCGTTGGCGAGTTCAAACCAGGGGTGCGCTCGATTGCCGTGCGCAACAAGAACTACTGGAAACCGGGCTTGCCGTACCTGGACGAAATCGAGTTTATCGCTATCGCCGACGAGCCATCGCGGGTCAACGCGCTGCTGTCGGGCGACGTACACATGATCAACGAGGTCAACCCACGTTCTACCACACGTATCGCTGCCAGTGCCAAACACCGGGTCGTGGATGCGCCGTCCGGCAACTACACTGACTTGATCATTCGCCAGGATCAGTTGCCCGGCAAAAGCCCGGAATTCACCCAGGCGATGAAGCTGCTGCTGGACCGTGAGCAGGTCAAGTCCGCAGTGTTCCGTGGCTTTGCCGTGGTCGGCAACGATCACCCGATTGCACCGGGCTCGCGCTACTTCAACACCGACTTGCCGCAGACGGTCTACGACCCGGAAAAAGCCAAGTTCCTGCTGAAGAAAGCCGGTATGGAAAGCATCACCATGCCCGTGATGGCGTCACCCGCTGCGACCGGTTCGGTGGACATCGCCGTGCTGTTGCAGCAGTCGGCGAAACAGGCCGGGCTCAAGCTCGACGTCAACCGCCTGCCCAGTGACGGCTATTGGTCCAACCACTGGATGAAGCACCCGTTGAGCTTCGGCAACATCAACCCTCGGCCGAATGCCGACGTGATGTTTTCGCAGTTCTTCCAGTCCAAGGCGCCGTGGAACGAGTCCGGCTGGCAGAACGATCAGTTCGACCAGTTACTGATGTTGGCCCGTGGCGAGACCGATGACGCCAAGCGCGCCAAAATGTACGGCGATATGCAGACCCTGGTTCACGACCACTGTGGCATCGGCGTGCCGGTATTTATCAGCAACATCGACGGCGTCGACCAGCGCGTCAAAGGCTACGACACCAACCCGCTGGGTGGTTTCATGGGTTACATGTTCGCCGAGCAGGTGTGGTTGGACGCTTGAGGAGGGCAGTGCGATGAATAGCCATACACTGTGGTTGATCTGCCGGCGCTTTGGTGCCGGTGCGGTGACCTTGTTGATCGTGTCCATGGTCGTTTTTGCGATCACGGCAGTACTGCCGGGGGATGCTGCGCAGCAATCCCTTGGCCAGTTCGCGACCCCGGAACAGGTGGCGGCACTGCGCCTGAAGCTGGGGTTGGACCAGCCCGGTGTGTTGCGGTACTTGCACTGGTTGATGAGCCTGCTCACCGGCGACATGGGGGTGTCGGTGTCCAACGCGATGCCGGTGGGTGAATTGATGGCGGGGCGAGTGCCCAACACCCTGATGTTGGCGGGTGCCACGGCGCTGGTCTCGGTGCCGTTGGCGCTGGTGCTGGGCATCGGCTCGGCGATGGGCCGGGGTGGGCGCATCGACAGCTGCCTGAGCTTTGTCACCCTGGCGATGGTCGCGGTGCCGGAGTTTCTGGTGGCAACCCTGGCGGTGCTGATTTTCGCGGTCAACCTCGGTTGGTTATCGGCACTGTCTTATGCCAGCGACATTACCTCACCCCTGCAATTCATGCGTACCTATGCCTTGCCGGTGATGACGCTGTGCTGCGTCATCGTCGCGCAAATGGCGCGCATGACGCGCGCTGCGGTGATCGATCAGCTCGACAGCCCCTACGTCGAAATGGCGCGCCTCAAAGGCGTCAGCCCGATACGTATTGTGCTGCGCCATGCCTTGCCCAATGCCATCGGGCCGATTGCCAACGCCATCGCCCTGAGCCTGTCGTACCTGTTGGGCGGGGTGGTGATCGTCGAAACCATCTTCAACTACCCCGGCATTGCCAGCTTGATGGTCGATGCCGTGACCAACCGCGACATGGCGCTGGTGCAGGCTTGCACCATGTTGTTCTGCGCGGCCTACCTGGGCCTGGTGCTGCTCGCCGACCTCTGCGCAATCCTGTCCAACCCGAGGCTGAGAAACCAATGAACAATCTCATTGCGAAGTCAAAGCCTGTGTCCTCAGCCCTGGCACTCGCCAAAGTCTCCAGCGGTCCGTCCTGGTTGGGGCTGGTGGGGGCGATGGTGTGTGTGGCCTGGTTGCTGGTGGCACTGTTTGGCCCCTGGCTGGCGCCACATCCCGTGGGTGAAGTGGTGTCCGATAACATCTTCGAAGGCTTTAGCCTCGCACACCCGTTTGGCACCGATTACCTGGGCCGCGACATGCTTAGCCGTGTGTTGGTGGGCGCCCGGTTCACCGTCGGGCTGGCGCTGGTTGCGGCGTTACTGGCCAGCACCCTGGGCACCGGTTCTGCGCTGTTGTCGGTGGTCGCGCCCAAGTGGCTGGACGAAATCATCAGCCGCATCATGGACGCCTTCATTTCGATCCCCAGCAAAATGCTTGCACTGATCATGGTGTCGGCATTTGGATCGTCAGTGACGCTGCTGATCTGCACCGCCGTTATCAGCTATATCCCGGGTGCGTTCCGCGTTGCTCGCAGCATGGCGGTCAACATTGAAACCCTGGAATACGTGCAAGTCGCCCGTACCCGAGGCGAGCGCCGGTTGTACGTGGCGTGCATGGAAATCCTGCCGAATATGCTCAACCCCGTATTGACCGATCTCGGGTTGCGTTTCGGCTACATCGTGCTGTTGCTCAGCGGCATGAGCTTTCTGGGCCTGGGCGTGCAACCGCCGGACGCGGACCTTGGCTCCCTGGTACGGGAAAACATCGGCGGCCTCAACCAGGGCGCGCTGGCCATCATCATTCCGGCGCTGGCCATTGGCACGCTGACCATTGGTGTGAATTTGCTGATCGACCATCTGTCGTCCCGGCGTAGTCGACGCATGGGAGGCCATTGAAATGAGTGAATTGATTCGCGTTGAAGACCTGCGTGTGGTCGCCGGTGGTGAGCGTGGCGAGGTTGAAATCGTTAAAGGGGTGAGTTTTTCTCTTAAAAAAGGCGAGGTCCTCGCGTTGATCGGTGAGTCCGGCTCGGGCAAGACCACCATCGCCCTGGCGTTACTCGGCTATGCGCGGCGGGGCTGCCGCCTGTCCGGCGGTGTGGTGCAGGTTGGCGATCACGACATGCTTGCCCTGAACGAAAAGCAGCTACAAGGCCTGCGCGGTAACCGGGTGTCCTACATCGCGCAAAGCGCGGCGGCGGCGTTCAATCCGGCGAAAAGACTCATCGACCAAGTAGTGGAGGGCGCGTTGATCCATGGCCTGGGCACCCGGGCCGAGTTGCAAGCCAAAGCCATCGGGCTATTCCGCGACTTGGCGCTGCCAGACCCGGAACGCATCGGCCGACGCTATCCGCATCAGGTCTCTGGCGGGCAACTGCAACGGGTGATGGCGGCGATGGCGCTGATCAGCGACCCGCTTTTGGTGGTGCTCGACGAGCCGACCACAGCGCTTGATGTGACCACCCAGATTGACGTGTTGCGTGCCTTCAAACGTGTGGTGCGCGAACGGGGCACCACGGCGGTGTATGTCTCTCACGACCTGGCCGTGGTGGCGCAGATGGCCGACCAGATCGTGGTGCTCAATGGTGGGCGGATCTTCGAACAGAGCGCCACTGCGCCGCTGCTCAAAGCCCCGACCCATGAGTACACGCGCAGCCTGCTGGCGGCCGCGCGCCCCGACACCACCATCCGTCCGCCTTGCGGGATTGCCGAAGATGTACCGCTGCTGACCATCCGCGGCCTCACCGCCGGCTATGGCAACAAGAACCTGCAAGGCATGCCGTCGATCCGGGTACTCGAAGATATCGACCTTACCGTGCGACGCGGCCAGGCCATTGGGGTGATCGGCGAGTCGGGCTCCGGCAAGTCGACCCTGGCCCGCGTGGTTGCGGGGCTGCTGACCCCGGCCCTCGGCGGGCTGACATTCGATGGCCAGCCTTTGGGCGCGAGCCTGTCCGAGCGCAGCCCCGAGCAGTTCCGACGGATTCAAATGGTGTTTCAAAATGCCGACACCGCACTGAACCCTATGCACAGCGTGGCGACCATTCTCAGTCGGCCGCTGAAAATGTATTTCGGCCTCAAAGGCGCGGCGCTGCAAACGCGCATTGGCGAACTGCTCGACCTGGTGCGCCTGCCCCGCGCAATGGCCGAGCGGCGCCCCAATGAGCTGTCTGGTGGGCAGAAGCAGAGGGTCAACCTGGCTCGGGCGCTGGCCGCCAAGCCCGACCTGATCCTTTGCGATGAAGTGACCTCGGCCCTGGACACTGTGGTGGGCGCGGCGATTCTCGAACTGCTGCGCGACTTGCGTCAGGAGCTGGGCGTGTCCTACCTGTTTATCAGCCATGACATCTCCACGGTACGTGCGCTGTGCGACGACATTGTGGTGATGTACAGCGGCCATAAGGTTCAGGCCGGCAGCCGCCAGTCGTTTGCCGAGCCGCCGTTTCATCCCTACACCGACGTGTTGATTCATTCGGTGCCTGAGCTGCGCCAAGGTTGGCTGGAAAGCTGTGGCGCCACCGGTGGCGCGTTGCCCCCCATTGGCGTACGCGCCAACGTGCAGGAACTCTGCACTTTCCTCAATCGCTGCCCGGTGCGGGTCGACGGCCTGTGCAACCTCACCGCGCCGAGCCGCCGCAGCCTGGAGAACGGTGGTGAAATCCTCTGCCATCACGACACGGCCCAATTGCTGAAGACTCAGCAGGGCATTACCACCATGACTTTGGGAGCCTATGCATGAAAGGGCGTTTTGTGAGGATGGCCGAGCAGGGCCGGCCGACGGTCAGCCTGACCGTGGATGGCGCACCCATCAACGCATTGCAGGGCGATACGTTGATGGTGGCCTTGCTGACGCAGGGCAACACGTTACGTCAGTCGGAGTTCGACACCGGTCGTCGCGCAGGCTTCTGCCTGATGGGTGCCTGCCAGGACTGCTGGGTGTGGACCCGCAACGGCGAACGGCTGCGTGCCTGCTCTAATGAGGTCCGCGAGGGCCTGGATATTGTCACCACACAACCGGAGGCAACATGGCCATTGCACGGGTAGTCATAGTGGGCGCTGGGCCGGCGGGTGTTCGTTGTGCAGAGACCCTGGTGAGCGCCGGTATCACACCGATCCTGATCGATGAAAATCGCCGCGACGGCGGGCAAATCTATCGGCGCCAACCCGAAGGGTTTACCCGCGACTATACGACCTTGTACGGCAGTGAAGCCGCCAAGGCCCAGGACCTGCACCAGAGTTTCGATCGCCTGCGCGGCGCCATTGATTACCATCCCGACACGTTGGTGTGGAACCTCACACCGGGGCAATTGTGCTGCGTCAGCCAGGGCCGACACAGCACGGTGGATTACGACGCACTGATCCTATGCACCGGCGCTACCGACCGCTTGATGCCCATCGAAGGTTGGCAACTGGCGGGTACCTATAGCCTCGGTGGTTCGCAGATCGCGCTGAAAAACCAGGCAGTATCAATTGGCCATAACGTGGTGTTCATGGGCAGCGGGCCTTTGCTGTACCTGGTCGCCAGCCAGTATATAAAAGCGGGCGCGAACGTGGCGGCGGTACTGGATACGTCGCCGATGAGCCTACGTATCAAAGCCTTGCCCAAGCTGCTGGCGCGCCCCGGCTTGCTGTTCACGGGAATCAAGCTGCTGGCACAGCTGTACCGGGCCAAGGTCGCAGTGCACCTGGGAATCAAGCCGTTGCAGGTCCTAGGGGATGCCGCAAGCGGCGTCAGCGGTGTGCGGTTCAGCACCGCCAAAGGGCGAACCCTGACAGTCGAGGCCGACGCTGTGGCGGTCGGTTATCACTTGCGCCCGGAAACTCAACTGGGAGACCTGGCCGGCTGCAAGATGGCGTTCGATGAGCCTTCAAGTCAATGGTGTCTGGCAGTGGATGACGCCGGACGTACTTCGGTCAAGGGTGTATACGCGGCCGGCGACGGTTCGAAAATTCGCGGCGCCGATGCGGCCGAGCATGCTGGGCGCCTGGTGGCGCTGACCCTGCTGGAGGATTTGAAGCAACCTTTCGATATCGGGCTGCGGGACGCGCAACGCCAGGCGCTGGAAGTAATGGACCAGTTTCGCCTCGGCCTGGCGCAGGCGTTCCCTTGGCCTAGCGAGCAGGCCAAGGCCCTGCCTGACAGTGCGATTGTGTGCCGTTGCGAGATGATCAGCACTGGCGAGTTGCGTCGCACAGTCAGTGAAAAAGGCGCTTGCGAAGTGAACCGGGCCAAGGCGTTCAGCCGGGTCGGCATGGGCCGTTGCCAGGGCCGTTATTGCTCCCAGGCCGGGGCGGAAGTGATCGCGGCCGCTGCTGATGTCCAGGTGCGGGAGGTGGGCCGCCAGCGTGGCCAGGCACCCGTCAAACCGCTGTCGATGCTCACCGAGGAGGTCGCTCCATGACCGTGCAAAAAGCAGACGTGGTGATTGTGGGCGGTGGCCTGATGGGGGCGGCGAGCGCATTTTTTCTGCGCAGGCGTGGCCAGTCGGTGATCCTCCTGGAGCGCGATCAGATCGGCCAATATGCCAGCGGCGTCAACTTCGGCAACGTGCGCCGGCAAGGGCGCTTCCTCGGCCAATTGGCCCTGGCCAACCGTTCCTGGGCGCTGTGGAAACGCTTGCCCGAACTGATCGACGACGACCTGGAATTCATCGCCAGCGGGCACATGCGTGTGTGTTATCGAGAAGATGAAATCGCTGAACTTGAGGCCTACGCCGCTGCGCCTGAAGCGGCGCAACTGGACCTGAAAATCTATCGTGGCGCCGAACTGCGCCAACGCTTCGGCTTTCTTGGCGTGCAGGTCAAGGGCGGCTCCTATGCGCCCCACGACGGCCACGCGAACCCGCGCTTGGCCGCACCGGCGTTTGCCCGCGCGGCGAGGCGCCTGGGTGCTCAGATCGAGGAGCTCACCGAGGTCGCCGAGGTACAGAAGGTGGGTGGCGATTTTCACGTCACCACCACCGACGGCCGCCAGTTCCATGCCGCACAGTTGTTGATCACCGCGGGTGCCTGGGGGCAGAGACTCTCCGCGCAGTTCGGCGAACCGGTGCCGCTGGATACCCATGGCCCGCAAATGGCCGTTACCGAGCCGGTGCCGTATGCCTTGCCGACCGTGATCGGCGTGTACACCAAGATCCCTGAGGAAGTGATTTACTTCCGCCAGATTCCCCGGGGCAATATCGTCATCGGCGGCGGTTACCGCAGCAAACCGGACATGCTCAACCGCCGCGCTCAGGTCGAGCCGCGCAGTATTCTCAACCAGGTCAATCAGATGCGCCGCCTGTTGCCAGGTGTAGGCAACCTCAACATTATCCGCGTATGGAGCGGCATCGAAGGCTACTTGCCGGACTCGTTGCCGGTGATGGGGCCCAGCGGAACCGTCGATGGCCTGTTCTACGCCTTTGGTTTTTGTGGCCACGGCTTCCAATTAGGCCCTGGGGTCGGCGATGTGATGGCCGAGTTGCTCAGCACCGGCAGCACCAGCACCCCGATCGAGCCGTTCTCCATCACCCGCTTTGCCCTTTCTGCCGCACAACGGAGCCAGGCCTCATGAAACCCCGCGTTCTCGCGATTCTCAAACAACTGATGGCCTTCGACACCGTTTCGTCGGTGTCGAACATGGCTCTGATCGACTACGTACGCGACCTGTTGTTGACCAAGGGTATCGAGTCGCTGATCGTGCGGGACGAAAGCGGCAAGAAGGCCAACCTGTTTGCCAGCACCGGCCCCAAAGACCAGCCCGGCGTGCTGCTGTCCGGACACACCGACGTGGTGCCGGCGGCGGGGCAGGCCTGGACCTTTCCAGCCTTCGCCGCCACCGTGCAGGACGGGCGAATCTATGGTCGCGGCAGTTGCGACATGAAGGGTTTTATTGCCCTGGCCATCGACGCGATGTTGGATGCAGCAGACCATCGCTTGAGCCGCCCATTACAACTGGCGTTGTCCCATGATGAAGAGATCGGTTGTGTGGGCGTGCGGCGCTTGCTTGACGTGTTGCACCTGGCGCCGGTGCGTCCGTTTCTGTGCATGATCGGCGAGCCGACCAATATGCAGTTTGTGTTGGGCCACAAGGGCAAAGGCTCTTACCGCACTTACTGCCGTGGCCTGGAAGCCCATTCATCACTGGCGCCGCGCTCAGTGAATGCGATCCACGTCGCCTGTGACTTTATCGCCGCCCTGCGCGAGAGCCAGCAGCAGTTGCAACGCCACGGCGCCCAGGACAACGATTACGACGTGCCCTACAGCACCGTGCATGTCGGGCAGATTGTCGGCGGCAAGGCCCTCAATATCGTGCCCAGCCTGTGCACCCTGGATTTTGAGGTGCGCAACCTGCCGGCCGACGACCTCGATCAGTTCCTGGACCAGATGCGCGAGCGCGCCGAAGTGATCGTGCGTGAGGCGCAGAAGCTCTCCAGCGTGGCGGCCATCGAGATTGAAACCGTCAACGTCTACCCGGGTCTTGACACGCATCCCAGTGTCGAAGCGGTGCGCTTCCTCAAGCAATTTGCGGCGCCGGACACGGGCACCTCGAAAGTCTCGTTCGGCACTGAAGGCGGCCTGTTCAAGCAGCGTCTGGATGTGCCGGTGGTGGTGTGCGGGCCGGGTTCCATCGAGCAGGCGCACAAGCCGGATGAGTTTGTCGAGATCAGCCAGATGGAAGCCGGCGAGCGCTTTTTGCAAGGGTTGCTGGGTTCGTTGAAAGGCTAAGCGCGTGCTGGTAGAGCCTGCCGTCCCGGGTTGATTTTCAGCACGCGACACTGCTGGAAGCGTGCTTTCAGCATCCTCACCCGCGGCACCTGCCTAGACTGGAGACTGTCTCGGATCAGGACTCGACCATGCTCAAGAATCGTTTGAAAGACCCCAGCCTTCTGGCAGAACTCGCCTATGTGAACGGGCAGTGGATTGGCGCCGACAATGCCGCGACCCTGGACGTCATCGACCCGGCCAGCGGCCAATTGATCGCCCGGGTCCCGGCCATGCAGGGCCCGGAAACCCGCCGGGCCGTAGAGGCCGCTGACAAGGCCTGGCCCGCCTGGCGCGCACGCCCGGCAGCCGAACGTGCGGCGCTGCTGGAGCGCTGGTACCGGGCCATGATCGACAACCTCGACGACCTGGCGCTGATCATGACCTGTGAGCAGGGTAAGCCGCTGAGCGAAGCCAAGGGTGAAATCCGCTACGGTGCCGGCTTCGTCAAATGGTTCGCCGAAGAGGCCCGGCGGGTCTACGGCGAAACCATGCCGGCCCCCAGCGGCGACCGTCGCTTGCTGACCCTCAAGCAACCGGTGGGCGTCTGCGCGGCGATCACACCGTGGAATTTTCCTAACGCAATGATCACCCGCAAGTGCGCGCCAGCCCTGGCGGCAGGTTGCCCGATCATCGTCAAGCCGTCCGACCTCACGCCGTTGTCGGCATTGGCCCTGGCGGTGTTGGCCGAGCGCGTCGGCATCCCGGCCGGGGTATTCAACGTCTTGACCGGCATGCCCGCTGGCATCGGCGAAGAATTGACCAGCAACCCGACGGTACGTAAGATTTCCTTTACCGGTTCAACGGCCGTCGGCCGCTTGTTGATGCGCCAGAGTGCCGAACACATCAAGCGCTTGAGCCTGGAATTGGGCGGCAATGCCCCGTTCATTGTGTTTGACGACGCGGACCTGGAACAGGCCGTGGCCGGGATTATGCTCAGCAAGTTCCGCAACGCCGGCCAAACCTGTGTTTGCGCCAACCGGATTCTGGTGCAAAACGGCATTTACGAACGCTTCGCTCAAAGGCTGGTAGAAGAGGTGGCCAAGCTCAAGGTGGGCAATGGCCTCGACACCGGTGTCACCATCGGCCCGCTGATCAACACGGCGGCGGTTAACAAAGTCGCCCGGCACATCGACGATGCGCTGAGCCAGGGCGCACAGTTGCTTTGCGGTGGCATTCCCGAGGGCAGCAGCCAGTTCGTGCAACCCACTGTCCTGGGCGACACCCACGCCGGCATGCTGTTGGCCAACGAAGAAACCTTTGGCCCGGTCGCGCCGTTGATGCGGTTCACCGATGAAGCCCAAGCCCTGGCGCTGGCCAACGCTACACCTTATGGCCTGGGCGCCTACTATTTCACTCAGGACCTGCGCCGTTCATGGCGGTTCGGTGAGGCGCTGGAGTTCGGCATGGTAGGGCTCAACACCGGCATCATTTCGATGGAAGTCGCGCCGTTCGGCGGCATCAAGCAGTCAGGCCTGGGCCGAGAAGGCAGCAAGTACGGCCTGGATGAATACCTTGAAGTCAAAGCCTTCCACATAGGCGGGCTGTAATTCAAAGACATTGGGAGTCACGATTGATGAGCAAGGCATTCAGAATCGCCGCGATTGCCGGCGACGGTATCGGCAAGGAAGTCCTGCCGGAAGGGTTGCGGGTGTTGGAGCAGGCCGCGGAGAAATGGCAGCTGGATTTAAGCATTGAAGTGCTCGACTGGGCGCACTGCGATTACTACCTGGAACACGGACAGATGATGCCCGACGACTGGTTCGAACAGCTCAAGGGTTTCGACGCGATCTACTTTGGCGCCGTAGGCTGGCCAGACAAAGTGCCGGACCACATTTCCCTGTGGGGCTCGTTGCTCAAGTTCCGCCGAGACTTCGACCAGTACGTGAACATCCGCCCGGTTCGGCTGTTTCCCGGCGTACCTTGCCCATTGGCTGGGCGCAAACCTGGAGACATCGATTTCGTGGTGATCCGCGAGAACACCGAAGGTGAGTATTCCTCGGTCGGCGGTAAAATGTTTGAAGGCACCGAGCATGAGTTCGTGCTGCAAGAATCGGTATTCACCCGCCGTGGCGTGGACCGGATTCTGAAGTTCGCTTTCGACCTGGCACAGAGCCGGCCGCGTAAACGGCTGACTGCAGCGACCAAATCCAACGGGATTTCCATCAGCATGCCTTACTGGGACGAGCGCACGGCGTTGATGGCTGCGAATTACCCAGAGGTTACCTGGGACAAGCAGCACATCGATATCCTGTGCGCGCGGTTTGTGCTGCAGCCGGACCGGTTTGATGTGGTGGTGGCGTCTAACCTGTTTGGCGACATACTTTCCGACCTAGGGCCAGCCTGTGCAGGCACCATCGGAATTGCGCCTTCAGCCAACCTTGATCCGCAGCGGCGGTTTCCGTCGCTGTTTGAACCTGTGCATGGCTCGGCACCGGATATCTACGGGCGGAACATTGCCAACCCGATTGCGATGATCTGGTCCGGCGCGTTGATGCTGGACTTCCTGGGTAACGGGGATGAACGTTACCGCGCGGCGCACGATGGGATTTTGCGGGCTATCGAAGAGGTGATTGGCGAGGGGCCGATTACCCCGGACCTGGGCGGGAAGGGTTCGACTCAGGACGTGGGGCTGGCGATTGCCGGGAAGCTGCGCTAGGCACCCAAAAACCGGCGATGCCCAGCATCGCCGGTTTCCTCAATACCCTTGGCGCCGATCAACTTCACCCACCATCGGTTCACCGCGCTGGTGGCGCCGAATATTTTCTAACAACACCCCAAAAGCCGTTTGTGGCTGGGTCATTGCTGCAATGTGCGGCGTCACTGCGATCTGCGGGTGGGACCAAAAGGGATGATCTGCCGGTGCCGGCTCTTCCCGCAGCACATCCAGCACCGCGCCGCTGAGCTGCCCTCTGTTCAGCGCCTCAAGCAATTCGTCTTCCACCAGATGCCCGCCACGACCCATGTTGATCAGGGCTGCGCCCCGTGGCAGTTGGGCGAATAACTGCGCGTTGAGAATGCCTTGGGTCTGCTCCGTCAGCGGCAGTACGCACAGCAGAATATCGCACTGGCTGAGGAAGGCGGGCAGTTGTTGTTCGCCGGCGTAGCAGTCCACGCCTGGTACTTGGTGGGCACTGCGGGCCCAGCCCGACAAGGCAAAACCTAGGGGCTTGAGGGTGACCAGAATCTGCTGCGCCTGGGCTCCCAGCCCCATTACGCCAACACGCCGGTTCACCGCCGGTTGCAGTAAATGTGCCTGCCAGCAGCGTGCTGTCTGCTGCTGGCGGTAACGCAGCATATCCCGGTGCAGGCTGAGCACGGCCCAACTAGCGTACTCGCACATGCTGCGGGTGATGCCCGGGTCCAGCAGGCGCACCACCGGCAAGTGCGCCGGCAAGCGGTCGAGGTCCAGTTGATCGATCCCGGCCGACAGGGCAAACAGCACTTTTAGATTGGGCAGCAATTGTTCGAGATTATCCGGGGCCTGCCAGGCGGCCAGATATTCGATCTCGTCAGGGGCGCCGATATCTGGCCAGGCGCGCCACTGAATATCCGGTGCGTGTTCGGCGAACAGTGCCTGCCAGTGTCGGCCGCGCACCGGGTCCGCTTTGTAGAGCAAGGCCATGGGCATTTCCTGTCGGGTAGAGGGAGCATTCATCATCGCTCAAGTCTGGCGCAGGATCTGTTGAAAGGCAGGGTCAAAACAGTCGATCCGAATCTCTCACGGGGCAAGTTCGGCTTAGTTCGTTTCGTACACGTCGTAACCTGAACACCATCGCAACCACCTTCCGGTTGCCGGACTCACGATGGGAAATGCCATGAATAGCAAAGTCGACGAAACCCCTCATTTGCTCCGACAGCGCGATCAATTCGTGCCCCGCGGGCTGGTCACCGCTCACCCCTTGGTGATCGATCGCGCCCAGGGTGCCGAGTTATGGGATGTGGACGGCAAGCGGTACCTGGATTTTGTCGGCGGCATCGGCGTGTTGAACATCGGCCATAACCACCCGAAAGTGGTCGCGGCGGTGCAGGCGCAGTTGCAAAAGGTCGCCCACGCGTGTTTCCAGGTGGTCGCCTACAAGCCTTATCTAGACCTGGCCCGGCGCCTGTGCGAAATGATCGGTGGCAAGGAGGCTCATAAAGCTGCGTTCTTCACCTCTGGCGCCGAGGCCGTGGAAAACGCAGTGAAGATTGCGCGCGCCCACACCAACCGTTCGGCAGTGATTGCCTTTCGTGGCGGTTTCCATGGGCGCACTTTGCTAGGTACTACGCTGACCGGCATGAGCCAGCCGTACAAACAGAACTTCGGGCCGTTCGCACCGGAGGTCTTCCATACGCCGTATCCGAATGCCTATCGCGGCGTCACGAGCGACATGGCGCTCGCGGCACTCGACGAACTGCTCGCGACCCAAGTGGCACCAGAGCGGGTCGCTGCGATCATTATTGAACCGGTGCAGGGCGACGGTGGTTTCCTCGCGGCGCCGGTGGCGTTCCTCAAAGGCCTGCGCGCGTTGACAGAAAAACACGGCATCGTGCTGATCCTTGATGAAATCCAGACCGGTTTCGGCCGCACAGGCAAGTGGTTCGGTTTTCAGCACGCCGGCATCCAACCCGACCTAGTCACTGTGGCCAAGAGCCTGGCCGGCGGCTTGCCGTTGTCCGGTGTGGTCGGTAAAGCCTCGATCATGGACGCACCGTTGCCCGGCGGCTTGGGTGGTACCTATGGCGGTAATGCCTTGTCTTGCGCTGCGGCGCTGGCGGTGATCGATGCCTTCGAGGAAGAACAGCTGCTGGAACGCGGCGAAGCGTTGGGCGATCGTTTGCGTCAGGGGTTGCTGGGCTTGCGCAGCCGTCATCCGCAAATCGGTGATGTGCGTGGCACCGGGTTCATGCTGGCCATCGAGCTGATTAAGAACGACGAGGCGCGCACACCAGACGCCGATCTCAATCAGCGGCTGATCGATGAAGCGCGCAAAGGTGGTTTGCTGGTGATCAAGTGCGGTGTGTACCGCAACGTGTTGCGCTTCCTGGCGCCCCTGGTTGCCACCGAGGCCCAGGTCGACGAAGCATTGCAGATTCTTGAGGGGGCTTTGGCACGGGTCTTGAACTGAGCCAGGGCCGACGCGGGCCGTTATGGAGCACGGGTGAATAAAATGCATCATTGGAGGTTTGACCCACCATGGGGCTGACAAAGTATCGAGCATTGCTGATTGATTGCGACGAAGTGCTGGTGGACCGGGATTCGGGCGTCTGGACGGCCTTGCAGCCGTTGCTCGATAGTCGTGGCGGCCAGCCGCAAAAAGAGCAGGTGTTGGCCGAATACAATACGGTGGTGGCGGCGCTATACCCACGCTTCGCTGAGCTAGGCTTCAGTGGTGTGTTGTGCTTTGCCCATCGGCAATTGGCTGCGGGCTGGGGCTTGCAGGCCAGCTGGGAGGAGGGCATGAGTTTTGCGCGCTCAGCCGCCAACTGGTCACTGTTTGAGGACGCGCCAGGCGCTATGCTTTACTTGCGCAAGTTCTACCGATTGCTGGTGCGCGGGGACCGCGATGCGGGGGATCGCACCCTGTTATGTGAGCGCCTGGGGATCGCGCTGGAAGATTTCATTTCCCTGGCCGAAGACCCCGAATGGCTCAATCATCCAGCGCTGCAAGCAGAGCCAGTCCTGCATGTGACGCGAGCCTCAGTCGGTACTACGGTGGCGCTGGACCGCTGTTTGATTGGCCGCCACCGTGCCAGGCAGCCCGCTCCGTGTGCGGCGGATTACTGCATCAACAGCATGGCGGATCTGGTAGCTCAGCATCAGCTGTCTTTACGGCGCTGATTTTGCTAGAAGATTGTCTTACAAATGGCAGTCGAGAGGTACGCAATGGAAGGGCTAGTAAAACTGGACCGTATTGACATCAGCATTCTGGTCGAGCTGCAAAAGGACGGCCGGATGACCAACGTCAGCCTCGCCGACGCCGTTGGCTTATCGGCCAGCCCATGCCTTCAACGCGTCAAGCGGCTAGAGTCGGCCGGGTATATTTCCAGCTACAAGGCGCACTTGAACCTGGCAAAGATTACCGATTCGGTCACCGTGTTTACCGAGATCACCCTCAGCGACCACAAGCGTGAAGACTTCGCTAAGTTCGAGTCCAACATTCGCCTGGTGGATGAAGTGCTCGAATGCCATTTGATCAGCGGTGGTTACGATTACCTAGTGCGTTTCATGACGCGCAGCATTCAGCACTATCAGGAAGTGGTCGAGAGCCTGCTGGACAAGAACATCGGCATTTCCAAGTATTTCAGCTACATCGTCATCAAGTCGCCCGTGCTTAAAGACGGCGTCCCTCTGCGCAAACTGCTGCGCCATTGAAACAAACCCACCGCATAAGGCCCCCTGCGCTGCCTCCAGAAGAGGCGGTTCGGGCAGTCTCGCCTTGGTAATCGGCTACTCACGGCACCTTGGCGTTGCACCCTGATTGGACACGTTCACGCATGGGCGCCGATTAACGCCTCATATCGACGCAATCCGCATAAAGCACTGTTTTAAGCCTTTAAAACAGTCATCTGCCCCGGCGTATGCGCGTAATTCGGCGCGAGGCGCAAAAGTGCCTGCGTTGTAATGCGTCCAGAGTGAGGGAGCGGAGTGTTGTGCGGTGTTTACACCTCGGTTGAAGCCGCAGCAGCTTTTCGTTGAACACCACCAATCGGAGCGAAAAAAATGCGAATGAGCAACGCAAAAGCACTGTTGGGCTACGGTGCGTTCATGCTGGCAACCACCAGCGAGGCGCATCAGATCTGGTACGAACAACTTCCCGGTCAACCGTTGGCATTGTATTACGGGGAATACGACAAGAATATGTTGGAAGTGACGCCGGGGGGAATGGACCGATTCAAGCAGCTCAAGGCCTGGTCGATGGCCGACAGGTCTGCGCCGTTAAGCCTTACCTTGCAGCGTCAGGCGTTCGCCCTCGCTCAGCAACCCAGTCGCGATGACTCGTTGCTCGCAAGGGACCTGCACTACCCGATTTTCGATCTGCATGAGGCCGGCAAGACCCTGAAGGCCTATTGGACGCCTGCCACCCGCTGGGTCGGCGACTTGCGCGCCCGCCCCCCGGAACTGACGCTGGACATCGTGCCTACAGGCGTCGCCGATACTGGCAGGGCACAGTTCCAGGTGTTCTACGCATCCAGGCCGCTGGCGGACCAGAACGTGGTGCTGGAAACCGCATCCGGTGAAGTCTTCAGCCAGCGCAGCGACGTCACCGGCAAGGTCAGCTTTGAATTGCCATGGCAAGGCACGTACGTGGTGGCAGTGGAATACCAGGACTACAGCCCTGGCGAACGTGTGAACCTTGAGGGCAAGGCCGAGGCGTTTGACGTCAAACGCTTCAGCTCCACGCTGTCGTTTTACCGGCAGCAGGGTCAACCCCCATTACCTCGGGCGCCGTCGCAACTGCCGGCATCGGAAGTCGCCAGGCTGAAAAAACAGGCCTGATTCATTGCCTCCTTCATGAGTGATTGATATGACCCTTTCTTCAGGATTGGCCGGTCAGGCGGGCACTGTTGCCCCGGCGCTTGTCCGCAGTAAAATCACGGCCGCCACGCGGATGTTGGCCATCGATGCCTTGCGTGGTTTCGTGATGCTCTTGATGCTCATCGACCACGTACGGGAAACCTTTTTACTGCACCGCCAGGTCACCGACCCGATCGATGCACTGAGCGTTACCCCAGACTTGTACTTCACCCGTATGCTCAGCGAGATCTGCGCGCCGGCGTTTATCTTCCTCACCGGGCTGTCGGCCTGGCTCTATAGCCAGAAACACAGCGCTCGCGAGACATCGGTATTTCTGCTCAAACGCGGCGTGTTCTTGGTGTTCCTGGAAATCACCTTCGTGTGCTTTGCCTGGAATGCCGAGCTACCGCCCAAGACATTATGGTTGCAGGTGATCTGGTGCATTGGCTTATGCATGATTGTGCTGGCCGGGTTGCTGCACTTCAAGCGCAGCTGGCTGGTGGTGCTGGGTGTGGCAATTGTCGCCGGGCATAACCTGCTGGATGGCGTGACCGTGGGGCCGGAATCGCCGTTCTTTGTGCCGTGGTCGATTCTGCATCAGCGGGTGTTTATCGATATCACCGAGTTCACCCGGGCGCGCACCACCTACCCGATATTGCCGTGGGTTGGCGTGATTCTGCTGGGCTGGGGCATCGGCCCCTGGTTCGGCAAGGACATGCCGCCCGCCGAGCGTATATCCCGGCTGGTCAAGCTGGGCGCTGGTTTGCTGGTGGCGTTTGTGTTTATCCGTTACCTGAACGTCTACGGCGAGAAGCCATGGGTGCAGACCGGTGACACGTTGCGTACGTTCATGAGTTTCATGAGCGCGAAGAAATACCCGCCGTCGCTGATGTTCCTGATGCCAACCCTGGCCCTGTCGCTGCTGTTGTTGGCACTGTTCGAGAAATGGCAGGACCGCGGATTAACGGCGACCCTCGCGATCTACGGCGGGGCACCGATGTTTTTCTACTTGCTGCACCTCTACGTACTCAAGGCCATGTACCTGGTTGCGCTGGCAATCTGGGGTACCAACCAGGGTACTTACTATGGCTTTGACGACCTGCCGATGGTGTGGTTGTGGAGCGTGATCCTTGGGGTGTTGCTGTTCTTCCCGACGCGTTGGTTTGCCAACCTAAAACAGCGCCGTCGCGACATCGCGATCCTCAAATACCTCTGAGGTGCCCAACGGTGTTCCCCGCTCGGCGGAACACCCAGGCCTCAAGCGTTCTGGAGCCAAACCGTGAAGACTCTATCGACCCACACCCTGCTATTGGCATTGGGAGGGCAATCCCTGCTCGCCTTGGCCGCAGAACAAGACATCGCCAAGGGCTTTGTCGAGGACAGCCAGTGGAGCCTCCTCAACCGCAGCGTCTATGACCGCCGCGACTACAAGCACGGCGCACTGAGCAATGGTGCGCGCAACGCCTACAAGCCCCGGGCCCAGCGCAGTGACCTCGCAGAAGAATGGGCATATGGCGCGATGGTCGATTACACCTCCGGCTTTACCACCGGTACCGTCGGCTTCGGCCTTGACGCCCACGTTTATTCCGGCTGGAAACTGGACAGCGGCGGCGGGCGTGCCGGGAAGGCACGGCTGCTGGGCGTGGACAATGACGGCCATCCCAAGGACGAATTCAGCCGTGGCGGCGCGGTAGCCAAGCTGCGGTTTTCTTCGACAGAACTGCGTTACGGCGAGCAGCGGGTGAAAACCCCGGTATTTGGTTCGTCCGACAGCCGCCTGCTACCCGAAACGGCCACCGGGTGGCTGTTGACCAGCCGCGAGCTACCCGCCACCATAATGTATGCCGGGCACTTCAACGAGAGCACTGACCGCAACGCTACCAGTCATGACCGGGGATTTGTCGTCAACTATTCCAATGGCAAACAGGGCAATCGCTTTGACCTGCTGGGGGTCCGCAATACCGCTATCAAGGGACTGAGCGCCAGCTTGTTCAGCGCCGTCTACGAAGACACCTGGCGGCAGCATTACCTGGGAGCCATCTACACCCAGACACTGGTTCCCGGTCAGGCGCTGTCCATGGATTTCAACCTGTACCGAACACAGGACACAGGAAGAGCCTTGTCCGGGCGCATCGACAACACCTCTTGGAGCCTGCTATCGACCTATCGGCTCGGCGCCCACAGCTTCGGTGTCGGTTATCAGAAGGTCGCGGGCGATACGCCTTACGACTACGTCACCCGCGGGGCGATTTTCTTGAGCAACGCTGTCGCGCTTTCCGACTTCAACGCGCCCCGGGAAGCGTCCTGGCAAGCCCGCTATGATCTTGACCTGGCCGGCTACGGTGTACCAGGCCTGACCTTCGGGGGGTTGTACGTGCGCGGCAGCGGTATCGACGGCAGCCACATGGACCCCAATGGCGGCTACAAGTGGCTGGGCTATGGCGAGGGTGGCAAGCATTGGGAGCGTGACGTGCAAGCGCGCTACGTAGTGCAGTCCGGCGTAATGAAGAACCTAGCGTTTACCCTGCGCCATGCGGTGCACCGTGGCAATGCGGCCCAGGCCGAACTGGACGATAACCAGATCCGCCTGGCTGTCGAGTATCCATTGGGAGGGCGCTTGTTATAGGCGAGCCGTGTGGATGGGGGGCATGGCCGCCGATGCGGTGCAAATTTACCTAATGCCAATTATCAATATGTGTTTTATCGGATGAGTCCTTTATGCCCATCCCATTGCGCAAATGCATGGAGGGTAGGGGTAGGGTTACCACCTCTGAATTCTATCCATGCTCGGAGCAGCGACCCCGTGTCAGATACGAGTGGCCTGTTTACTCATCAGTTCTTTAACGGCACCCGCGCCAACCTGAAGTCAGGCGGCATGAGAGCTGTCAAAAAATCAGAAGCTCACAATTATCTTATTGACTAATAATACACCTGTAGTTTATATTGGGCTCTATCTATACTGATCAGCGTAACGAAGTGTGTAATGAAAAAATAACGATTCAGGCTTTCGATCTGCTGGAGACTTCCGCGTGCGTGGCTTCTGGATCACGTCATAGACCTCTATGTTCCTCACAACCGAGTTGGCCTCGGTCTAACGTCGGCGGGTGCGGATGGCCGAACGAAAAAGTTGGGCTCGATTTCCAGGATGTCTGAAATGGCGTAACGGTTCATCCCTTTTGGCGGCCATATTAGTCCGCCTTTTTTTCGTCCAGCAGTTCTAGCATCGGGACCTATCACACGTATCTAATGGGTACTTTAGTCGCTTTCAAGGTAGGGCTAGGCGCGCATTAAGCAACCACTCCAACGCGGTACCTTCCGCATCCAGAATCGCCTTAGCCACCCCACCGTGTTGCTTACCCTCTCAGGGTAATGACTACTGCCATTTATCTAAAAGGTTCTACAAACCTACGACATGCTTGCCACGACTAAACAACACCTGTATTTTTAATGATAATTTTCATTAGCCGAGACACTTAAAATGTTGCCCTCAAGCAAGACCCAACATCAGCTTTTAGCGCAGGCTGATACCGCCTCCACGTGGAGCGCGGTTTGCACGGTGGGGGTAGGCGCTTTTGCCTTAGTCACCACCGAGTTTCTACCCGTCGGGCTCCTGCCGAATATCGCACGAGACTTGGAGATCAGTGACGGGCAGGCAGGCCTCATGATCACTATCCCTGGCGTTCTGGCCGCTATCTCAGCGCCATTAACGCTAGCCATCGCTGGGCGAATAGATCGGCGTCGGGTGTTATTGGCTCTGGTGGGATTGCTGGCGCTATCGAACTTGATGGTGGCTTATGCGGGCGATATGTATTTGCTGCTAGCAGGACGGGTATTGCTGGGCGTCGCGGTAGGGGGCTTCTGGACTGTCGCCGGGGCACTGGGGCCACGCATGCGACCAGGTAAAGACGCCGGGCGGGCCACTGCAATTATTCTGTCGGGTATTTCTCTAGGAACGGTCGCGGGTGTTCCGGTGGGAACCTTGGCAGGGCATTTGGTGGGTTGGCGCGAAGTCTTCATAGCAGCATCAGTCATTGCGCTACTTGTTGTGGGTGCATTGGCTGTCCTTCTACCTCACTTGCCGGCGAATGGTTCGACGGGCATCGCCCAAGCCTTTGATGCATTGAGCAATCGACGGGTGCAGGTAGGCCTGCTGGTGGTCGGCCTGGTTTTTATCGGGCAATTCGCTGCCTATACCTACATCACGCCATTCCTTAACTCGGTACCAAAAGTCAGTGCCTCGCAATTAAGTGCAGTGCTCTTGGGTTACGGGCTGGCGGGTTTTCTCGGGAATCTGTTTGGCGGTTGGGCAGTCACGCACACGATCAAAGGTGTGTTTGTTGCCACTGCTATGCTGATCGGTATCGGCGTTTCGTTATTGCTGTTGCTGGGCGCCTCTCCCGTGCTTGCCATCGCAGCCGTAATGGCGTGGGGATTGGGGTTTGGCATGTTACCGGTTGCCGCCCAAACGTTGATGCTGAACATCGATACAAGCCGCGCAGAAGGTCTATCGGCGCTTCTGGTTTTCGTCTTACAGGCCGCAATTGGCGCCGGTGCGCTGGTAGGGGGCCTTGCACTAGATGACCTCGGAGTTTTCGGGCCGCTGGGAGTTGGAGCTGCCGCTGCGCTTATGAGCGCTGGGCTTGCATTCATTTACCACCGTACTACTTGATACCTAAAAGCTCGGAGATATCATGGATATGACGGGGTTAGTCCTGATACTGCTCAATAGTTCCGTCAAAAAGGACTTTGTCACCGGCGGCGCGGAACGCAGAGAATATGCCCTTGCCAAGTGCGTCCAATCCCAACCTAGCGTTCGATATGGCCTATAAACGAACATCAGGCGCAACGTATTACGCTCGTGGGGCAGGAGATGACCATAGTCGACGATCAAAAAAATAGGCTACGGAGTCGTTCCAGGAGAGGATGTCGAGCTGTTTATTTCGGACATAGCGTGGAATGGGGGGGCAACTGCTTTCACAAGCATTTCAAGACCATCGTTAATCCCGCCCTCCACCATGATAGGCGGTCGCTCGTGAGAAGGCTGTGCGAAGAGATGAGCGCATTCGACGTTGTCAAGTTTTAGCGGCTTTAAAATTCGCCCCAGCGCGCCTTTGCACACTTGGATGTCCAAGCTACGTGTAAGCACTCTCACTCACTCCCGAGAGTACTGCAACCTCTTCTCGACACAGGCCAGACGGGGACCAATTCCTTTCGGAAGTCCAAACTCGTCTGGTTTGAGGCGTGCCATTGGGCTGGAAAAAAGCGAGACCAGCTCTTGGCGTTGTTCGGAGGATGGTCTTACCGGCATGCTCCTATTCGATATGGAATGGGTGTGAAATTCAGGGGGTGCTAAACAGAAATTTCGACTCTTACCAAACTCAAGTCAAGTGGTCACCTTGCAACAATCAGTCAGCTCGATACCCCTGAGTACAACGCCGGATGACAAAAATTAATTAAAAAGAATCAGGACCCACAGACTCCCAGCATCATCAATGCTCTTTCTCCCCACTTTCGCGCATAGAGCGGTAGTTTGCTGCGCGCTTGTTTAGAAAGGCAGCGATGCCTTCTGCCGACTCGGCGTCGCCGAGAGACTCAACCATTAACTGTGTCTCCGCGTCGAGCTGTGTGCTGAGGGTGGAGCGGTGAGCACTGCGCACCAGTGACTTTATCCGCGCGCTGGCACGCGCTGGACCATCACCGATGCGGGTCGCAAGCTCAATCGCTTGAGCTTCGGCATCACCGGCATCGACCAGACGGTTGACAACGCTCAACGAGGCTAGACGTTCGGCGCCGATACGGTCTCCGGTTAGGCACAATTCGGTGAGCAACTGTCGCGAAACGAACTCAGACAGAAAAAACGTGGCACCGCCGTCAGGCGTCAAGCCTGCCTTGATATAAGCGAGGGTGAAGTACGCGTTGCGCGCCATCACGAGCAAGTCGCACGCCAACGCAAGCGAAACTCCTGCACCGGCTGCACCGCCCTCGACTGCAGCGATCACGGGCTTCGTGCAGTCTCGAATTGCACGCACGACATCATGTAACGCTTCGATCCGTTCTTGCCGTTCGGCTGCCGGCAGTTCGCGCCGCTTCTCAAGTTGTTTAAGGTCGCCGCCAGCACAGAAGAAACCGGCAGCTCCGGTGATCACGATTGCACCCGTGTAGCGGTCAGCTTGAGCGTCATCGAGCTCGCGACGAAGAGCCTCATAGAATCCGGGCGTCAGCGCGTTGCGCGCATCCGGATTGTTGTTGATCAGCACGCGTACTGCGCCAGCGCGGTGCACGAGGAGCGGTGGTCTCATGGTCATCTACTCCTCGAGACGAGCGAAGTCGCGTTAATGAATGTTGGGCAGTCCGAAAGAGCCCAGGCCACGGGCAATGAACTGCGGTGTGTGTCGAATATGAGCATGCGGCGGGTCAATGCAATTCTTACTTCACGCATGATTGTGATTCCTCGATGCTCAAAGCGTGTTCAGACTAGCGAAGCGAGTACCGCGCTCGACCAGGTCAATGAGCAGTGGTGACGCCTGCCAGAATAGGGAATCCTCCTTTGCAAACTCGCGAATATCCGATAGCACGTGCGGCAGTCCTAGGCGATCCGCGAAGTGTAATGGCCCACCTCGATGGCGCGGAAAACCGTACCCATTGAGCATCACGACGTCCACGTCGAGTGGGCGCAACGCGATTTTCTGATGCACCACATCTGCACCTTCATTGATCATCGCTGCAAGGTAACGCCGCATGATTTCGTCATGGCTGAATACGCGCGGCACGATGCCCGCTCTGGCGCGTTCTTCGTCGATAATTGCCAGTACCTCAGGGTCTTCTTGGCCTATTCGCGCACCTTCTGGATACAAGTACCACCCGCGACCGCTCTTTTGCCCGAACCAACCGTTTTCGCATAGGCGGTCTCCAATAGCTACATAGCGGGCGAGAGGGTTACGTGTCGCAGCGCGTCGTTTGCGGGATGCCCAAGCGATGTCTCCGCCGGCGAGATCGGATACCTGGAAGGGTCCCATCGGAAAGCCGAACTCCCGCACTGCGCGGTCGATCTCGTATGGCGAGGCGCCGTCTTCAAGCAGGTGGTCGGCCACCTGCCGATACTTCGCGAGAACACGGTTGCCAATAAAACCGTCAAATACGCCTGCACGTACTGCCACCTTTTTCAGGCGTTTGGCCAACTCAAAGCTTGTAACAACTACGTCGGCCGAAACCTTCGCCGGCACGACGATTTCGAGCAACTTCATGATGTTTGCGGGCGAAAAGAAGTGTAGGCCGATGACGTCTCCAGCGCGCGACAGGGTCGCGGCGATCTCATCAATGTCCAGGTAAGAGGTGTTGGTGGCGAGCACTGCCCCTGGTTTACAGACGCGTTCAAGCTCGGCGAAGACAGCTTTCTTGACCATCAAGTCCTCGAATACCGCTTCAACGATCAGGTCGGTGTTGGCAAACGCTTCATAGGAGGTCGAACCGCTGAACCGCGCCATCACGGTTTCACGTGTGGCAGCATCCATTCGATCCTTGGCTACCTGTCCGTCATACACTTTGCTGACGTGGGCGCGACCACGTTCCAGGCTTTGTTCATCACGCTCGACCATCGTCACTTGCAATCCGGCATCAAGCATTGCCACCGCGATACCTGCGCCCATCGTTCCGCCGCCAACAATGCCGACACTGTTAACCACGCGCGGCGTTGCCCATTTCGCTTCAGGCACTTTTGCCGATTCACGCTCGGCAAAGAAGGCGTGAACCAAGCCGCGTCGCTGCGGGCTCTCCATACACTGCAGAAACAACTCACGCTCCAACTTCAGTCCCGCCTCAAAGGGGCGCTCGATAGCGGCTTCAACGGCGTCGACGATCTTTTCCGGGGAAAACAAGCCCCGGTATTTCGCTGGAAGCTGCGCGCGTGCCGCCGCAAGCACTACACGATCTGCGTGGCTATCCTTTGTTGACTGCATGTCGCGTGTGCGCCGGGGCGCGGCATTGGTGGCGATCAGTTCTAGTGTGTAAGCGTGGCCTTCGGCCAGAACATCGTTGCTGCGGGCCACGCGGTCGATGAGGCCCAGCGCATGAGCGCGGGCTGCCTCGATCGGCTTGCCGCCAAGCATCAGCTCTAATCCAGCCACAACGCCAATTAGACGAGGTAGGCGTTGGGTTCCTCCAGCGCCTGGCATCAGCCCAAGTGTCACTTCAGGAAGCCCTATCTTTGCATCATGGACAGCCAGTCGATAATGCGCAGCCAACGCAATCTCCAGTCCACCACCCAACGTGGCGCCATGGATCGCAACGACCACCGGTTTGGTGCAGGACTCGATGCGATTGCATATGTCCGGTAGAGAAGGGGACTGCGGTGCAAGACCGAACTCGCGGATGTCGGCGCCCGCGATGAAATTTCGGCCGGCGCCGACAATCAGCACCATTGCGACTTCGGCATTCGCCTCGGCGGTATCCATGGCTTTGGCGAGGCCGCGGCGTACATTGACACTGAGTGCATTTACGGGAGGGGCGTTGATTGTCACCAGGAGCACGTGACCGAGTTGATTCTGCGTGACAACCTCAGTGGTCGACTGCCTTTCAGAGTTACTCATCGCGTGTTCTCCAAAGGGTTGACCCGTGCCTGTTGCTCGAAATGAAGGCTTGGCCAGTGCGCCGACGCGGCGCTGGCATCATTGCATGGGGTCATACTGTTTCTCCTTGATGAACAGCGCCGGAATCAGGCCGCAACATAAATAGGCAATACCCATGACGAGAAAGCCCAGGCCAATCGAGCCGCCAGTGGCGAGATACCCGATGCCAGCAGGCGCTATCGCGGCGCCAAGGCGGCCAATGTTGTAGGCGCCGCCGACAGCCGAACCGCGAATCCGTGTCTCGAAGCTTTCGGTCATGTAGGTCGCATTGACGCCGTATGGAATGCCATACAGGAAGCCAAAGAGAATGAGCAGGTAGGCGATGTTGTCGGGTGAGTTATAGAAAACGATCAGAGGTAGGAACAGCGCGGTGCCAAACGCGCCAAAAACATACATCCCGCGTCGGCCAAACTTATCCGCCAGCCAGCCGGCGATTATCTTGCCGATGATCATGGCGACATAAGTGCCGACCATATAACCCGTCATCGCTTTGAAATTCATGTGCAGTTCATTTTCCAGATAGGTCGGCATCCAATTATTGACGCCGTAATATCCGAACTGTAGGAAGCCTGAGGTCAGCGACCATAGGATGAACATTCGCAGATGCGCTGGATTTCCGAAAATCAGCTTCATCGAGCCTTCGGCCTTTTGCTGCCTGGCACTGTGCTTGTGGTTCGCGCGGTGCGCCCGTGCAGCGAGCCACGCGGGTGACTCAGGGATCAACCGCTGTATTGCGATGGCCATGAACACGGGCACAATCGCGATGTAGAAGAGCCAGCGCCATCCGTAGTCCGGAAGGATCCAGCCGCTTAACAGCGTGGCCAACACATAACCCACTGACCAGCCCGCCTGCAGCGCGCCGAGGGCAGTGGTGCGACGCTCGGTCGGAACATATTCCGCCAGGAGGGTGTTGCACACTACATACTCGGCACCCAAGCCAAGCGCCGCAATAAAGCGGAACACCGCGAACTCGGTGAAGCTGTGGGTCATGCCGAGCGCGGCGGT
The DNA here is from genome assembly GCF_016650865.1 of Pseudomonas sp. TH34. Lineage (NCBI taxonomy): Bacteria > Pseudomonadati > Pseudomonadota > Gammaproteobacteria > Pseudomonadales > Pseudomonadaceae > Pseudomonas > Pseudomonas sp. TH34. The sequence continues at coordinate 82,790 of NZ_JAEKFB010000025.1, forward strand.
CCCGATCGAAAACACGATGATGGTCCAAACCACTGTGCGCACTCTGCCGTATCGGTCTGCGGCCCAGCCGCCGATGATGCCGCCAATCGCCATACCGGCAAGCGTGATACTGCCGAGCATGCCGGCTTCGATATTGCTCAACCCGAACTCAAGTTTCAGGTTTGACAGGCTGTACGATAAAAACATCAAGTCCGCGCCGTCCACCATCAGACCGAGAAAGGCGAACCCGAACACCAATACCCAAGTCTTGTCTTGTAGGGGAGCAAGGGTGTCGCTGCTACTTTTTACCAAGGCCATAAGTGCATCCTCTAATTATTTTAATAAGATGGCTGGCGAACTAGGGGTCAGGCCGTCTGTAAGTGTGTCAATCGATGGCTTATCAAGCCCGACGCTTCGTCAACGATGCGCGTAACCAACTGCTCGACGGTTGGAATGTCGTATACGAGCCCTTGCACCATGCCAACGCTCCACACGCCGTCGTTCCAGTCACCGCTGCTGTACACAGCGCGGCCACGTGAGCCCGCTACCAAAGGCGCCACGTCCGAAAACTGAGCGTTAGCCTGGTTTTCGATGTCGATAACTTGCTCCGTCAGTTCATTCCTGTGCACGCGCCAAGTGTTATTGAAGGAGCGAAGAACCAGTTGGGTCTGACGCTCGTCCGCCTCAACCAGGCGCTGCTTGATATCGGCATGGGCTGGCGCTTCCTGGGTGGCCATGAAGCGCGTGCCCATATTGATGCCATCGGCACCCAGCGCCAGTGCGGCCACCAAGCCGCGTGCATCTGCAAAGCCCCCCGACGCGATTAGCGGGATTTTGATCGAGTCGGCTGCGCGCGGAATTAGCACGAGGCCAGGAATGTCATCCTCACCCGGATGTCCGGCGCACTCGAAGCCGTCGATGGAGACTGCATCAACGCCGATCTGCTCGGCCTTGATCGCGTGTCTTACGGACGTGCACTTATGGATCACTTTGATCCCCGCTGCCTTGAAGTCGTCCATATACGCTTGCGGGTTGTTGCCAGCGGTCTCGACGATCTTGATGCCACTGCGGATGATCACGTCGATGTACTCGTCGTAAGGAATCGGCCGGATCGCTGGCAGGAACGTCAGGTTGACGCCGAATGGCTGTATCGTCATTTTCCGACAGCGTAGGATTTCTGCATGTAGATCGTCGGGTGTGGGCTGAGTCAGCGCGCTGAGAAAACCAAGAGCACCGCTGTTGGCAACCGCAGCCACGAGTTCGGCACGCGCAATCCACTGCATGCCACCCTGAATGATTGGATGTCGCACGCCAAAGGTGCGGGTGAATAGGGTCGATAACATGAGACCTCCTGATAAGACTTCGCGTGGGAGTTAGCGTCAAACAAGCAACTTGGCTTCGGTGCAACTTTGCAGGTAGTCGAATGTGACACCGGGTGCCATGACCTTGACCTGCAGGCCCTCTGAAGTGACGTCCAGCACCGCCAGATTGGTGTAGATGCGTGTCACCACGCCGGCTGCAGTCAAGGGCAAGCTGCAGCGCCGCAGCAGGCGTGGACAGCCGTCCCGCGTGGTGTGCTCCATCAGCACCCAAATCTGCTTGGCACCAAAGGCCAGTTCCATAGCGCCGCCAACGGCTGGCGGTGTGCCAGGGTCAACGCGGGTCCAATTGGCCATATCGCCATTTTCAGCGACTTCGTAGGCGCCCAGGATGGCCAGGTCCAGGTGGCCGCCGCGCATCATCGCGAAGCTGAGCGTGGAATCGAAAATGGCTGATCCCGGTAGCAATGAAATCGGATGCTTGCTGGCATTTATCAGGCAAGGGTCGGCGTCGTGAGCCGATGGATGGGAGCCAAAATGCAGGATGCCGTTTTCGCTGTGTAAGAAGACTTCTCGCTCGGGTGTAATCAAATTTCCGACCAGTGTGGGCAAGCCGATACCGAGGTTGGCGTAGGATCCATCCGGCACATCCTGCGCGGCACGGGCGGCGATCTGTTCGCGACTCCACGGCTTCAGGCTAACGGTACCGCTGGTGGGGGTGTTGGCGTAATTCATGTCGACTCCTGGCTCGTTGAAGAATGGGCGAGCACGATGCGGTCAATGAAAATACCGGGGGTGACCACCACTTCAGGATCAAGCGCTCCTGGTTCCAGTAGCTCGTCCACTTCCACGGCCACCAACTCGGCGGCGGTCGCCATGACAGGATTGAAGTTTCGGCCTGTCAGGTGATAGATCAAGTTGCCGTAGCGGTCAGCCGTGCGAGCCCGAAGTAGCGCAAAATCAGCGCGCAGAGGTAATTCGATCAGGTAATCACGGCCGTCGACACGGTGCGTCGATTTACCTTCGGCCAACATAGTTCTCACACCGATGGGACTGAGAAAACCTCCGAGGCCGGCGCCACCGCAACGTATCCGTTCCGCGAATGTGCCCTGTGGGACCAGTTCCAACTCGACTGATTTGTCGCGATAGGCGTCGCGAAAGACGGTTGCACCCGCAGTCAGCGGATAGGAACAGATCAACTTGCGTACCCGGCCGGCGGCAATGAGCATGGCCACGCCCTGACGGTCATAGCCAGCGTTGTTGGAAATCACTACCAGATCACGGGCCCCCTGGTCGACAACGGCTTCGAGCAAACCGGTCGGTAAGCCGGCACTGCCAAAGCCTCCGACCATTACGCTGCAGCCATCCGTCAAACCGGCGACGGCTGCAGCGTGGGATTCCAAGTATTTGTTGATCACGGCAATCTCTCCCGACCTATGTCGCTTTGCATGGCTTTATCTTCGAGATCGCACTGGATAAGATCAATCAAGCAAAAGTTTTAGTTTTATAAGCTGACCTTATGAAGAATCTCATCATTCACATTGACGCTCGATAAGATAGGATCGAGTGTAAGTGAGTAGCCGATAAGCTCGGGTTTTGAAAATGGATATTGAATTGCGTCACTACCGATACTTTGTGGCTCTAGCGGAGGAGCTGCATTACGCCAAGGCTGCCGAGCGCTGTGGCATATCGCAGCCGGCGTTGAGTCAGCAGGTGCGAGCGCTGGAGGAGCGATTGGGCGCCAGCCTGGTGTCACGAAGCAGGCGCCAATTGGAACTGACTGACGTCGGGAAAGTGTTCTATATGCAAGCAGTCGCCATGCTGCGCCAGGCGGACGCTGCAAACTCCGCGATCGTGGAAGTGGCCCAGGGCAAGGCGGGGCGAGTGGCCATCGGTTATGTCGCCTCAGCCGCGTTGTCGGGCGTGCTGCCAGGCATTGTCTATCAGTATCGCCAGAGCCGGCCCAATGTAGAGCTGGTGTTGCACCAGATGGATATGGCAGAACAGGTCGATGCGGTAGCGAAGGGGCAGTGCGATGTGGGGTTTATTCGTCCTCCCATCGTCTTGCCGGACGGTGTCGTTTCATTCGATGTGCTGTGCGAGCCCGTGCTGGTGGCGCTACGCAGCAACCATCGCTGTGCTGGAAAGCCCAGCGTACAACTGGCTGATTTGCAGGATGACACTTTCATCTGCGTACATCGCAAGCACGGTATCGGCTTTTACGACACGACGATGAGGGTCTGTGGGGCCGCCGGTTTTGTTCCGAAGGTCGAGGTGATGTCCTCGCAAATGTCGGTCGTCATCAGCATGGTGGCCGCCGGTTTCGGCGTTGCTATCGTGCCGGCTTCGACCCGTACCTTCGCGCCGTCCGACGTTGTGTTCCGATGCATTGAGGGTAGCGACGTGACCACGGCGTTGTCGATGATCCACACGTACAACAACCAGTCACCGGCGGTGCAGCTTTTCACAATGACCGCGCGTGATTGGGCCCGTAAGATGCCGGCCAGCCAGATTACTGATGAGATTCATGCGACCGTTTTGGGCGCAAGCGCCGCCTCTAGGACACGTGCTGACTGAGATCCGGATCACCTGTACTTCAATCTATGCTCTCGCGGCGCCTGCCGACCAATCTTGAAGCAGGCAGCACGCCCGCCTTGGCGCTCCCCGTCATTACATTTGCATCCACACGTACGACGAACAACAGATTTAGCTTCATCGGCTTGCTCACCCGCTGGGTCCAACGCAATTGATCACCGTCAATCTGCGGCGCGTTGAACGCCACCGTTTCCTCGCCCTGCGTTGCCAGCCCCCGGATCACACCATCCTTGAGCTCAATATCGAATCTGATTTTCAAAACTCCCACTGGGGTACTGATTTGTGCATCCCATTGTCCGACGAACCTTGACGCCGGGCTAGGTGACTCGGGGGCAAGCGACGGTTCTATTTGCACCTGCGGCTCGACGAAAGTCGGCTGGGATGCCATGCCGTGCGCCCGCCAAACCGTGCCCCTGCGCTCGTAGTCGAACAACGCTTCAATGCTCAGCGCGATTTGCGGGCCCAGCGTACGGCCAATTAAATACAGCGCCAGGTCCAGCCCTGAGGTGACGCCGCCGCCGCTCACCAAATCGCCGTCGTCGACGACCCGCGCGTTCACCGCGGATACACCCAGCGAGGTTAAAACCGGCATTCCCAAGTGATGGGTCACGGCGTGGCGTTGTTCGATAAGCCCGGCCATGGCGAGTATCAACGAACCGCCGCACACCGTTGCTACGAGCGTCTCGGGGCGCTCAAGGGCCTGTCGCATCTGCGGCGCGATGCCAGTTTGTGCGGCTTGGTTGAGCAGCACGGGGATGGAGTCGGCGCCGCTGCTGTCGGTCTTGCCTGCTGCCCCTGGGAGTAAAACGATATCGGCGATTTCGGGGGCCAGCCACCCTTCGGCGGGAATTAGTAGGCTGCTGAGCCCGCACGGCACTTTTCGCGGGCCCTCGGCGCTGACAAGTGTGACCTGCACGGCGCCGTTGCTGGCATCGGCGGCGGCGAGGAAGACTTCGTACGGCGCGATCGCATCCAGCAGGTCGAATCCGTTGAACAGCACGATCTGCACGCGTAATGGTGTGTCCGGCGTGAATGATTGGAACACAGAAAGACTCCTCAAAAAGGTTTGTTGATCACCAGGAAAATGATGGCCGAGGTCATGGCCAACAGGCAGGGCAGCACCAGGCCGAGGCTGGGGGAGGGGGCTTCGGTGGGATATTCCAGGCGCCGACGAAGCACACCGGTCAGTAGACCGTGCAGGGCAGTCAGTCCCAACACACAGGCAAACTTGAAGATCAGCCAGTGGTCACCCACCCAGCCACCTTGCGTAGCAATGAATAGGCCCGTCAGCCAGGTGACCAGCATTGCCGGCACGGTCATGTTTCGGCACCATCGGCGCAGTGTGCGCAGGCGTGACAGCTCCAGCGGCAGAACCGGCCCGGACAGGTGGCGCCCAGCGAGCAGTAATAACGATTGCAGGAACATCCCGCTGATCCAGAACGTAACGGCACACACATGCAGTGACTTGATCAGCAGGTAGGTCATGGCGCGTCGTTCTCGGCAGACGAGTACTGGCTGCGCGCGGCGTTTTGCTGGTGCCGAAAATGCCGCGCGGCAAAAAAGCCTCCCAGCGGAATCAAGGCGGAACCCAGAGCGCAAAACAGCTCGGCGCCTCTCCACCGTTCACTGGTGGCCGCATTGATTACCAACCAGCAATAAAGCAAAAACGCCAAGCCATGCAGCGGCCCCATGATCTTTACCGCCACCGGGTAATCGATCAAATGCTTGAGAGGCACCGCGACGCCCAGCAGGACGATCAGTGTGGTGCCTTCGAGGAGTGCGGCGTATCGCAATTGCCTGAGGATGCCAAAGGTGCGCGAAGTTGAGTTGTTCATCATGGGTGGGGTTCTACTAGTCGGAGGGTGAGTATGTCGGCCTTGTATCACCTCGCCAATTGGCTAAAATGCCAATCATCGAAGGATTCAAGCCAAGCGAAAGCCACCATGCCCACAGTTGTTACCCCCCATAAGGTCGCCATCCTTGCTTTCCATGGCGTGGTGCCGTTCGACCTGACGACGCCGATCGAAGTATTTGGACGTACTCGTCTAGGCGCTGGCCAGCGGGCGTATAAGGTTATGGTTTGCGGCCACTCTCGGGTGATCAGGACTGAGCATTTTGATATGCAGGTGAAGTGGGATTTGAACGACCTTATCGGTGCCGACACGGTGATCGTGCCTGGCGTTCACGACGTCACTGGACCGGTGCCCAAAGTGCTGTTGGACGCTTTGAGGGCGGCATCCGAGGCGGGGGCGCGGATTGCATCGATTTGCTCTGGAGCCTTCATACTGGCCGCCGCAGGATTGCTGGAAGGATTGCAGGTCACCACACATTGGCTGGGCGCCCCGGCGCTAGCGGCGCAATATCCGACTATCACGGTAGATCCAAACGTCCTATTTATTGATAATGGACAGGTGTTGACCTCAGCAGGGGCATCAGCCGGCCTGGACCTGTGTCTGCATATGATCCGGCGCGATCACGGTGCAGTGGTTGCGGCCGACGCGGCACGGCTTGCGGTCATGCCGCTGGAGCGGGCGGGTGGGCAGGCGCAGTTCATTATTCATGAGCCGCCGGAATCAACCGGCATATTGCACCACTTGCAGCAATGGATAGAGCAAAATCTAGATCAGCCATTGACACTGGAGCAGATGGCGGCGAAGGCCTCTATTAGTACCCGCACGTTAAGCCGCCGTTTTCGCGAGCAGTTGGGCGTGACGCCTTTACAATGGTTGTTACACGCGCGGGTCCGGCAGGCGCAGTGCTTCCTTGAAAGCACCGATATGTCGGTTGAACAGGTTGCACAGCGCTCAGGATTTGGTTCACCGACGTCGCTGCGTGAACACTTTCGCCGCGTGGTGGGAACCAGTCCGCTGGCGTACCGCAATACGTTTGGGGGGTTAAGAGAAATCCCCGCAAGAATTGAATGACGCGAACCAATGCGTCGGCAATCAGGAAGGCAAGTAAATTATGATTACGACAAGCGATAGCCTCACTCTGGAAGCGCCTAAAGAGGATGCGCGCCAGAAGCGCACGCGCCTCAGCCTGGAGGAGGCCGTCCTGCAATTGGCCAGTGAGCGGGACATCACGACTGCATCGGTGTCGGAGCTGACACGGCGTGCCGGCGTGGTGCGCACGACGTTTTATGCGCACGCTCAAACGCCGGTGCAGTTGCTAACCAAAGTGCTTTCACGAGAATTGGATGACGTTCGCAGCTACCTGATGGAGGAACTGCAAAATGGCGTACCCAAAGGTCAGTTTCGCGAGCTGACGCACCGTACCACCAACCAGATCATTGACCATGTGATGCGCCATCACGCCGTCTACGGCAGCATGAATTCCGCATCGTCCAGTTATGCACTGCGCACGGTACTGGGTGAGCATGTCGCGGGGTGTGTGATTCGTGTGTTGGAGGGCGGCTACGTGAAAGCCCCATCCAGCAAGCCCGATGACCTGGCGATGTACGCGACCTTTTTGGCGGCAGGCACAGCCGGGGCCATTGAGCATTGGCTACTTACCAAACAGCCCAAAAGTCGGGCCGCGCTCATTGAGGCCATCAATGCCATGATGCCCGACTGGTACGCTTGAACATGCGATGTTGAATGAGCCGGGCGCAGCAGTCTGCCGCGCCCGGCGTTATATCAGAAAGAAGTGATAACGCTCCGAGCGATCCCGCCCTTTTTCAGTTCCTCATACGCATCGTTGATCTCGTGAAGCGAGATCTCTTTGGAGACCAGGTCGTCGAGGTTCAACTTTCCCTTGAGGTACAGATCAGCATACAGCGGGATATCCCGCTTCATATTGCTCGAACCCATGTACACGCCGGTGATATGCACCTGATTGACGATCAGGTCCGACAGCACTTCCACGTCAATCGTCTCGCCCGGTTTGTGCAGGCCAATGATGTAGATGCCGCCACCTTTGCGCGCCATCTTGATGGCCTGGGTTGAGGTTTCATACAGGCCGATAGCTTCGAAGACGTGGTCGGCGCCGCCAGGCAGGATGTGCTTCACCGCGTCGATGGGATCTTGCTCCCGGGCATTGATGAACGCGGTGGCGCCAAACTTGCGTGCCAGGTCTTCTTTTTTAGCTTGGGCGTCGATGGCGATGATGTGTGCCGCTCCCACCAGTTTCGCGCCGGCAATAACGTTCAGGCCGATACCGCCGACACCGATGACCACCACGGTTTGCCCAGGCCTGACGCCGGCGGTATTGATTACCGCACCAATCCCCGTGAGCACGCCACAGCCAAGCAGGGCCGCCTGGGGGAAGGGCATTTCTTTGGGGATCTTCGCCAGCTGGTTTTCATGCACCAGGGTCGAAGAGGCAAATGCCCCTGTGCCAAACACTTGGGCCACCGGCGCATTCCGCCGGCGCAAACGTGGCACTTGCGACGTGCTGCGCAGGACCTTGTCCGGGTCGGTACACTGGAAGGTGCGGCCATCGGCACAGGCGGCGCAGTTGCCACAGTACTGCAACAGTGACCCCACCACATGGTCGCCCACCTCAAGTCCTTCGACGGCGGGGCCGACCCGTTCAACTACACCGGCAAATTCATGCCCCAATATCGCCGGTAGCGGCACGCCAAAATCATGCTGGGCCACGTGCAAATCGGAGTGACACAGGCCCGAGGCCTTTACGCTCACCAGCACCTCATGCCCGACAGGATTGTCGATTTCCACATCTTCGATATCAAATTTCCCATCGATACGGTTCAGGACTGCTGCTTTCATTTGAGTATCCTTCGCGCGGCCAATGCCTTGCGGATTAGGTTGATGACAACGACACGGTGACGACTACCGGCGCCCGACGGGCGTGGACGGTTTGCGTAGGTACTGCACCGCCCTGATCAACAGTGCAACCAGCGCGATGAAGGTGAGCACGCAGCTCATGGCAATGGTCGACGCAGCTAGGCCGAAGGCCGGAACCGCAGCCGCGACAACTAGCGGTGGGACGCTGAAGGCCAGGTAGCTTTGAAGGTAAAAGGCTGACAGTAGGCCCACACGTTCCGAGTCCGCCGCCAAGGGGAATAATTGGTGAGACGCGCCTAGGAAGCTGGCACCTGCGCCGGCGCCCGCCAGCAAAACACCGATTAACAGTAAGGGGGTGATTTGTGCCCATACGGCGATGAGTATCGAGCTGGAGCCGATTAGAATCAGCAATTCACCCATCGCCACGTTGCGCCGGGGTGGGTGGCGCCTGAGTAGCAACACCGTGACCGCGCCGGCGAACGACTGCACGGCTACAACGCCACCCCCGATCAGTGGTGACTTGATGTGCAGTGCGGTCTGGATCAGCGTCGGCAGCAACGAAAAGAAATAACCGCCGAGGGCCCAGGCCGCGATGTTGGCAGGTGTGATGCTCAAGAACGTTCGCCGTGCGGCCTTGGGAATGGCCAGCCGTGGTGTGAAACTGCGCAACCGGATCGGCTGCCCATTGGTGCGCCTGGACAAGCCCCCGAAAACACTCCTAGGACTGCAAAAAAGGCGAGGCCCAGGCCAAATGCAACGGGCTGCGGAGAAGCAGATGCCTGGATGATGACGCTGCCAATCAGGGCGCCTGCACTCAAGCCGATAAATGGTGTGACGCTGTTGAGCAGCGAGCCGCGAGTGTTCAATGACTCTAGAACCGTAGCCCCCAGCGCTCCCAACGCGATGCCGTTCGCCACGCCCTGCATCAGCCGGGCGATTACCAGTTCCGGCAGGCCGTCGGCAATCAGAAACGTCAACATGGCGATTGCACTGAGCACCAGTGAAACACGCACCACTGCGCGCCGTCCCAGTTGGTCGGCCAAGGTGCCCATGGTCAACAGCGTGATAAGTAGGCTCAGCGCGTAGGTGGCAAACACCAGCGTCATGGAGACCGAAGACAGGCCAAAGTCGCGGGTGAACTCACTGTAGAACGGTGTTGGCATAGTGGAGCCGGCGAACAAACTGGCGATGGTGATAACACTGAAATGTCCAGAGCCCAAGGTCCGGGCCTCGGAACGCGTATGTTCAGGCATGGTGAAATTCCATGATTAGTTCAAGCGTGATCGGGCAACGGCAGGCCTCGTGGCGAGTCCTGCCGCACTCCTTGGATCATCTCGTCAGGTGTTAGCGCGCGTGAGTCAGCGCACGAATGGGCTTGAACTCGGCGCTTTGGGCGGGGCGACAGCGATGAATTTTTCTTCCGTATATTGAGCCAATGCCGAGTCGCCGGCCTCGCGGCCTACGCCACTTTGTTTGTAACCACCGAATGGATAGCCAGGCGGCAAGGCATGCCAGTCGTTGATCCACACGGTGCCGGCCTGAATGCGTCTGGCGACGGCCAGGGCGAGTTCGTAGTCCTCGCTCCAGATACCGGCAGACAGGCCGTATTCAGAGTCGTTGGCGATCTGAATAGCCTCGTCGATATCGTCGTACTTGATGACGCAAAGCACTGGGCCGAAGATCTCTTCCCGGGCGATTGTCATGTCGCTGGTGACGTTGGTGAAAATCGTCGGCTGTACCCAGTGCCCTTGTTCGAAGTCCCCGCCCTTGAGCGGCGTGCCGCCGTACCGAAGTGTCGCACCCTGGGCCTTGCCGGTTTCGATGTAGGCCAGGATGCGTTCTTTTTGGCGTGCCGAAAACACCGGTCCGAGGTCAGTTTCCGCCGAGGCCGGATCACCGATGCGCAGTTCACTGATGCGATGCACTAGGCGATCGACAAACTCGTCATGCAAGATACGGGGCAGCAGCAGGCGGGTGCCCGACTCACAGATCTGGCCGGAAAACGCCAGCGCGCCGTAGATCACACCTTCAACCGCCAAATTGATATTCGCATCGGCCAAGACGATGCTCGGTGCCTTGCCGCCGAGTTCAAGGGTAACGCGCTTGAGCGTTGAAGACGCGCGGCGCATCACATCACGCCCGGTGACTGTGGAGCCAGTGAAGGCTATCTTGGCCACGTCTGGATGCTCGGCCAGGTGCGCACCAATCACTGCGCCTTCGCCGGTGACGATATTCAGCACACCTGCTGGCAGCCCGGCGGCTTCTAGTTCTCGTGCAAACTCTATGAGCGTCAGCGGCGCCTGGCGATCCGGCTTGACTACCACGCTGTTACCGACGGCCAGGGCCGGGGCGATCTTCCACATGCCAAGCACCAGCGGGACGTTCCATGGCACGATCGCCGCGCAAACGCCTACTGGTTCACGACGGATGATGCCCTCAGATTCATGGGGGCCGAAACGCGGGCCTTCCACCTCGTATTCGTATTCGGAACTGAGCCGCGCGTAATAACGCAAAAAGTCCACGGAGACGCCGATTACCCCTGGCCCGGCAATACGAATCGGCATTCCGTTCTCGGCGGAGGCGAGGGCGGCCAACTCTTCTGATCGCGCTTCAAGACGATCGGCGGCCTTTAGCAGGATCTGTGCCCGTTGATGGGGGTGCATGGTGCGCCACACGCCCGAATCGAAGGCCTTTTTTGCAGCGGCGACGGCTTGATCCGCAAGCGGGATGGAGCCTTGTGCAACGGTAGCGACTAGTTGTTCGGTGGCAGGACTACGAATCTCATCCTGCTCGGCACTGTCGATCCACTTGCCATCGATGTACATCAACGCATGAGGGACTTTTTCCGCTGAGGAGAGCTTGTTCATGACAACTCCATTGGCCTTTTTCAAAGGCCGTTGATGCCGGTAACGGACCGGCCCGTGGCGCAGCAATGGCGCCGAATATCGCTGCTTGTTTTTCACATTAAACAACAGGTGATGTTTTTGCAAGCGCCAAAAACGTAAATTTTAGCTCCACGAAAAAGCGTAGATTGGCTATTGCGATAAAATACATTTGTCGTTTATCTTGGTTCTCTATAAACGAAAACCAGCGCAAGAGGTGTTCAATGAAACAAGTTCAGATTCAGGCCTTTGGCCAACCGGAAACTGCCGCCCGTGTGGTGGATGTTCCTGCTCGGACGATCCAAGCGGGTGACGATGTGCTGGTGCGGGTTCAGTTCGCGCCAGTGGGGCCGGCGGACATCGGCACACTGTGGGGAGGTTATCCCCGGCCTTATCCGGACTCCGTAGTGCCGGGCGTCGAGGCGATTGGCGTTGTCGAAGCCCTCGGTGCCGACGTCAAGGACCTCAAGGTGGGCGACCGCGTATTAGCGATTCGCCTGGACTGCTGGTCCGAGCAGTTGCTGCTTAAGCGTTCCCAAGTGGCCAAGGTTTCATCGAGCAACGACATCCTCCAGCAGTGCAACCTCAAGGTGAACGGTGGTACTGCATTGCTGCTTCTGCAAAAAATTGTCGACCTCAAGCCCGGCGACTGGCTCGTACAGAACGCGGCCAACTCCACCGTAGGGCAGTACATCGTTCAGTTGGCTAAAGCGCGCGGTATCAAAACCGTGAACATCGTGCGCAACGCCTCTGCGTTCGAACACCTCAAGCAACTCGGTGGTGATGTGGTGATCATTGACGGCCCGGAAACAGTCGCAGCGATTCACACCGCAATCGGCGGTGCGCCGATCAACCTGGGTATTGATTGCGTGGGGGGCGAGGCGTCCGAGCAACTCGCCGACATTCTGAGTGTCGGCGGAACCATTGTCGTGTACGGCGCCTTGAGCCTGCAGCCAGTGCAGATCCAGCCACTGCGCTTTATCAGCAAGGACATTCGCGTACGTGGTTTCTGGATTACGCCCTGGCTCAACAATGCACCGATTGCAGAAGTACAAAGCGTCATCTCTGAACTGGATGAACTGGTTGCCAAGGGCACGTTGAAAACCGAAGTTGCCTCGGTGTACCCGCTCACCGAACTCCCGGCTGCGCTGACGGCGGCGGGCTCGGGCGGACGTAATGGGAAAGTGGTACTAGACTTTCAGGGTTCCTGAAACACGTTAACGATTTGCCTTTTTTTGGCGGCTAACCTGAGTCGCCTTTTTTGTTAGGCATCCGGAATGAGCCTTTCTGACACTGGTTCAAACGCTCTCGAGTGTCACCATGCGCTGGATAGAGTCCAGACACCGAATATCTTTGCCTCAGTAAGAGCATTGAACCAGGATCTGCCGGATGGTTGTGAGCGGCGTTGCATTGTCGTGAACTCACCAAAATACCCACGCATTGCGCAGCAAGCATGGGAGTTTTGGTGAGTTGGTTAGCTACAATAAACAGAGAAGTCTGTGCAGTTTTTTCATCTGCGGCCGGACCGGCGCAGCTGGAAGAGTCTTATTTCCCGCGGCGAAGGCGACAGAATGGCATGGTGTATAGGCCTATATTCATCTGCCTGTAAGCCGTGCAGCGTGCCTTTCCAATCAGTGTTTTTTGTATTCACCATAAAGCTAGGCCATACAGGTGCAGAATTTAATAGGCTCCAGGCACCGATTGGTCCAAGCCATCAGCATCAAGTTTGTCGAACACCGCGAACATTTACTCGCCAGATGCGATCAGTCGCTCCTTAATCAGGCTTTCGACACCGGCCAACACAGCTTCGCTAGCCGAACGGGCCTGCCAGCCAAGCAAGCGTCTAGCTTTTTCAATGCTGAACTCGCGTTTCTGCCCGAGAGTCGGCGCAATCATTTTCATGTCTGCATTTACGTAGGCCATTAAGCGGACGAACAGGTCAGGGAGTCTAGAGGTCGATACTTTCGAGGCTTGGGTGCCAAAACTCTCTTTAAGAAGTCTGGCGACGTCTTCGAGCCAGAGAAAATCGCTACTGCCGACAAACCGTTGTCCGGCAGCAAGCTCTGACTCCATTGCCAATAGATGGAGTTCAACAAGATCACGCACGTCAATGATACTGAAGCCAATGTGGGGGATCGCCGGCATTTTCCCTCTCATCATCTGTGCAATCAGGTCTACGGACCCTGAGTATTCGGCGCCCAGCACGGGGCCCTGTACCATTCCAGGAAGGATCGTGGTGAGTGTCGTCGCGCCGCTGTGTTCTTTGAAGAAAGCCCAAGCGTCTTGTTCCGCCAGCGTCTTTGCCTTTGTGTAGTCGTTGGCAAGTTTGGAGGACAGATCCGTCCAGATGGTTTCGTCGGTAGGTGGCCCACTGTAGGTAGAGGAGGGCAGCGCAGCTTGCAGAGATGAGGTCAACACAATACGACGTACTCCGGCGCGATGCCCTGCATTGATTACGCGCATCGTTCCTTCACGTGCTGGGCGGATAATGTCAGTTCCTTTGTATTTGCCCACGGGCATTGGTGAGGCTGTGTGCAGAATTGAATCAACCCCTTTTGTAGCGTCCTCCCAGCCGTCGTCACTGAGCAAGTCTGCAACGACGAATGTGAGGGATTCATTAGCCTGCGGCTGAGTATGTCTAGCAATCTTGGTTCGAACATCGGCCTCACGAGATTTGCTACGAACGGTCGCACGCACGGCGTAGCCTCGGTTGAGCAACGCGGTGATAATCCAAGAGCCTAGAAAACCTGATCCGCCCGTTACCAAGACAGTTTTTTTAGAGTTGCTATGCATAGTTGACGTCTCAAAATTTAGCCTTCCCAGAGACCTGGAGGATGGCTAGGCTGTTTATTCTTTAAATGCTACGAGCAATCACGAAGCCCCACAAGAAGGCACTTTTATGAAACCAAGTAACGTGAGATCCCCTGCGGCAAGCACGTCAGCCTGCCAGGCACTCGAACTCAACGCTGAGATTTGCCAGTCGGTAGGAGATGTTTTAGCGCTCGCCGGCGATAAATGGTCGATTCTGGTCATCTACACGCTGTCGAAAGAGCGCTTACGGTTCACCGAGTTAAAGCACCGTATGGGCATGATCTCCCAGAAAGTTTTAACGGCAACACTCCGTAACTTGGAGCGAGATGGATATCTTACACGCATTACGAATCAGCATATCCCAAGACGGGTTGATTACGAGCTGACCGCAATGGGCTATGAGGCGCTAAGTCCTATTGCAGCGCTAGCTGAATGGGCAATTGAAAAACAAGCTGAAGTTAGAGCTGCACGTTACAGGTTTGACCAGGCGAAATTAAATCAATTGAGAGTTCCCGTGCATGACATGACGAATAATTCAGTACTTGTATAATCCATGCTCTATGAACCAACTGGCTAACGAATAACCGGTCAGCGCCATGGCTGGGGTGAAAGTGCGAGCTCTAGAGGATTTGTCGCGGTCGGCTCGTGACCCTCCGGAGTCGCTAGCATAAAAGACCAAAACTGGACGCCTGCTAAATAGAGGTACCGATGAGCTGAAGGCAGCGAAAGCACTGCTGCGAAAGAGATCCTGGCAGACCAAGATGGAGATCTCAATTACATCGGAGGAATGATCGTCGTCTCACCAGCTTATCAATATGTGCATGGACTTATTCCTGGCGTGTCATAAGCTGTCGATCGACCCGACTGTCTTGCCTTTGCTCTTTTTGCTTTTGTTTTACCTGGTTTCTGAGTGGTGAAAAGCATGAGTGGCGGGCGGCGAAGCCTGTGTATAGCCAGATACCAGTAACCAAGTTGGGGAGCTAGCCTCTTACTAACAAGCCTGCGGTCTGAGCTGCAAGTGTAGGCACCTTGGGAATTTACGAATACTATTAACTCAACTAAATGACTCTTTAGTTGAGCTATCGTTCAGCGCACTGAAAAGCTCCAAAGAAATCGATTCGGTATGAACCTAAAAGTACTAAAGGCTATAGATAGTAAAGCTGCAGGATATCCAGGGGGGGGGCGTGTCTGCTAGAGAGGAAAATATATCGGGGCATAGACAGCTCATTGCGGCGCGTGCGCTTAATTTCTTCGAAGGTTTAGTAGTTTTCACTGTGAAAACCCTCCATATACTCACCAAAAAGCATTAGCGGGCGCACTAAAACCCTAGGAGCCGCGTCCTTTGGAACGGCATACCGACCCGGCCGTCTCCTATATAGAAAGCTCGACAGGAGCTAACTCCTAATGTCGGACTCTGAGAAGTGATCTCTCTCTACGTAAATCTAGGCAGCCAAGCAGCGGCTAATCACTCACATTTTTCGCAGCACGCTAATCGAATCTGTGCCTTCTGAACGCTAAAAGGCGCCAGACTTTAAATCTGCAGGTAAAGCTGTACTCCGAGCTAGACGCTTCACGATCCAGTCAATCACGTGCCGCGCTGATCGGCTGAGAAAGATCGTCAAAATGAGCCCAGGACAATCAGGTGCAGGTTATCGGGGAGTCACACCGACGATAGGCTCATTAGGTAGAATGCGATTGCGCGAATGACGGTAAATCCTTTTCCTGGCAGCAGAGCACCCATGGAAGGAATTTAGTTCTCGAAATGAAAAGAGATTACTTCGGAGAACTGTGGTGCGCTGGTTGAAATCTGGTTGGCACTGCCCCTGATAATGAATCATATGATTACGCATAATGTATATTATGTTAAATTATGTGTCATAACTGCACAGCGCACAAAACCTGGGCTAGCTTGTGACTCCGCGAATTTGAAACTATTAAGCCCGAACTCTCTTCTATAGCCAGTCGTTTTTTGTAAATATGAAACTCTGGCGCCTATTCTTCTCCAAAATTGAGACTTCATCGTTCGCAACGGTACGAAGGCCGCGATCCGAAGACTGCGCATCAGCATCGTCACATGCTGGCCAGAGGTAACGGCTAGCCAACAAGGCACAAGACAAGCGCCCTCACCCATCATTTCCTAACTCGGTTTTGCGGCCGACCACGCCAGTGGTGAGCGTGGATCTTCGAGCACGGCTGTCGTGAATCAAGCCTCCCGAGACGCGGCCGTTTTGACCGTCCCGGCTTCCATCCTCATGCCTGCGCGCTCCGCTTGCTTGTCTAGGTCATCAGAGCGCGAATAGAGCCAGAAACACTCAACTTGGGTGCAATGTACAACGCTCACGCGATCCATCCGTCCTCAGCCGCCATGGATGAGGGCCTAGTGGTCGCGGTTATTACGTCGTCCTCTGGCGTGAGTGTTGCGAGGTAGCCCTCAGCTTTCATCGCGCCGACCAACCTCCGGTTTGTCTCGGTGTTTCTTACCTTAATTTTCTTGACCTTCGCGCTCACGGTTTTGAAGTCCGCATCGTCGAGCAACGCCAGCGCAGCTGAAACGTCCGGCCACTTCATCCCGGGTAGACATTGTGTCAGCATCTCAGAACGATGCTCCGGTGTGAGGCTTGCGTTGCGAACCACATGTCGCAGCACAAGCATCAGCGAATCAGCAAACCTTTCGCCAGCTTGGTTGGCCAGCGTAGACACACGGGCGAGTTCAGACACCGCTTCGGGTTTGCTTTCAATCGTCTCCAAGCTTAGCCCTGACCACATTTGAATTTTCTGAGTGAGCGGCAACGCTTTGCTTTTGCTCAGCGTGATCATCGAGTCGAACTGGAGAGAACCGATATCGACCTCTGCCTTCGCCAGATCCCAGCGCTCAACCAAGTACTGGCCTTCCAGGTGCGGGCAGGCCTTCAATACGATCTCCCTGGCTTCCGGGCTGTATGGCAGAAACGCCGAGGTCACCAGCATGACCCAGCGTCCCGCAGGTATTGCTGTTCCGATCATTGAGAGATCTTGGAGCACGACGCCTTCTAGCAGTACCTTGAGCACCTCATTGCTGATATTGGGAGAGTTCAGAAGATACTGTTGAAGTGCCCCGTCTTGGCTCGTTAACTGCCACAGCTTGCCTTGAAGAGACGATGCGTTACGAGCAATGAAACCAGTAAAAACCGTTGCAAGATCCGATGCGCTTTCATCGCCCGCTGCATTGCTGTCTGGTGCAATGACTTTGTCAAAGAAACTCCATACGGCCTCGGCTTTGGCCGCCAGTCGATCACCTTCGACTGCCTTTGCCCATAGATGCCTTGGAGTCTCGTTGAGTGTTTGTAGGTTACATGTTGTGTGATCGAACAGTCTGTCTGCCAAGTCCTGATTTGCATCCAGTTCGGCCAGTAAACTTGTTAAGGACTCGCTTGATTCATCTAGGACCGCAGACTGATCCAGTAAAGCGCTGGCAAGCTCATCAGCGTGTGAAAGCAGATAACCAGCTAGCCTATCGATGCCCAGCGCCTGCAGCCTAAGCAGGGATATGATGCCCACATCAGCAGGTTCCGATTTGGCATCTTTGGAAGACTGCTCATTTTCTGACTTTGCGCATACCAGCGACAGCATGGGCAGGTTGATCTTGATGCAGCCCCATTCGATCAGTCTTTCGAGCTCTGAGAGACTCATCACGTTGCCAAGTGAGGCGAATTGGATCGGGTACGCTCTGAGCCACGCCCAGGCTCCCGTATTGCTTTCTAGACCTGGCATTAGTCGAGATGCATCTTCCAGACTGTCGATCATAGGCACTAGATCCGTGAGAGCGTCATCGGCTAAGGTCTTGAATTCGGATTCTGCTAGGTTGTCGACGATTGCCTTGACTAGCGCCTGACGGGCCTCGCTTCCTTCAAACACACCGCCCGCAACCCCTGTGTCCCCGGTGTTGAAAAGCCTAAGAAACAGCTTTGGTTCAAGGTGGTAAACGGCCTTGATGAACTCAGCCGCTTCCGTTCGAGTCAAAAGATCGTGTACTGCGAATGCCATGCGCTCGGTGTGCTCGTTAACGCCACTCTTCAGCACCTGTCTTAGCTGGGCGTCTACAGCAGCGTTTGTGGGCGAGGTTGTTCGGGTGCAGAGACAGGCGATCAAATCGACTACGATCCCCCGGCCCTCATCCAACTCGTCGCTCTTAAGCTTCTCAAGCACATTGTTCGGGTTGTCGACGGACGTAGATACTTCCGGCAGCACACCACGTCGCAGCGAAAGAATCAGGTCTTTGTCAGCAGGCGTCAGCGATCCCTGGTAGAAATAACCCAGGTAATCGGTGTAGTCAGCATCAAGAAAACCATGCTGCATCAGATAGCTCACGACGTCCAAGCTCTGAAGATTGTTCCTTACGACATCTCCATAGCCTTTCTTGACAGCGGACTTGAAAGACATCCTGCTGACCTGATCAGATTGCCTCTGCGTCGCCGCGATCTCATCCGCAATCGTACTGAGCCGCCGCCCAAGCAAGGAATGGCGCCGCTCATAGGAGGTCGCTTTGAGCACCTCAGCCATCGAGACACTCCGAGAGGCGTAACTAGCCACCTGCCCATATTGCTGCAGGGCATCCGTTGTGAGGGTCGTGGCCTTACTCATCAATGAGTCGAATACCTCGTCGGTAACGAATTCCTGCGGCGTGTACCGGGCACCACCGCCTCGGACATGGGTCGCGATGCTGGTTTCGGTCAAGCGAAGAATGGTGAACCAGACGTACGCCCTGAGCTCAGTGACATTGTTGGCCAGTTCGGACACGCGATCTTCACGCTCACGGCGCAAATCATCAAGCTGCTTGGCGTATGCCTTGTTTTGCTGGATTTTCCAGGCGTCAAGTCCCTTGATGACGCCATAAATCGCCCCCCGACGTTTAACTAGGTCTGCATATGCTCCGGGGTGCAGGTTGCGAATGGTGACAATCGCAAACAGTTTGTCTGGTTCCAGGCGTAACCCGCTCGCCAGGATATTGGAGAACATATCGAACTCATTGACAATATTTTTCACCAGCCGGAGGTCGTCGATGTAATAGCAGACGGTCTCCAGCAATCGACGATCGAGATGCTCGCCCAAGGGTTTCGATTTGAAGGTTCGAAGGTTCAGAAGCTCCAGCATTTTTTCTTGGGAGTTTTCCGAGTTGATCACGGGGATCACTGGAACGATGAGGTCAAAAAACTTCGTTTTTTCGCCAACGACGAACATTTCATCGCGCAACGCGTAGACGAAATAGACGGGGCGGCTCACCTGGGGTGACTGCTTGATGATGAAATTGATTTCTCGCAATCGGGTGAACACGTCATGAATGCCAAACCGGTCGAGATCCTCAATGATCACAACGTCAATGCTGCTGCGCTCAAAGCAGTAGATGATCTCATCAATATTTTTGTGTAGGACGGAGCCATGGTGGGTAGTCTCCAGTTTGCCGCCTTTGAGCGTCAGCCCGTCAATGCTGAATAATGAGACCAATCTCAGGCACGAGTGCAGCAGCTGTATGCATCCTATCGCGGCGATTCCGACGGCGAGTGGGCTTGGTATCCACAGCAGCCACTCCAGAAGCCAAGTCGGTTCGATTTTCGGCAGCTTTTCTGCCACGGGAATATAGAGTCTGAGCGCCGCCAAAATGAGGAGGCCATAGCAAAGCGTTTTCCACCAGATCTTTATGCCCGACGCCTGGTCGATCCTCTTAAGACGGGTCTTGGGGAGTTTTTTTGCGGGTACGGCGTAAAGTAGTTGCTGAACGATTGTCTCCTCGATACGCGCAACGAGATCGGATTCAGCCTTATTTTCCTCGGATTTAGATTCTTGCCCTGCCTTGGCCGGTGACCCCGATGAGCGTGCAGAGTCGGAGGGCGTTGTTCCCTCCCCGGCCACGTCAGTCTCAGTAACAAGCTCATAGGCTCCAGAGATTTCGTTGTCCTTGCCGAATGTGGCCAATGAAACAAACGCGTAGACAAACTCTGGGTGTCGATGGACAAAGGTGCGAAGCACGCTGCTCTTCCCTGCCCCGTACTCACCAGTGACCGCGATGTTCCTGACCTGATCGTTCCTCAGGCCGTTTAGTAACTCGCGTTCATACCGATTGATTTTCCCAGGCTCAATAAGCACAGGAGTTAGTGGTTCAAACAGGTTTTCATGAGCAGGCGCGGCCAAATACGCACGTGCGGCCATATAGGCGCTGATGGCCGCACGTGGGTACCGCTTCAAGGCGGCTAGCGTGCGGCGAGTCTCGTTGCTCCAAGTGATATAGACATCTAATGTCCGGTGATAGATCGCGCGCAAGCGAATGAACATCCGTGTCTCCAAGCAGGCTGGCGGCTACCAGGCATTCATCTGCCGAAGACTGAATGATCGATCTTGGGTCTGATCTGGGAGGTGAGCTTCTGGTAAGCCTAATGCGAAGGCTAAGATGATAGCTCACGGCCATCCTCACCTGCGAACGCTTTGTTCTTCTTGTAGACGCTTCGATGTTGGCTTGGCGTTCGGCGATTGGGGCGAGTCAGACCTGCCCTCTACTGCGCTAAATGCTGCAATGGGGCGCATCAGTAACACGCCTAGCCGTCCTCCGCCGAGTAGCGACTACCCGCTCACGTCCCTGCCGAGTTCATTAGACCATGGTCACGTATCAAGACTCTGGCTCACTAACGAGGCAATGGCCGATACTAGCGACCACTTTTCAGACAGCTCAAAAGGACTTGGTGAACTATGTCATTGGATGTGGCCTACAGCATTGAGGCTGACGATTTTGTCGACCCTGATCGCGCCTACGATCTGTACTGGTCTGGGGTGATTACTAACAAGCGCGCATTCGTATGTCCGGCTGCTGACTGCTCCGCCCAAGTAACCTGCGCGAATCTGGACAAAGACGTCCAGAACATGAGGGTAGTCCCGCACTTCAAGGTCTACGGAGCTCATAGTGAAGCGTGCGGCATTGCCAACGGCGCCCCCGCCGACTTGGAGCTCGAACCCGCTGAACTGGATGGGCAGGAACGCAGAACTGTTGACCAATCCATTGTCGACGTCTTCAAGCTTGAGCGACCTGCCTCCTACTATGACGAGCATGCGGTCGAGCCTGACGCGGACGTCCATATAGCGAAAAAGCGTGCGAGAAGCACCCGTCCCTACACCCCGAAGCTAGGGGAATCAGGCATAGTCGGGCCCATTTACTCGGTTCGATCTGTAGTCAGCAGATACATCCGATACCGTTCCGATGAGACCCTTGAGTTCCGGCGGTTGAACATTGCCGGGCAGGACGTACCCTACGCCAGCATCTTCAAATGCATCTGGGAGCAGGATCTGGACGACCTGCCTGACCACCCCATCATTTACTACGGCTGGGCGTATGTGGACCGCACGAAAGCCGATAATGGCTACCGAATCAAATTCAAAAAGAATTTCAAGCGAGGAGACGACAGCCTGATCACCTCATGCTTCGTCTCCGACGCGTTCATAGAAAACTACAAGCTCAAGAACCTGATGGCAGTACGGCTTTCCAAGATCGCCAAGAAGGACAAGCCGACAGCGTTCGTGTTTCTCTACGGCCAACCCGCAATACGGACGTCGAATGAACGTTACTATGCAAACTTCGATCTGAAGAATCTCGACATGATTGACGTGAACTACGACTGCCCCCTACCACCCAGATACGATAAGTAGTGAGTCTCACACCGCGGCCACGGACGGCTCTGCAACGTCCTGCAGAGCCTGGCGAACCCCTAGCTTGTCAGTTTTCAAGGAGATGGAGCCCATACTGGCAGTGTGGATGTACCAACCTTGTCGATGACGATGGCCAGACTTTGTCGCGCACGTGTCGCCGCGACATAAAACGCCGCTGCAGCCGTGGCCTCCAAAGGTGTGCCCTTCTTGATGAAGCTTTCGATGTTGGCGGTGGGTGCGAGCAATACTCGGTCAAACGTCGTACCCTTCACCCCTTTGAAGTTCTGAAAATTCAGATTGAGGTGCTTCGCCGAGCTGACCGAATGCCTTAGGCACTGCGGTCTAAATTGGCCGACGTACTCATCGACATGCTGAGTATGGAGAAGGAACACGCCATCATGCTCAGTCTTATCGAGGTTCTCCGAGGTAGTGCTAGGGAAGCCCCACGTGGCGTCGAAGATGGTATCGGAAAACGTCGCGATCTCGGCTCTGCATCGGTAGGTGATGGTCGCGTAGGCAATGGTGAGAAACCCCTTAGCCTCTTTATCTCTAAACCATTCGAGCGACGCGGCGTACCCAAATTTCTTGTTCTTCTGGCCTCGGGGATTTGTAGACAAAACAGCCTGCCTGACATCTCCCACCATCCGCACATCGATTTTAGAGCCAAGCAGGACTTCCACGACTTCCCAATCGAAGCTGGCTAGATCTTGGACTTCATCGATCAGTATCTCGTCGTAGATGCACTCGAGCCTTCGCAGGAGCGCCGGCGTCGCCTCCATGAGTTCAAAGGCAAGCTTGCCGAGTTCGCAGGCATACACCCGATTTCCTGAGTCCATGAACCTGGTTTTGCCTTTGGCGAACTGGAACGGTCGCCCTTCAAAGTCGAAGCCCATGACCCGATCATTCGGGAATTTGAAGCGTAGGAATGGCTGAGCAAAATGACGGAGCAGGAAGGTGTACCAACCCATGACCTCTATCGTGCTACTGTCGCCTGCCTGGTTCGCTAACCGCGAGCGGATTTCTTGCTGGTTCGTTTGCGTGAACGTGAGCACCGCGATCTTTCGATCAGTCGCTTTCCCACAGTAATCGACGAGGCCCTGCGTCTTTCGTCCGCCAGCTACTGCGAGCGTCAAATAGTTAGGCATTCTGAATGAACTCCGCCGCTTCCTTCATGTAATTCGGTGCGGTTAGGGCTTTCGGGGACTCAGCGATGAGCAAAGCTCCCTCAGTTTTTTCTCGTGTCATCCAGGTCATAAGGTCGGCTTTTGGCGTGATCCTAAGCACATCCCTTAGATGAGCTTCACCGTTCGCTGTGATCAGTTGCGGTTCGAGGGTACGGCCATCACTCACTTCGCCTATGAAGAGTTCTCGTTTTTTGCCGTCCAGCCACTTCTCGACCTGCACCCGAAGATCAGCCGGCTTAATACCGTCGTTATCCCGCATCACAGCGACCGGCTTATCAACGGCAGCACAAAGCTCCAGACAGCGGGCCAGCGCAAGCCCCCGCATACTGATGACATCGACCCCGGCAGCCATGGGCGTTAACCGGTGAACGTCGTTGAACACCCTTTCGAAAATGATTTCGTCAGACGGCCCCTCCACCAAGACAACCTTTTTAGCCAAAACGAGACGGAGCGTGTCATAACCTGGCAGGCGCTGGAAGTACCGTACGGTGCCTAGATCAAGAGCAGTGATCTTCGAGGTATGATTCCGATTCAGCAGGTGCAGGGAATTGAGACCGAGGCGATTCAGCACGTATGTGCTGTGCGTGGAAACAAACAACTGCTGGTCGTCAGATGCAAGCTTTTCTACACGGTCAAGAAGCGTCGACAGGCTGGTATGAGAGAGATGATTCTCTGGCTCTTCGATCATGACGATCTTTACTTTCGCTGAGTGACGCTTCATCGCGAGCGATATCTTGATCGCAGCTTGTTGACCCTGACCTGCCATCGAGAAGGGAACGTTGTCTACGTAAGGCGCAATGACGCTTTCCCAGGACGTGCGCGACGTCTGATCCATAGCCAATGCCATGGGTTCCGCCAGCAAAGATGCACCCAGTGTCGAAAACCTTCTATTCACTGTCGCCAGAGCACCCTCAGTCATCGACGCTTTCACCGTACGAAAGCCCAATGAGATTTCAGCTTTCTCGGTGGTCTCCAAGTGATCACTCAGAATCTGACGCAGGTGGTAGTCCACACCTGCTGAGGACTTGACTGTCCTAGAATCGATGGTTGCCACCGACAGTACCCGTGGGCGCTTCGTTAGCTCCCGGTCAGCGAACGATCGCCATTCGCACGTGTAGTACTCAACGGGCAGCAGGGCATTAGGTGCTTTTAGCCAGTCATCCAGCATGTCCTGATACTCTTCGTTGGGGTAGATCCTTAAGAAGACGCCCGGGCATGCATGAGTTGGTACAGCTGTGTTCACGGCACCGCAGAGCACCTGCAATTCATCGTCATCGCGAAGGTAAAGTTCGATCAGGATTTCGGGTAGTGCGGGCTTCTTGCCGGCGGTTCGTTGCGCTACAAACTCCTGAACGAGCTCGGTGTTGAACCAGTGCGGATTCAATTCTTCGAGAACGCTGCGGCCGCCGATCCGGCCGTTCAGGGCCAGCGAGACCGCTTCTATCAAGGTAGATTTACCCGCGTCGTTGCCGCCCACCAAAATGTTCATTTTGGGGTTGGGAAGAAGGTTGAAATCCTTGTAGATGCGGTACCCACGGATGTGAATTCTGGTGATCATGATCGTCATTCCCTTGGCGAAAAGTACAGGTTTATTAGCTGTTTCAGTCGATGCCACTGGGATGCTATAGGCGAATCGTTGTACCTGTCGATCTCACTACACCTAATCGCACCGCTGCGAAGCAGCGATGGCTAAATCGTTACGGTTATTCAGGGTTTAAGTCACGCTGGAAATTATCGAATCCCGTAATGGCGTGCCCTGTCTGACCAAGGCTCATGGCGAACTGGATCAGACTTATATGTGAAGCTCACACCTTGGATTTTATGGATTGTAATGCCGCCTCTAGCGAGCCGCAGACTGGCCTCGGGCGCATGTATACGACCCATGAAGTCATGTGCTGAATCTTCGGTAGGTGGGCTGCCCTCCCAGATCTGTGGGTAGAAAATCCATTGGTCTTCGTCCGACTCCCACAGGCTCACCTGATCAAGTGCATCTTGATCCTCAGTTTTCTCGACCGCGCTGGCCTTGTGAAACAGGATGGCGTTCAGACCTGGCGATGCATCTTTGGGCACCTGAACAGATGGAAAGAGGATCCCGTCCAAGTTAAGGGTTTCGTTTGTCGCAAGGCTAAAAGGGAGAAATTCCGGCAAGAGACACAGAGATCTGACTTATATTCATAAAATCAATGAGTTGTGAGTTGCAGATATTTGGAGAATTTCCTAATTCTGGAAACTGGTGGTACCACACTGTTGGTAAAGGCAACAAGGCGGCAAAGATTGCTGTGCGGGATGTATACGTAGAACGCTACCTTAAGCGCTATCGACGATTTCTGGGATTGCCAGAGTTGCCTGCTAAAGACGAAAGCACGCCTCTGATCAAAACACTCAATGGCCGTGCGGGTTTGTCAGATCGACAGATCCGCGCCCTCCTCCAAGCCGTTTTTGATAAGGCCACGGACAATATGCGCAACGAGGGTCGAGCCCTTCATGAGTTGGAAAGCCTGCGTTGCGCTTCGGCTCATTGGCTACGGCACACCTCCGCCACCTTTGATGCACCTTTGCGCAATCCAAAAGACCTGCAGGAAGACTTACGTCACAGCAATCTCAGCACCACCCAGAACACTTACTATCACTCTCATGACCAAGAACGGGCGCACTCTGTTAAGCGTATCGGCATGCGGGATCGCGGTTGAGCTCGCACCATATGCGTAAGCGGGCGGAGGACACATCTTGCGTTTTATCGTCGCGAGTTGCGACTCTAGGTATAGGCAAGTAGACCTCTCTTCAAGCCCGACAAATCCGAAGCGTAGCGATCGTGCGAAGAGCCAGTTCTTGCGGCTAAGAGCCCTCTGAACTGGGGGCTGAGGGATGATCGAGGTGAGTCCAAATAATCCACGAGGCGACAGCAGGATTGACATAGCGATTATGGATATTGTTCATTTGCGCCTTTGCGTGAACCACAGAGTGGTTACGGGGATCTCCGTAGCGCACCCCTCTTCTGATGAAAATCAGATGGCCCAGTGCCAGGTAACAATGTCCTGCCCCGTCGAACGTATGCGATCAACGGCTGAGAATCCCGCCTAGAGCGGGATTCGTCGTTTCTAGCCCTTCAACTACTCGGAAGTAAATATCGAAATTTCTGGCATGTAAATATCACCGTCCGGCCGAGTCACCTACCGAACTCCAGAATTAAGGGCGATGGTGTCCGTGTATTTTTAAGCGAACGCGAACACCCTTATCGATAGGATTTCCATGCGCCAACGTAGCTCTTATCCCAAACCTTTCAAAGTCCAGGTCGTCCAGAAAGCGTAATGCGGCAAGGTGTGATTGCGGGACGCTTACCGCCGATAAGCGGAACCCCCAAAAATAGTGGTTGCGCGGCCATTTTCGGTTAATATTTTCTGAGTGTTGGGCGCACATTTTAAGAAAATCTTGGCGCGGTTAAGAAAATCTAGCCAACGACAGGGGAAAAAATGGGAAATCTAGTGGGTTACGCCCATTAGCATCAATGCGATGGAGCTACCCATTGGTGCGGCAGCAACTGTCCAATCTCACTGGCCCTCTGTGTCGGCATCCGCGCAAGTACATCCTCCAGATAGCCACATGGGTCATGCCCGTTCATGCGTGCCGACTGAATCAGGCTCATGATTGCTGCAGCCCGTTTTCTGCTGCTACGCACCGACGGCTTATAGCTGCTCTCTTAGTCGATACGGATGCAATTAAACTATGCCTCCAGAGTCCAAAGCACGGAGTGCCCGGCGGACTTGCCGAGCACCAATTTCAGTCTCGCACAGCATAATTGGTAAGCTACCGCCGATGGCTTTATTTGGTCTTGCCATCCATTGAACCGCGGCATCTCTATTCTCAAAGACTTTTTCGGCCTGGTGTGAAACGGTAGCGATGCGATCCAGCCGCTCGGACGCGGCGGTGCCAAGGGTTCGCTGCTCTCGTACTCTCCGTTCAAACGTTGCCATTGATATATTGAGGAGAACGGCGAAGGCGTGTTCTTGAAGGTTAAAAGTCCGGAGCATGGCTTGAAAAAGATGGGCGGGAAATCCGTTCTTGATTTGGAGCAATCGCTCTGAGTCCCTAAGTGCATAGCGAACGGAACTGAAGGCCCAAAACTCTTCGGCGCCTAAGATACGCAACCTTTCACTCCTTTTATTTCGGTGCTGTTCAGTTGCAAAGCTCAACGGGTCTACTCCTCCAAGCCGGACTAGCAAGATTTTGATGATCCTATCATCAGGTTACGTCGACCTTTTGTTAAAATACCCCCTTGCAAATGTCGAGAGTCTCCCTACCTACTGCCTGGAGTCACGAAAAAAGTCACCCCTGACAACCAGGCCAAGTTCTTCAGAATTAGCTTGGTCACTTTCATCGAAAATATTCTGTATGCGCCGCTCTTGCTTTATGTAAGCAATCGTTCCGAAGAAGCAGTTCTCACAGAGATGAAGCTCATACCGTTCGCCATCATGTTTTGTGCCAAAACCCCAGTGTGCTTGGAGAGTTGCGAACTGAAATCCATCGATCTCCGATCGGGTTGAGCACCTACACACGTCGCACTTTACGTCTGTTACTGCCTCTATCTCGACTCGCTCAATAATCTTCATCGCTCGCCTCAAGACTTACCGCCATTCGGTCGGTTTGATTTAACGTTTATAGGGCATCGTCAACTTAAATTGCTGGAGCGTTTGCTGGGGAAGGATCATCGACGGCTAGTAGTAGGAGAGGTAGTACCTTCGCTGCCGGGCCTACCAGCATCAACTCGTTCGGGTTACCAAGAGCCACATCTGACAGGTTCACATGGATGACCGTTGCACCCGCTGCCATAGCGATTTCGGGAATATCAGCCGCAGGGCGGACAACGCCCGAGGTGCCGACAGATATCAGAACGTTGCAGCTTTTAACTTCAGCCATCGCTGTTTTCCACGCTCCGTAAGGGAGATCCTCCCCAAACCAAACTACCCCGGGACGTAGCCGACCGTTGCAGCGCAGACAACGAGGTGGTTGGATTAACTCGAACTCATCCGAGATCGCCGCTTGCTCGTTTGTCAGATCCGCAGGACGCTTGCAGGCGAAACAGATTGGCGTGGCCAAGCTTCCATGGAGGTGCAATACATTTCGAGAGCCGGCACGCTCATGCAAGTCGTCAATATTCTGAGTTACCACAAAGACACTTCGGCCTGAGTCAGCCAGGCGCGTAACCACTTGGTGTGCGGCGTTAGGTTTTGCTTGCTTCGCCTGATTGCGGCGCCATAGGTACCAACCCCAAACCAAAGCAGGATTCTCTCGAAACGCGGCCGCCGTTTCGAGGCGCTGGGGATCATGCTTCGCCCAAAGCCCCGTGAGCTTATCCCTGAAAGTGGGAATACCGCTCTCTGCTGAAATACCTGCACCCGTGAAAAATACAACCTTTCGAGCAGCACGAAGAGCTTGTATAGCCCTGCTCATGTCGTCCATCTGATCAGCCTCTGTTCACGTATTCACGATTCACCGCGTATTTACGCTAATTCACAATTTCGGTGCCGACAAATACAGGACGGCGAGAAGGGACTCGAGAACCGTACGGCATCGCCATCCCTGCCCTCTTCGTCTATCCGACCCCGGCCTTACGAGCGTTTGTGTTTTAGCAGTCGACACCTAATGTTGCATACCTTACGCACTGACCAAAGGCAGTACGGCGCGCTCCACCACTTCAAGTACCTAAGAAAAATTTGCCGCGGTTATGAAATGATTATATTGGCCTTAAGGTTGGTGGTTTTTTGCGGTGAGTAAGTCGGGAATAGCCTCGTCAGCCATAGGCATTTCTTTATAGAAGGGGCTGACTTAGACATTGGAGGTTTTACGCATATCTATGCTATTACCCTAAAATCGAAGGCTGCAACCTGAGTTTTCCGGCTGCCGAGAAGCTATTGTGTCCTATAGTGTTCATCTTTCAAGTGCCGACGTGCGATTGTTTTGCTCAGATGACAGCGATCTTAGCTCGAAAGACCGTCGGCCAAGCCGCTTGGGGCCACTGATTTGTGTTCGTTTGATCCAAAATCAAGACTCGATTTCTTTGATGACTTGCTTAAAGAGCGAGGCAAGATCCGCTTCTGGCTCAAGAACTAAGAACATTTCCACTATGAGGGTTAGAGGGTGGACCCCGGTACGTCTGGCAAGCTCGACTGCTTTTTCTAAGGTGACGTTCTTAAGCCCCCTCTCCAGGGTGCTCAGGTAGGTCCGGCTGCTGATCCCATGGAAATCCTCCTGAGTCAGTCCCCGCCGAGCGCGCGCGTTACGCATCGCAACCCCAAAGGCTTCTTTGACTTCCATTATCGTTCCTCGCAAAAGGAACGATGAAGCCTTTTTGAATACTATAGGACTACAATCTATAGTGTTCATTTAGCTAGAATTAACGTGTTCGCGTGATTCTCTGCCGAAATCCTTCCCGTACGCCATCCTTACGTCGGGCTAGTCCTTGCTGCTCACTAGAGCAGTTACAACTCACTTATCACGGTGCCTTGAGTGATTTTTGTTTTTGACCCAGCCCATCTAGAGGTTCGCACCTGGACTCACGGGGAAATCGAAGGTCCTTGCTTCATCGCTACCATCACGTCTATGCGCACGGGTGAGAAAAACCGCGCTGCAGTGATCGAATGCGCGTATGAATTGCAGCACTACCTGTCCGTGGTGAAAGACGTAGTGGTCGAGCATGTCCACATGATGTGTCCTCCGACGGTCAGCGGTCGAAGTGAATGGGCTCTTGAGAAGCTTGAGAGCATCATCGTATTTCAGGGGGTCGCAACTAACGCAAACGCGGTTGTTTACCGAACCGCCATCGCAAGCTACAAGGTCGGCGACCTAGACTTGCGGAAAAAAAGAGTTCACGAGTTTTGTACTCGCCTCAGCATCTTCAAAACCACACACCAACGCGCGGGCTAGAAAGGCTCCAGAGCGATAGTGCATCTCTCTATGGTCCTCTCTGGCGGAAGTAGTTGATTTGGCACTAGGGGAGCGGAGAAAGCGGCCGCGCCCACGGAGCTGGACAAAGCCCGACATTCGTTGCTCAATCAGGTCTGGTGCTGGCCGGGCCAAAGGCAAGGATTCAGGAAAGGCTGTGAAGCCGTCGCAAGGCATGTCGGGCCATGATCAGATTTTCGTCAGTGGGTATGACCCAGGCCGACACAGGGCTATCAGGCATCGACAGGCAGCCTGATAAATCATTTGCCTCACTCTTATCGCGCTGCACACCCAACCATTGGCAACCGTTAAGAATCGCGGTGCGCACCGGGGTGGCGTTTTCACCGATGCCTCCCGTAAATACCAACGCATCTACCCCGCCCAATACGGCCGCATACGCTCCAATCTCACGCAAAACGCTGCGTACGAACAAAGCAACCGCCGCCTTGGCTTCAGGCGCTTCACTGGTCTGCAATACATGCATGTCGCTAGAGATTCCCCCTGACACACCCAGGAGCCCGCACTCGTAGCCCGCACTCGTGGTACAGCAGGTGTTCCAGGGACGAAACGCTCATGCCGCGTTCACGCATCAAGTAGAGCAGGATGCCCGGGTCGAGATGCCCAGGCCGAGTGCCCATGAGTACCCCGCCCAGTGTGGAGAAGCCCATGCTCGTTGCCTGACTGACACACTTATGCATCGCGCACAGGCTGGCACCGTTGCCCAGGTGGGCGACGATGGTCTTGCCCTTCGCCGCTCGTTTGTCGTTTCGGGGCAGAATACTGGCGATAGGCGACTGTTTTACCGCCGCCAGGAAAACTCTATGGAAAAGTGAAGGTGAACTCCACTGCGCCATCGGCCTCACCCGCCCTCAACTCAGCAGGAGTTCCTGTACGAATGTAACTCGCACGCAGCGGTATCTGCGCCCTGTCGCCTATTCGCTGCATAGCGTAATCCACAAGGTCGTAGATGATTCGCTGCGAGGTCAGTACATTGGTCATGACAATGCCGAATCCCTGTGCAGATTGTTGCGAGGGTTTGATATTCAACAAGTCTGAGCCTGAATGTTTTGCGTATTTGTCGCTGAAAGTAATCCTGGGCCTGGCATTAGCTGCGCACTGGCTTAATTCAATATTGAACATTTTTTCTGCAGACGTCGAACCGACATAAGGAAATCCGCTGATGGCAAAACTGCCCAAGTCAACGGGTATCGTTCTGTACGCCTCGACCTGACAGGTGTTCGGAACAACGACAGGCCCTCCTCCTCCCATATTGATGATCGCCGGGCCCATTAACGGATAAGGTGCTCGACATATACCCCTGGGTATGACCGTAGACGGGACGTTGATGCCTGCCCCAAGACGGGCGTCACCTTGAAGGAGGTCAACTGCGTACAGCATCAACAGGGCGCTACCATCGACACGATCCACGGTCAGTTTGCCGCTGGGTAACAGGTTCGGAGGCACTGTGAGAATCAGGTATTGAATGTAATTGGTGGTGAGACTGGAGCCCTGGTTTTGACCGCCGCTTGAATCGTATTGCACGAGTTCCTTCTCGAATGCGACTGGCAAAGTGCTTTGCGTGATTGATCGCAGGATACCGTCTGAAGATCTGACGAAAACCTTAAAACCGATGCCGAAGACATTCGTGGGTGCAATGCCGTCGGGCAGGGGCGTACCCCCTGTCCAGTACCCGGCAGAAACCAGTTCGTGCCGGACGCTACCGGTAGATGGGCCAAATACATAGTTGGCGTTCAGCGCTACAGCACGCTGCCAGAGAATAGACCCGACAGGAGTGGAACTGGTCAAGGGAGTCACTTCTACCCACCCCCCCCCGATGCCGTTGCTGAAATCGCAATTGATCGCCTGGCTGTTGATCGTTGCGGCATCCAGAATACCGCTTATCAGAATACACACGAATAATGTGCCTGTGGAAAGCAAGGCAGGTTTAGGGCAAGCGAAACAGTCCCTCATGCAATGCATGAGGAGCAGTAGGCGTCTGATCATGGCGCTCTCGATGTCTTGGGCGTTGATGACCCGCAGGCGCGAGCTCTGCATGCTCTCGCTTAAGCGAAGACACACAGGGCTCCGCCTGCGGTTATCTGCAAGCGTTATGTCAGGTTATCGAATGATCCCCTGGTTAATCCCCGCCAGCGGTACCAGCAGAGCATTACCCGAGACGCCGTTGTACAACATCTCGCCATAGTTGGCCCCCACGAGACCACCATAGGTTTGGTAGTAACCACTCGAGGGAACGTTGATCTTGCCGCTGGCGACCGATTGACGAACGCTACCCTTGTTCAGCCCTATCAGGCCGCCCATAGTTGTGTAGGACCCGCCACTGACCATGCTGCTGGTCGACGAGTTAACAATCTGCGCATCGTTCTGACCAGCCAGGCCACCGACTATGCTGCGGCTTTCGCCTTTGACACTGCCGCTGGCCGAAGCCGATTCGATAGTATTGCCAATGTTGTTGCCGTTGGTGCCCACCAGCCCCCCCACAAAACTATTGCTGCTGGCGTACACTTCGCCACTCGCCTCGACCGACTGCAAATTGCCGTCGTTGAAACCGACTAGGCCCCCTGCATAGCTATTCGCGCCGCCGCTGACCTTGCCGCGCGCGACAGAGTGCGACACTGCACCGCCATAGTTATTGCCGATCAAGCCGCCGACCCGGCTGTTGGCGCCAGCGACCACAACACCCAACGCTTCAGCGGTGTTGATTTGGCCGAAGTTGTTGTTACCTACGAGCCCACCGACATTGGCCCCACTGGAGTCAGTCACATTTCCGCTCGCCTTGACATCGGATAAGGTGCTGTTCAGGTTCATACCGACCAGCCCTCCAATTGCCAACGAGCCATACCCGGTCACAACGCTACTGCTGGTTGACTGGCTGACCGAACTGTTAGCGTTGAGACCGACCAGGCCGCCGACGTTACTCGCACCAGTACCGCGCACAGCACCCGAGGAGATCGACCGCTCAATGAAACCATTCTGATTGAAACCCACAAGGCCACCGATGTTGAGCCCTGTATAGCTAGGCGAAGTCACCCCCTTGCTCGACGAATCAGTGATATAGCCACCGTTGTTCGCGCCGACCAGTCCACCTACACCGCCGGTCAGATTGCGCTGCATATAACCGCAAATGTTGGCGGCCGAGGTGCTGTTGGCCACGCTCGCAACGCCCCAGGCATTGGTAACGCTTTCCCCAACCAAGCCGCCGATCGAGAGGGTGTAATTGTTGCCGGTTAATGAGCCGGCAGTGGAAGCTTTTTCGACAGTACCGCCCAAGTTGCTGCCCACTAGCCCGCCGACTACGTTGGCGCTGCGCGAACCAGCGTTTACGTTGACGTTTGTGGTCGTGACGTTGGCTATCGTCCCGGAGTTCGTACCAACCAGACCGCCTATGGATGAGAAGCCAAGGTTGCTATTCCCGCCCGAGACACTCATGGACATCAGGTTGACGTTGCCGATGCTACCGGACGACGAGGCAAACAGCCCCACGTTAGATCCGAGATTGGTTACCGAAAGCCCACTGATCGTATTGCCCAGGCCATTGAATACCCCAGTAAACTGAGACTCGCCACCGATCGACTTGAAGGCATAGCCCGCGATCTTGTTACCCAGAACGTACAGGCCATTGAGGTTTGCATCGATGTCCTGCAACTGCGCGACATTCTGGATCACGGTGTAGCCGGCACCGTTCGAATTAAACCTGGCGCCTACCCCGGAGAGGGTGACTTGCGAATCACTGGTCATGGACGAGTGTGACCCGTAGTCCAGGTCAAGGTCGCTGTTGATCCCGGTCAGACTGATCATGTTATTCAGGTTCAAGTCTTTGCCAGCGTTCAATGCGACGCTGGCACCGGTTCCGGTCGCGCTAAGCGCACCGTTCAGATTGATGTCAGTTGCAGACTTCAGCGTCAGCTTGTTGCCGCTGCCCCAAGCAAGCGGACCGCCGATGGATAAGTCACCTGCGGTACTGACTAACTCAATGTTAGTACTCGACAGGTTGCGCGATATCGTGTCGGAAAAAGCAGTGCCTGCTGGGGATGCCGCTGTCGCACTAACAGTGACATTCGCTGAGCTGGTTTTCCAGGTCCCCGTCTGGCCGTTGCTGGCGCGCGAATCGACCTGTGCGCCCAACTGCGTCTCCACTCGGCTACCCTTGACCTCTATCACGCCACCGTTGCCGTAGCTGTTGAGTGCACTGGCGGTCAACGCGCCACCCACCTGAACCGTGCCTGCATCACCGCCATCAAGCACGATCCGACCGGCTTTGCCCGACAACGTTTTGGCCTCGATTGTACCCTGGTTGTTCACCACCGCCTGCAGCAGGGTGCCCGCACTTTTTGCCGTCATCAGTACCTGGCCGCCATCCGCCTTGAGCAAGCCACCGTTTTTAGCCAGGGCATTGATCGCCGCGCCATCGACCTGCAGATCCAGCAGATTGTTGCCATCGAAGTTCAATGTGAAGCCGGCGCCGGCGCCCAATGCCACCCGGCCCATCTCGGCCTTGATTGTGCCGTCATTTCGGACCCGCGAACCTAGCAACGCTACACTGCCACCTTGCGCGGCCGTGATGGTGCCGTAGTTGACAACTTCGGCATTAGAGTTACCGGCGAAGGTGTATTTACCCGCCAGAAAATCCGCATCGCTGATGCCTTGGGTGGTGGCTACCAGCCCACCAACGTTCACCTGCGCACCCTGGCCGAATAACACGCCATTGGGATTCACCAAAAACACTCGGCCGTTGGCGTCGATTTGCCCCTTGATGCTGCTGGCGTTGTTACCCATGACCCGGTTGAGGGCAACGGAAGAGCTGCTTGGCTGATTGAATTTGACGGACTGACCAGCACCCACACTGAAATCGGTCCAGTTGGTGATCAGCTTATCGGAATGCTGGTTGATGGACATCTTCTGCCCGTTCTCATAGCCCAGTATGTCCGCACTGCCGGACACGACGGCGCCACCAGCGGGTAACGCGAACGCAGGCGTCAACACGCCCATGCCCAGCAGCAACAGCGCGCCACCGATGACCTGCTTGCGGCTGGACTTGCAGCGACGGCGAACGCCCTCATGCGCAACTTTCCAGCAGCCCTGAGAGTGATTCCATACCAATGCGTAGATCTTGTTCACGTTTCTTCCTTTCTCTCGTTATTCGCGCTCAGCAAACCGTTGCCAAGCGCCAGCGCTTTCCGCGCATGTCAGTACGCGGAAAGATTGGGGAGCACTCCGGCCCTTTTATTGAGGGCCGGTAAGCACTTTGGTATTGGTTCTGGATCCTTCCTTCATTTCGATACCTGTGCTTGGGCACTGAAGGGAGTGCCGTCGTCGTCAACGACCTCGTAATGAATCGCCGCGCCGCTGGCGAAGCGCTCCTGTGTGTCAGGCAGGGCGATACGCGTCGTGCCATAAGGCTCGACGGTGACCCCTTCGAAATGCGCGGACCGGATGCCGCTGCCGAGTGTCAGGTGCAGCATCGATACGTAGTAGGCGGAGCGATTGCTGATCTTCAGTACCCGCTGCGGCAACGGCTCGATCGTCCATGAAAGCTGCGTGGCTGCCTGTGCGGGATGGCCCGGCATGCCATCGGGGCGGAAGAGCACTTTCATTCGCATGCGATAAGCAAGTTGCAACAAGTGTTTGCGACCTTGAGGGCGCGGGGGCACCTCGAGCAGGTTGAGCCAGAATACCGATTCTCGGTCCTGTGCAAGCTGCTCGCCGGTGTAACGCAACTGAAGTGCCGATCGCTGCTGAGGGTCAAGTCGCAGGATCGGAGGAAAAAGCACGAAGGGAACATTCAATTTGCGTGGGTCCGCCGCAATATCGCCCCGGTCGAGCCAGGCTTGCACCAGGATCGGTTTATCGCCGGAATTACCGACTTTGATCGGCAGTGACGCTGCGTCAGCGGGATAGATAAAACGCGTACCGATAACAGTCAGCGCAGCCTGTGCATCCAGATTCCATAGCATCGCCAGGGCAAGCCAAGCCAGACCAGGCCGAAGTATCTTCGATATGCGCATCATGCCTTCCCACTCCCGGCTGAGGGGGGTGCATCCAGGGCGGGCAACGAATGGCAGGTAAGTGCCAATACGTCATAACCGCGTTTGTCGCCCGCGGCTCTAACGGGCAAGACATAATCGATAAGACACTGCTGACCAGGCTCGCTACCCCATTCAACACGGATCGAACCGGCCTCTTTGTCGCTGCGCAGTACCAGTCGACTGCCCTGCCCCACGGCCCCAATGGTCTGGCCACTTTCGTTATCGATGGCCGTAGCCGCGAACGGCAGCAGATCACCATTGGTTAGCCGACTGTCGATCAGAAACGGCCTGGATTTCAGCGTTGGATAAGCCAGCATCACCACAGCCCCTGCACGCGGGGCAACGCTTCGGGTGCTGAACTGAAGTTCGATATCTTCAGGCATCCCTGCTGGATCAATGTCGATGTTATTGAGTTGATAAGGCGTAAGACTCGGCACGACTGCGTAGCCATTACCGTCCACATCAGTTCCGCCATATCCCACATGCGCACCCTTTGCCCTCGGCACATGCACCAGGCCGATGGTCTCGCCCAAAGGCTGAGATAGCGTCACGCCCCCTCGTGCAATAGCACGCCGCCCGATGCACCGACCGAACCCTGACGATAGTCCGGTCCTTGCGAAAGACTGGCGCCCAGGGAAACCTGAGGAAGCCGGTAATTAAGGCTGCCATTGCTGGTAGCCCCGGGGGTCTGCTCGTCACGGGACAATGAGAGCGAATAAGCGGCATTGCCCCTCTCATCCAGAGTGCCGGACACTCCGCTGGAAACCCTGGTCCCGGATAAATCGTCATGACTGACAAACCCGCTCAGAATTGGCGCGCCGCGTGTCTCGCGCCCCAGCGGGATAGAAACACTTAACGTCAGAGAGGTATTGGTGTTTCCGGCACTTCCATATAGCCCCCTCCCCGAAAAACCCTGGGTACGCTGCGCCATGATCGAATAACTGTTACCGTGCCACTGGTTGGTGTAACCCAAGGAGTAGGTTAGTGTCTTGCCGGGTTGATTCCAGTAGCCTATCGACGCGCCATTCAGATAGACGTGCCCCCTCCCCGCCAAGATGCTGGCTGATGTTCGCGTCCAGG
>NZ_JAEKFB010000026.1:0-75528 GCF_016650865.1 Pseudomonas sp. TH34
CCGCAACTACAACGTTTTCGCATGATCACCTACGACCTGCGCGGCCATGGCCTTTCGAGCAAACCCGCCGAAGACGCGGCCTACATCGAAGGCCGTCGCTGGGCGGATGATCTCAATGCGGTGATAACCGCCTCCCATGCCGACAAACCCTTACTGGTCGGCTGGTCGCTGGGCGGCGCAGTGATTTCCAACTACCTGGCCCGGTACGGCGATAGCCAGATTGCGGGCGCGGTGTATGTCGACGGCGTCATTGAGCTTAAGGCGGACCAAATCGTGGCGCATCCCGAGGTGTACCGCGACTTGAACTCGCCAAACCTGAAGACTCATCTGGACACCGTGCGCGAGTTCCTGGCCCTGTGTTTTCACACCCAACCCGACAGCCGCACATTCGAACGCCTGCTGGCCAACGCAGCCATGGCTTCCTGGGACATGCAGCGCGCCGTGCAATCCATGACGGTCGACGCCGCCAAAGGCCTGGGCGGCGCGAAAGTGCCGGTGTTGCTGCTGTATGGCGCCCGCGATGCCCTGGTCCAGGCGGGGCCGGCCATCGCCCGGGCGAAACAGCTCAATCCACAGGTGCACAGTAGGTTGTATGCAAACGCCGGCCATGCACCGTTCACCGAAGAGCCCGACCGATTCAATCACGACCTGGCAGGTTTCTTCGACGCGCTCCAGGCCAACGCCAATCATTAACCTGCCTTGTATCGCAGTGTGTCCAAACCACTCTGCGATACAAAAGCTTTAACCCAAGGGTTTTCCCGAAACAGGCGGGATACACAACTGCGTTCAACTGTGAGCCAGGCACATCACCCGCCGCTGGAGACTCACCATGCACACACAGTTGAACACCCCGCCCGGTTTCAAACCCCGCCGCCTGATGGGCGGGTCGTTGCTGGCCTTTGCGCTGTTGCAGTTCGGTGCCGTCGGCGTAGCCAGTGCACAGGACACACAAGCACCTGCGGTTGCCAGCGCAAGTGCCCACACCGCGCTTGGCCCGTTGAAGCATGTAAAGGCCGGCTTGCTGGATGTGGCCTACGCCGAAGTCGGCCCGGCCGATGGACCGGTGGTGATCCTGCTGCATGGCTGGCCCTACGACATTGACAGCTACTCCGAAGTAGCGCCGCTGCTGGGCGCCCAGGGCTACCGGGTGTTGGTGCCTTACGCCCGCGGCTATGGCGACACACATTTCCTGTCGGCGAAGACCCTGCGCAACGGCCAGCCGGCCGCACTCGCGGTCGATCTGATCGACTTCATGGATGCACTGAAAATCAAACACGCGGTGCTCGGCGGCTACGACTGGGGCGCACGCACCGCCGACATCGTCTCCGCGCTGTGGCCGGAGCGGGTCAAGGCGCTGGTGTCGGTCAGCGGCTACCTGATCGGCAACCAGGCTGCCGGCAAGAACCCGCTGCCGCCCAAGGCCGAGCTGCAATGGTGGTACCAGTTCTACTTCGCCACCGACCGCGGCGCCGCCGGCTATGCAAAAAACACCCACGACTTCGCCAAGCTGATCTGGCAGATCGCCTCGCCGAAATGGGCGTTTGACGACGCCACCTTCGACCGCAGCGCCAAAGGCCTGGACAACCCCGACCATGTCGCCGTGTCGATCTTCAACTACCGCTGGCGCCTCGGGCTGGTGCAGGGCGAAAAGAAATACGCAGCGCTGGAGCAAAAACTCGCCACTGCCCCGTCCATCGGCGTACCCACCATCACCCTGGAAGGCGACGCCAACGGCGCACCGCATCCGGCAGCGGAAGACTACGCCAAGCGCTTTACCGGCAAATACGAGTACCGGTTGATCAGCGGCGGCATCGGCCACAACCTGCCGCAGGAAGCACCGCAAGCTTTTGCCAAGGCTGTAATTGATGCGGATCACCTGTGATGAAGCGCCTGCATCTTGCTGCACTCGTCGCTGCAACCGCCGCCGTGGTGGCCACGGCGACCGGGTTCGCCTTTGGCGGCTCTACCACCAGCGAGCCATCGCCGATCTACGGCGTGACGATTCCCGACGGCTACCGCCAATGGGAACTCGTCGCGCCGGCCCAGGAAGCCGACCCGTTGAATGAACTGCGCGTGGTACTCGGCAACAAGGTCGCGCTCAAGGCCTACCGCGACGGTACGCTGCCCTTCCCCGACGGCACCGTGCTGGCCAAGCTCGCCTGGAAACATGTGCAGTCGCCCGAGTTCAAGACCGCGTCGATTCCCGGCGCGGCCACCACCGTGCAGTTCATGGTCAAGGATTCGAAGAAATACGCAGCGACGGGAGGCTGGGGTTTTGGGCGGTTCATCAATGGCAAACCGGTGGACCAGGCGCAGCATGAGACGTGCTTTGCCTGCCATCAGGCGCTGGTGAAGAACCACGATTATGTGTTTACCCGGCTGGCGCCTTAGCGCAATAGCCCTCTCCCACAACAAACGCCGCGGCAACCGGACATCCCGTAGCAGCTTTCGAGCCCGAGCGAGGCTGCGTCGGCGGTGTGTCAGATACACCGCAAACGCAGCCTCGCTCGGGCTCGACAGCTGCTACGTTGTGTGGGGTGTTATCAGGCCGGCACGCCCAGGATGATATGGGACGCCTTGATCACCGCCGTGGCACTCACGCCCGGCTTCAAACCCAGCTCGGTTACCGCATCGCAGGTCACGATGGAAAACACCTTCGAACCGCCCGCCAATTCGATTACCACCTCAGCATTCACCGCGCCGTCATTCACGCTCAGCACCTTGCCTTCCAGGCAGTTGCGGGCCGACAGGCGGATGTCGCTGGATTCAGTCATCAGCATCACCCACGGCGCCTTGATCAGCGCGACCGCTTCCTTGCCTACGGCAATGCCCAGGTTGCGGATGCTTTCCATGGTCACCACCGCCACCAACTGTTCGCCGCCGGGCAGGGTCAACACCACTTCAGCGTTGACCGCGCCGTCCTGGACCTGGCTGACCTGGCCTTTGAATACGTTGCGTGCACTGACTTTCATGGGAACGGTCCTTTTCTTGACTTATGGGTTAGGAATTGCCGCGCATGATCAAACGTAGCGTTGTGTAAAAACAACTATAGCGCCCTGCTCTGCCGGAAATCCCGCGCAAAAAAAAGGCCGCCCAATGGGCCGGCCTTCGGGTGGAGCGTTTACCGACGACTCATTAAAACAGCGCGTAGGTGTAGTTGAAGATCAGGCGGGTTTGATCCTGGTCGGCAGTGCCGGTGTTGTGGCCGTGGTAGCTACCGGTACGGAAGGTGGTACCGAAGCCTTTCAGCGGGCCTTCCTGCACGACGTAATCAAGACGGAAATCGGTTTCGCGTTCCGACTGATCGCTGCCACCGGCAACCTTGGCCTTGATGTCGCTGCCGTTGAGGTAAGCAATGGACGCTTTGAGGCCAGGCACCAGGGTTCTGAAGTCATACAGATACTGGCCGAAATTGACCTGCTCGCCCGCGCGGGAGAACTGCCCAACCACTGCGTCCGTAAACAGGTAGAAGTCGGAGCCCGCCGCGCCTTGTGCGGTTGGGTCGGCGATGCTGCCCTGGTTGACCCAGACGAAGCCGCCGTCATCGCTCACGCCAATGTGGCCGAGCATCAACTGACTGCCGCCCAACTGGTACGTGAATGCAGCACTGTAGGTTTTGTTGTCGACTTCACCAGCGTGCTTGGCATAGCCGCCGTTGTTGTTGAACGCATAGCCGGCCGAACCGTTTTTACCGTCGCTGGTGCTGTCGAAATAGCGCAGGTCGGTTTTGAACGATTGGTCATTGCCCAACGGCAGTACGTGCACCAGGCCGAAATAGTTCTGTTTGTAGAAGTCTTCCAGGTTGGCGTAGTAGTACTGCAACGTCAGGTTTTTAGCGATGACGTTGTCAGAAGAACCAAACGGCTGGTAGTCAACGCCGCCAAAACGGAAGCTGTCGCTGTCACGAGTGGCACCGGCAACGCTCAAGCCTGTGGAGTTACTCGATGCACGACCTTCAGCCTTGTTCAGCTCGCCACCGGTGAAGGTGACGTTAGGGATGTCCTTGGAGGTCAGGATACCGCCGTCGAACGTTTGCGGCGCTGCGCGGCTATCGTTGGACACCAGGATCGGCAGGATCGGCGCCAAACCACCGCCCACGTGCAATTCAGTCTGGGAAATACGGAATTTAACGTTGCCGGCTGCACGACCGAAGCTGTCAGCAGGCTCGGTGCCGTTGTTCTTCACCGGGAAGAAGCTGTTGCCGTTACCCGACAGGCCATTGCCCGCTGCGTGGCCATCGCCACCGTCGAGACGCAAGGCGCCGAACGCCATCACGTCAAAACCTACCCCGACGGTGCCTTGGGTGTAGCCGGATTTGTAGTCGAAACGCAGTACTTGAGCCGCTTCACGCAGGTCGTTCGCGGTGCCGGAGTGAACGTCGGCGTTGTAGTACATGGTGCGCGAACTGATCGACGAGTGGCTGTCTTCGAGGAAGCCGCTATGGCCGTCACCCGTGCCGAGTGAACCAAGACCAAAACCATCTGCGCTGGCTTGTTGTGCAAGGACAGCCGCCGTGATGGCCAACGCTAATGTAGAGAGTTTCATTTACTGCGCCCCTGTGAACATTATTTTTTTACTGTCCTTCGAGCGAATACCGTTGCGGCCCTGCAAACGCTGCGGATTGTGGCATGGGGTCTATGGCGCAGATTGTGAAATCTTTGTCATGTTGGAATGAAAAAACCGTCATGAAAAGGCCGTAAAAGCCGGCCTTTTCCGAGGATTGAATGCCGTTGAGTTGTATGACGACCGCTAACGTGCGGTGTGCTGATCAGGCTGGAGTCGGTGGCGAAAATGCGAGAAATGGTAGGCAACCGCCAGCCACATAAACCAGGCAGGCATCACGCAAAGGGCCAGGCGGGTATCTGGGCGAAGTGCCAGTAAGCAAAGTACGAACGCCAGGAAGCCAAGTGAAACCCACGCCAACGGCACGCCACCGGGCATTTTGTAGAGGGATTTTTCATGTAGCTCCGGGCACTTTTTCCGATAGGCAATGTAGGACGCCAGGATAGTCGACCAGGTAAAGATCACCAGAATCGCCGAAACGGTGGAGACGATGGTAAAGGCCGTCATCACTTCCGGGACTATAAACAGCAGCAGCAAGCCAAGCAGCATCAGGAAGGTGGTAAACGCCAGGCTGATAAACGGCACGCTGCTTTTTGATAGCCGTCGGAATATCCCCGGTGCGTCCCCCAGATCCGCCAAACCAAACAACATGCGACTGGCCGAAAACACCCCACTGTTGGCCGACGAAGCCGCTGACGTCAGCACCACAAAATTCACAATCCCCGCGGCGGCAGGAAAGCCGGCCACCAGGAACAGCTCGACAAACGGACTCTTGCTCGGTGACACCTGCTCCCAGGACGTCACTGCGATGATGCACGCCAGGGCCAGCACATAGAACAGGATGATCCGCAGCGGAATCGAGTTGATCGCCTTGGGCAGCGTCTTCTCCGGCGAGCGGGTTTCCGCCGCCGCCGTGCCAATCAACTCAGTGCCGGCAAACGAAAAGATCGCCATCTGGAATCCGGCAAAGAACCCGAACAAGCCATTGGGAAACGCCGCCTGCTTATCCAGCAAATGATTGAGGGAGGCCGTGACACCGGTGGGTGACACAAACGAGCTGACGATCAATACCACGCTCACGCTGATCAAGGTCACCACGGCGATGATCTTGATGATCGCAAACCAGAATTCCACCTCGCCGAATAACCTCACCGTCAGCACATTCAAGGCAAACAGGGTCAGCAACATCGCTATCGCCGGGATCCAGGCCGGCACGTCCGGGAACCAATACTGGAAAAAGCCCCCGACCACCACCGCATCCCCCACCACCGCTACGCTCCAGCTCAGCCAATACGACCAGCCGAGAAAAAACGCCGCACGCGGCCCCAGGTACGCACCGGCAAAGTCGGCGAAGCTTTTGAACTTGAGGTTGGATAACAGCAGCTCGCCCATGGCGCGCATCACAAAATACACAAACAGCCCGATGATCATGTAGATCAGGATGATCGAGGTGCCGGACAGCGCGATGATCTTGCCCGAGCCCATGAACAGGCCGGTGCCAATCGCACCGCCCATGGCCATCAGCTGGATATGCCGGTTGTTGAGGGTGCGTTGCAAAGCGGGCTTTTCAATCAGCCCGGGCGCGGTTGTTTTCATCACAAAACCTCTTGTTATGTTTTTGAGTTTTGGCAGAAAAAAGTCAGGCGGTTTTTATTGTTGGAATGGGGTCGGGATCAGGCGTGTTTGTTCTCGAAACCATGCAGCACGTTGACGGCATTGATGCCGATTTCATCGACCATGTAGCCGCCTTCCATCACAAACAGGGTGGGCACGCCGACGCTGGCGATGATCTCGCCAATGCCCAGGAAGTCGCGGCTTTCGAGGAGGAAATGGCTGATGGGATCGTCCTTGAAGGTGTCGACGCCGAGGGATATCACCAGCACTTCAGGTGAGAACTTTCGCAGTTGGATGCAGGCGTCGAGCAACGCGTCTCTATAGGTGCTCCAACCGGTGTTTTTTGCCAGCGGGTAGTTGAGGTTGAAGCCCTCGCCTGCCCCTGTGCCGCGCTCGGTACTGAAGCCCGAATAGTACGGATACGACACGGACGGTTCGCCATGCAGCGAGACGAACATCACGTCACTGCGGTCGTAGAAAATGTTCTGCGTGCCGTTACCGTGGTGGAAATCCACGTCCAGCACCGCAACACGCTTGGCGCCTTGAGTGATCGCCTGCTGCGCTGCGATGGCCGCGTTATTCAGGTAGCAATAACCGCCCATGTATTCCCGCGCCGCATGGTGGCCCGGTGGACGGCACAAGGCGAAGGCGCTGTTG
This sequence comes from Pseudomonas sp. TH34, assembly GCF_016650865.1. Classification (NCBI taxonomy): domain Bacteria; kingdom Pseudomonadati; phylum Pseudomonadota; class Gammaproteobacteria; order Pseudomonadales; family Pseudomonadaceae; genus Pseudomonas; species Pseudomonas sp. TH34. The sequence goes on from NZ_JAEKFB010000026.1 coordinate 6,835, forward strand.
TGGCCTTCATCGATCAACGCCAGTCCGGTGAGCGCGATATCGGCGCTGGTCTTCACCGCTTCCCAGGTGGTACTGGTGATGGGTGAACCGGCATCCATCGCGAAGAAGCCGAGCTTGCCGTCGATGAATTCCGGCACCTGCTCATTGGCCAGGTCACGCACCGGCCACACCAGCGGCAAGGCGTCGTGGGCACGGCCGATGGCGGTCCATTCAGCCCAGGCGGTTTCCAGGAAAGACACGTAGCGTTCACTGTGGGCGTTGACGTAACAGGCCCGGTCAAACTTGCGCGGGACGATGATATCGCCCAGGCCCACATGCTTGACCCGGTCACGCACGGTGTCGGCCCGGCTGGGTTGTTCGAAGGACGGTTTGAGCACGCCATCCTTGAGTTCGGTGCCATGGTGCAAACGATGAGAATCACTAAAAACAGTCAACATGAAAGACATCCACCCGTGAAAGACAGGTGATTATTTTGTTCTGGCTACGGTGGGCTTTCTTTGCTTTTATGTGCGCCGATGCTAGCGTAATCGGGCATTTTTACCCCAATGAGCCGCCATGAAGAAAAATAAAACCAAACAGGTCGCACTTGACGACACCGATCTCGCCATCCTCGCGTTGCTGCAGGAAGACGCGAGTATCTCCAACGCCGAACTCAGCGAACGCCTGTCCCTTAGCCTCACGCCGTGCTGGAGACGGCGTAAGCGGCTGGAGGAAGAAGGCGTGATCAAGGACTACCAGGCCAACCTCGATCGCAAGATGTTGGGCCTGGAAATCATGGCGTTTGTGCACGTGCGGTTTGCGGTGCATTCCGACCATACGCCGGAAGATTTTGAGGCAGTAATCAAGGAACTGCCGCAGGTGCAGGCGTGCCACAAGATCACTGGGGATGCGGATTATCTGTTGCAGGTGCTGGCGGAGGATCTGGATGCGTACAGCGATTTTTTGGAGAGCGTGTTGCGACGGCAGTTGGGGATTGCGTCGATTCAGTCGAGTTTGGCGTTGAAGGAGGTGAAGGCGACGAGTCGGGTGGCGATTCCGGCGGCAGACCGGAATCGAACATAACGCCTCGACGCAAAGGCAGCTAACGGCTAGCGCAGGGACTGCTGCAGGAACTCACTGATCAAGCTGATTACCTGCTGCTGAATCTGCGGCTTGGGACGAGCCCCCTTGGCATCCAGGCAGATAAAGCCTTCACCGGGGTCGCTCTGTTCAATCCGCTCCACCGCGCCCGGCTTGCAGAGGGGCAGGAAGCTGAAGTGCGTGGCGTCGCTGATTTCCACGTAGCGCGACGTGGCCTGCGGCAAGCGCTTGGCCAAGTCGGCCGACTCCAGCGCGGCGGGCAATTCCGGGGACGGCGTACCCGCCGCAATCACCAGTGTGGGCCGGTTCAGCGCCGCCAGACTTTCGTCGCTGAAGCCGCGGGCAAAGCCCAGGTCCAGCGAAACGATGGCCGCCACGCGCTTGTCGCTCAAGTCCTCGGCCAGGCGCTGTTTGGCCTGCTCCGTGCGACCCACCTCGATCAGGTCGTACGCCTTGCAAGGGGCGATCTCGGAATGCACCTTGCAGTCCTCGGTAAAGCGCTGTGGGTCGAAGCGTGCGCCGCCAACTTCCATCGCGGTCCAGCCGCCGAGCGAGTGCCCCACCACGGCGATCTTGTGCTCGGCCACCGCGCCAAAGCGTTTTGGCTGTGCGATCACGGCATCAATCACCCGATGGATATCAAGGGGACGTTTCCATAGTTCGGAGGCCGCGGGCTGGGTGCGGTCCTTGCTGGTAGTGCCGGGGTGGTTGGGCGAGGCAACGATGTAACCCTGCCCGGCCAACGCACTGGCGAGCCACGACTGGTTGATCCAGTTGCCGAAAATGCCGTGGGAGATCACCACCAGCGGGTGTTCGCCAGCAGCCGGCGTGGCCTCCTTCAAGGCGGGTGCGCCGACAAACACCGGATTGTCAGCAATCAGTTCTGGTGTGCCGGAAGCATGGGTCGGGTACCACACCGCCACCTGCAACGGCCTGCCGTGCTCAGCGTCGGGAATCACTATTTCCTGGAAGCCGATCCGAACCTCATTGGCCTGGACCAGGGTGGTTACAACCGTCAACAACAGCGCAGCACACAGCGTTTTCATCCTTGAGTTCCCTAAGTGGCTAAGCGCCATATTCTTGCACAGTATCGACAGCCCTGCGTCCATGACAGTAACCTGCTTCACCAATAAGGAAAGCCGCGTATACAGGGAGGCAGCATGGGCATTTGGGATCGTCTGTTTGGCGGGCGCTTTACCATGCCACCGCCCGAGGAAACCAACGCCAGCCATGCCGCCATCATGCGAGAGATGCGCCCTCCCGAATTCCCGCAGCAGAAGCAGGCGCTCAAAACACTGACCCAAACGCTGCTGGCCCGTGCGCCGGAAGAGGAAAGCGCCAGGCTGGTACGGCGAGTGCTGCGCCAGTACTCCGTCCGGCAAGACGCAGTCACTGCACTGTCGTTGGGTTTGCTTGAAGACACCCGCGGACAGAAACTCGACTACCTGACGCTGCTGGCTGTCGATTGGCGTGGGTATGACAGCTTTGAATACCTCGCGCCCTACCTGGCAAGCGCCAGCGGCGTGCAAGAACCTTACGTCTACGTGCATGACGGCAAGTCATCAATGGCTGAGGTGCTGGAACGTTTCGACCAATGGCTGGCTCGATTCGGCAAGCGTTACGTCCACCTGGACTCGGGAGATGACGATTTCCAGGGCTTTATCATCGATGCTGAACAGGTCGACGCAACCATCCAGCTGGCGCGTGTCGCCGGTATCAACGCCAGTCTTGAGAATTTCTGATTTCAGGTAAATATCCATGTCCATCACCGATAACCTGCTGGCCTTTACCTTCGCCGCCACACTGCTGACGCTGACCCCAGGGCTGGACACGGCCCTGGTGCTGCGCACCGCCACCGTCGAGGGCAAGCAACAAGCGCTGCGCGCCACCCTGGGCATCAACGCCGGCTGTTTGTTATGGGGTGCCGCGGTTGCCTTTGGGCTGGGCGCGTTGATTGCCGTGTCCGAGGTGGCCTTCAACGTCTTGAAGTATTGCGGCGCGGCTTACCTGGCGTGGCTGGGCTTGAACATGCTGTTGCGCCCGCGCATCTCACTGGCGCCAATCGAGAACGATGGAAAATCCGGCGCCAACTGGTTTTTGAAGGGCATGATGGGCAACGTGCTCAACCCCAAGATCGGGATTTTCTACGTGTCTTTCCTGCCGCAGTTCATTCCCCAGGGGCATTCCCTGGTGGTGTGGACGTTCGGCCTGGTGAGCATCCATGTGGTGATCAGCCTGATCTGGTCACTGATACTGATTGGCGCCACGCAGCCTTTGGCCGGTGTGCTGCGGCGCGAAAAGGTCATCAAGTGGATGGACCGCACCACCGGCATGATCTTTGTGCTGTTCGCGGCCCGGCTGGCGTTCAGCAAGCGCTGAGGTCAGTGCCGGCCCCGGTGCCGCACCAGACCTTCGAGGGTGAACCGCGCCTGCATCAGCACCACCTCCCGCACCAATTCCATTTCCTTCTGGTTCACTTCAGTCCAGTTCAAAGCTGATAGCAGCTTGGGTTTCTGCACCCGAAACGCCAGGCCCTGGGTGAACAGCGCCATGGAGTGAATCACCGTGCGCTCGTCGTCAACGGCAAGGCCCGCCAGGCGCGCGATCAGCAGGCGGATCACGTTGGCGATGCGCGCCTTGAAGCGTTCCTCGAAAGCCATGGTCGCGCTTTCGGGGCACAGTCCAACCTGATGACGATCAAGAAACGCTCGCCACGCAGTAGTCTGGGGACTGTCCTGGATCGTGGAAACCACTGCGCCCAGGATGCCCAATGAGGCTTCGATCAACCCTTGATCATTAGCGCCGTCTTCCGCCAATGCGCTTTCGGCCGCTTCAACAGTGGGCGCCATTTTCCGCCATAACAGCGTGATCAAATGCTCGACGCATTCCAGGTAGACGCCTTCCTTGCCGTCGAAGTAGTACTGGATCGCTGGCGCATTGACCCCGGCGGCATTCGCGATGTCCCGGGTGGACGCACCGTCGTAGCCGCGCTCGCCAAAGACCACGACGGCAGCCTCGACAATACGTGCACGGGTTTCTTCACCCCGCTGATAACCCCCTTCGGCGGCCGGTTTGTGTCGTGCCATGGGTAACTCCATTTTTTTAACGTAACCAAAATATACCAGTTGACAAATTTTCGCGAAAAAACGAATTTATTCCAACTGATATAAAACTGGAGTGACTTGATGTCCGCTGCACCTCCCTCTTCTCAGGTCATTCCTGAAACCACCGTCAACGGCCAACGCGGCAAAGCCCGACGGATTCTGCTGAGTCTCGCCGGCGTGGCGCTGTTGGCCGGGCTGGCGTGGGGCGCCTGGTGGTGGCTCACCGGGCGCTTTATCGAGACCACCGACGACGCTTACCTGCAAGCCGACAGCATCAGCGTCGCCCCCAAAATCAATGGCTACGTCGCCGAGGTGTTGGTGGCGGATAACCAGAACGTGAGGCGCGGCGACGTGCTGGTGCGCCTGGACGCCCGCAAATACCAAGCGGTGAGTGACGAAGCCTCGGCGACGATTGCCGCCCGCGAGGCCGACTTTGCCAAGGCCCAGGCCGACCTGGTGCAACAGGACTCGACCATCGCCGAGGCGCGCGCCCAACTCCAAGGCGCCCAAGCCGACGCCCAGCACGCTCAAACCGAAGTCGCGCGTTATGCACCCTTGGCGCGCTCAGGAGCCGAGCCGGAAGAGCGCCTGGCGCAGCTCAATAACCAACTCGCCCAAGCCCGCAGCACCGTGGCCGCCAAGCAGGCCGCATTGCGCTCCAGCCAAACCCGCTACGGCACCCTCGAAGCCCAGCTCAAGCAAGCCCAGGCGCAACTCGGCGTGGCCAAGGCCAGTGAAGCGCAAAGCCAGCTGGATGTGGACGACGCGGTGATCCGCAGCCCCCTCGATGGTCGCGTGGCTGACCGTGGTGTGCGTGTCGGCCAATACGTGCAGCCGGGCACGCGCCTGTTGACGGTAGTGCCAGTCAGCGCGATCTACCTGACCGCCAACTACAAGGAAACCCAGATCGGCGAGATGCGCGCCGGGCAGACCGTCACCGTGCATGTGGATGCACTGCCCGGCCATGCCATCCAGGGCCATATCGACAGCCTCTCCCCTGGCACGGGCGCACAGTTCGCGTTGCTGCCGCCGTCGAACGCCACCGGCAACTTCACCAAGATCGTGCAGCGCGTGCCAGTACGGATTTCCCTGGATGTACCGGATGACGACGTTCGCCAGGCACTGGTGCCCGGCTTGTCCGCCACCGTAGACGTCGACACTCGCACCCACACGGCAGACGCCAACCATGGCTGAAGCCATCTTGACCGAGGTGCCTGCGGACAAACCGCGCAATGCTTCGCTGACGGACTGGATCGCGGTCGCCGCCGGTTCTCTGGGGGCTTTGCTGGCGACCCTGGACATCTCGATCACCAACTCGGCACTCCCGCAAATCCAAGGCCAGATCGGCGCAACCGGGACTGAAGGCACGTGGATCGCCACGGGTTACCTGATGTCGGAGATCGTCATGATCCCCCTCGCCGCCTGGCTGACTCGGGTATTCGGCCTGCGCCGATTCCTGATCGGCACCGCGTTGATGTTCACGTTTTTCTCGATGTTCTGCGGCCTGTCTTCAAGCCTCGGCGCGATGATTGCCGGGCGCATCGGCCAAGGCTTTGCCGGCGGTGCAATGATCCCGACCGCGCAGACCATCGTGCGCACCCGCCTCCCCGCCCACCAGTTGGCAATCGGCACCACAATGTTTGGCATGACCGTGATCCTCGGCCCACTGTTGGGCCCGGTGATTGGCGGATGGCTCACGGAAAACATCAACTGGCGCTGGTGCTTCTTCATCAACCTGCCTGTCAGCATCACCTTGATCACCCTGCTGATCACCGGCCTGCCCAGCGAGCGCATGAACCTTCAGCAATTCATCAAGGCCGACTGGCTGGGCATCATTGGCCTGGCCATGGGCTTGAGCTCACTCACCGTGGTGCTGGAAGAAGGCCAGCGTGAACACTGGTTCGACTCGCAGTTGATCATCGGGTTAAGCATCACGATGGTGATCGGTTTCTTCCTGATCGCCGTCGGGCAAGTCCGCTCGAGCACGCCGATCCTGCGCCTGCAACTGGTGCTCAACCGCAGCTTTGGCAGCGTGCTGCTGATTGCCACGGCGGTCGGCGCCGGGTTGTATGGCACGGCGTATCTGGTGCCGCAGTTCCTCGGGATTTTGTCGGGCTACAACGCGCAACAGTCAGGTTCAATCATGCTGCTGTCGGGGATTCCGGCGTTTTTGCTGATGCCGATTCTGCCGAGAATGCTTGGCCGCCTGGACCTCAGGATGATGGTCGGCGTGGGTCTGTTGATGTACTGGGCCAGCTGTTTTCTCGACACCCAGCTCACCGCCCAGAGCGTCGGCCATGATTTTTACTGGTCGCAGATACTGCGGGGCTTCGGGCAGATCCTGGTGATGATGCCCCTCAGTCAGCTGTCCATGCGCTCGGTGGAAACCCGCGATGCGGGCGATGCCGCCGGGCTCTACAACATGTCGCGCAACCTGGGCGGCACCTTGGGGCTGGCGCTGCTCGGCGTACTGATGGACCGGCGCAGCCACTTTCATGACGACATGCTGCGCGAAGGCATCCAGGCCAACACCCAGTTGACCCAGGACCAAATGGCGAGCAACACCGCCAGCTACCTGGCGCAAACCGGCGACCCGTCCACCGCCTCGCTGCAAGCCCTCAGCCACCTGGCCAACGACATCGCACAACAAGCGGCGGTGATGGCCTATAACGACGCGTTCTACGTGCTGGGACTCGCCATGCTGGCGTGCCTTCCCCTGATCTTCATCCTGAAAAAGCGCGCGGCGCAGGCAGGCCAACGAACATGATTTATCGCTCACTTCCCCTGCTCTTCACCGTCGGGCTGCTGGCAGCCTGTACTGTGGGGCAGGACTACCATGGCGCGCCAGATGCCGCGCCAAAAACCCTGGGGGCCGGGCGCTTGCCCCACGCCGATACGGGTCTGCCGCGCACCCCCGCTGTCGCCCAATGGTGGCAAGCCCTCGGCGATCCGCAACTCAATCAACTGGTGGCCCAGGCGCTGCAAAACAGCCCGGACATGGCGACTGCCCAGGCCCGACTCAAGCAATCGCGGGCCAGCCTGAGTGGCGCCAATGCCAACGCCCTGCCCAAGGTCACCGGCGATGCGGCGATGCTCAAGCTGCGCTCCCCCGACACCTCGGCGCTGGGTGGCAACAGTGGCGGCGGCCGCGGGCCATTGAGCCTCTACCTCGCCGGCTTTGATGCCAGCTGGGAAGCCGACCTGTTTGGCGGCACCCGGCGTGCCATCGAGGCGGCCCAGGCGGAAAACGACGCTTCGCAGGCGCAACTGGCCGATGCCCAGGTGCAGTTGGCGGCCGAGGTGGTGCAGACCTACGCCGACCTGCGCGACCAACAGGCACGCCTCGCCTTGGTGGACGCCAGTGTCGATATCGAGCAGCAGGCGCTGGACTTGACCCAGCAACGGCGCAGCCGTGGTGTGGCCTCACAGTTGCAACTGGAGCAGGTACTGACCCAGGCAGAAAATACCCGGGCCCAGCGACTGCCGTTGCAAGCCTCCATTGTCGAGGCCGTGGATCAACTGAACCTGCTCTGCGGCCTGGAACCGGGCGAGCTGGACGCACAGCTCAGCACGCCCCGCGCCCTGCCCGCCATCCCGAGCCAGGTGCCGTTTGCCGACCCGGCGGCGATCCTGAAAGCACGGCCTGACATCCGCGTCGCCGAGCGCCAGCTGGCCTCCAGCAACGCGCAGATCGGTGAGAAAACCGCCGACTGGTTTCCCAAGCTCAGCCTGATGGGTGACTTGTCGTTCTCGGCGGCCGACCCCGGGCACCTGGCGCGCAAGGACAGCGGCACCTGGCTGCTGTTGCCGCGTTTGACCTGGAACGCACTGGATTTCGGCCGGGTGGCGGCCAGTGTCAAAGGCGCCGAAGCCGGGCGCGATGAGGCCCTCGCGCATTACAAAAGTGTGGTGTTGAGTGCGTTGCGTGATGCGGATGTGGCGTTGGCCCGGTATGGCAACCAGCGGCAGAACGTGGTGCTGCTGCGTAATGTGGAGTCTTCGGCGGTACGGGCTGCGGACCTGACGCGCCAGCGTTATAAAGCAGGCACGGCGAGCACGCTGGACTGGCTGGATGCGGAACGTACGCGGTATCAGGCGCAGGAAAGCCGGATTTCCGGGGATGCGGCGTTGCTCAAGGACTTTGCGTCGTTGCACAAGGCGCTGGGGTTGGGTTGGACTCTGTAACGCGTCAGGACAACGCTAAACCCTGTGGGAGCTGGCTTGCCTGCGATGGCATCAACTGGGTGTACCAGATACACCGAGTTGCCTGCATCGCAGGCAAGCCAGCTCCCACAAGGGTTCCCTCACTAGCAGGTTAGCGCGCCGTATTGGCCCGCGCCGCGTGCAGCTTCTTGTAGCTGTCGATCAACCGCAGGTGCCGATCCAGCCCTTCCAGCTTCATGCTCGTCGGCGTCAAACCATAGAACCGCACGCTACCATTCACCGACCCTATCGCCGCATCCATCCGCTCGTTGCCAAACATGCGGCGGAAGTTCACTTCGTAATCCGCCAGTTCCAGATCTTCGTCCAGCTCCATCTCCAGCACCGCATTCACGGCCTGGTAGAACAAGCCACGCTCGACCGTGTTGTCGTTGTACTGCTGGAACATTTCCACCAGTTCCTTGGCCTCTTCAAACTGCTGCAAGGCCAGGTAAATCAGCAGCTTCAATTCCAGAATCGTCAGCTGACCCCACGCCGTGTTGTCATCAAATTCGATGCCGATCAAGGTGGTGATGTCGGTGTAGTCGTCCAGCTCGCTTTCCACCAGACGCTCAACCAGACCCTTCAATTCAGCCTCATCAAGGCGATGCAGGTTCAGGATGTCTTCGCGGAAAAACAGCGCCTTGTTGGTGTTGTCCCAGATCAGATCGTCGATCGGATAGATCTCCGAATAATCCGGCACCAGGATGCGGCAGGCGGTCGCGCCGATGTGCTCGTACACCGCCATGTACACTTCCTTGCCCATGCCTTCGAGGATGCCGAACAAGGTTGCCGCCTCTTCGGCGTTGGAGTTTTCACCCTGGCCGGAGAAGTCCCACTCGACGAACTCGTAATCCGACTTGGAGCTGAAGAAGCGCCACGACACCACGCCGCTGGAGTCGATGAAGTGCTCGACAAAGTTGTTCGGCTCGGTCACTGCGTGGCCTTCAAACGTCGGCTGCGGCAAGTCGTTCAAGCCTTCGAAGCTGCGGCCTTGCAACAGCTCGGTCAGGCTGCGTTCCAGCGCCACTTCCAGGCTTGGGTGCGCGCCGAACGAAGCAAATACGCCGCCGGTGCGCGGGTTCATCAAGGTGACGCACATCACTGGGAATTCCCCGCCCAGGGACGCATCCTTCACCAGTACCGGAAAGCCTTGGGCTTCCAGGCCCTGAATACCGGCGAGGATGCCCGGGAATTTCGCCAGCACTTCCTGCGGTACATCCGGCAGCGCGAATTCGCCTTCGATGATTTCGCGTTTTACCGCGCGCTCGAAGATTTCCGACAGGCACTGCACCTGCGCTTCAGCCAGGGTGTTACCGGCACTCATGCCGTTGCTGAGGTACAGGTTCTCGATCAGGTTGGACGGGAAATACACCACCTCGCCATCGGACTGGCGCACGAACGGCAGCGAAACAATGCCACGATCTTCGTTACCTGAGTTGGTGTCGTAAAGGTGCGAGCCACGCAGTTCGCCATCGCGGTTGTAGATGTGCAGGCAATGGGCGTCGAGAATTTCCGGCGGCAGTTCGTCTTTACGGCCCGGCTTGAACCAGCGCTCGTCCGGGTAATGCACAAACGCCGCATTGGCGATGTCTTCGCCCCAGAACTGGTCGTTGTAGAAGAAGTTGCAGTTCAGCCGCTCGATAAACTCGCCCAATGCCGACGCCAGCGCGCCTTCCTTGGTCGCGCCCTTGCCGTTGGTAAAGCACATTGGCGAGTGCGCATCGCGGATATGCAGCGACCACACGTTGGGCACGATATTGCGCCACGAAGCGATTTCAATCTTCATGCCCAGGCCCGCCAGAATGGCCGACATGTTGGCGATGGTTGTTTCCAGCGGCAGGTCCTTGCCCGCGATGTAGGTGCCCGCATCCGACGCCGCGCTTGGCATCAGCAATGCCTGGGCATCGGCATCCAGGTTTTCCACTTCCTCGATCACAAACTCCGGCCCGGCCTGCACCACTTTCTTCACGGTGCAACGGTCGATGGAACGCAGGATGCCCTGGCGGTCTTTATCAGAGATATCCGCCGGCAGCTCTACCTGGATCTTGAAGATCTGGTTGTAGCGGTTTTCCGGGTCGACAATGTTGTTCTGGGACAGGCGAATGTTGTCGGTGGGGATGTTGCGGGTTTCGCAGTACAACTTCACAAAGTAAGCCGCACACAACGCCGACGAAGCCAGGAAGTAATCGAACGGACCCGGGGCCGAGCCATCGCCTTTGTAGCGAATAGGCTGGTCGGCCACCACGGTGAAGTCGTCGAACTTGGCTTCAAGTCGAAGGTTGTCGAGAAAATTGACCTTGATTTCCATGCGGGTTTACCAGAATAGCGAGCAAAATATGGCCGCCATTATCCGGGTTTCGAGGCGTAAGTCTTGTGCTTTCGGGCCTGTCTGATCGCTGGCGGTTGAGATCAGCTGTGCTGAAAGTCCGCAATCTGCTGCCACATCGCGATCGGGTTGGAGTACATCGGGAAGTGCCCGCACTGCGCAATCGGCGCCAGCCGCACGCCCTGCGCCTGGATATGCGCCAGGTACGACAGGTGTGCATTCTGCTCGCCGTACATGAACAGGCGCGGGCATTCCAGGCCGAGGAACTTGCCCATCAGGTCGGCGTTATCGGACAGCTCGACCATGGACTGGAAAATCCCCCGCACCGCACCGGCGCGCACCTTGTGCCTCAGGCTCGCCGAATACAGCGCGCTGGCGTAGGCCGGTGCCTGGCGAGTGCGCTCGATAAAAGCGCTGAAGAACGCCTCGGGATCATCTGCCGGGTAGTCGACGATCTGCCGGCTGAGGAAGCAGTCTTCCGGCGCGATATTGCCTTCGATATCGACAAAGCTCAGCACCCTGCCCGGGAACTGGTGCGCCAGCATCAGAGCGGTGAGCCCGCCCATGGAGTGGCCTACCAGATGGAAGCGCTCGATGTTGAAGTGGTCAAGCACTTGCGTGGCGGTTTGCAGCAGAAACGGGATCGAGATCTTCGACAGGTCGCTGCACTGGCTTTCACCGCAGCCAGGGGCGTCGTAGGCCACAAACGGGTGACCGTCGAATGCAGGTTGCTGGACGATGTCGGCGTAGTCTTCCTTGGTGGAGCCAAAGCCATGCAGGAACACGATTGGCGCCAGGCCGCCCGCGCGGTGGATCGTTGCGATGCTCAACGGCACACCGTCGACCGTCATGGGGAGCTGTGCATGGGTGAACGGTTCGGGTAGGGACATATGGCTGACTCCTTGAAAAAAACGACCGCGCCAATCTCAAGGAGATTCAGGCCTGTGTAAATTCCTGAGTCACTAAGGCACTCATAGCCCAATCGTATGATTCAGCGCGTCATGGTCAAGGACAGCGCATTACTTCTTAACCGGCGCATCCCAGCACTCCGGGTTACGTGCGCACACGTTGTATTGTCGGTCCATCAAGGCCATGCGATTGATATGCGCATCGGCAGCGGCGCGCAGCGATTGCTCGCTGGTCTTTATGTACTGCGACAGTCTATCGGCCATGCGGGCGTTCCACTGACGCCGCGTCTGCTCATTCAGCGTCTTGGGCGCCGTGGCCATGACTTGCAGCGTGCTGTCATCGACTCGGCTCAATTCGTCACGATACGTCTGCTCGTACTGCACACGGGCGGCGTCATGCTGGTGATTGAGGTCGTACTGCATCGCTTCAAGGTTTTGTTTGTAGAGTGCCCAGTAACCGTCAGGCAGTGCGCCGCCGTCTGCTTTGCGTAGTTTGGCGATGCGCGCATCGTTATCAGAGGCCGCGAGAACCGGCTTTTGCGATGAGATCACCACCGGGTCCTTGACGATGATCTGGTCGATCAGCGCAGTACGGACGCTGGTCTGCGCCAGCGGCTGGCCCAGGGGTTCAAGATCAAAGGGCGCCGCCGGTGCGACAGTAACCTGAGGGTTTGCACAGCCTGAAAGCAACAGCGCTAAGGCGAGATGGGTAAAAACGAGGACGTTACGAAATGGCATAAGCTCTCCATGAGCAGGTCAAGTTCAGGGTTGAAACGTGTTTACTCAATCACCGCCACCGCCTCGGCAAACTGCGCATCGCTGACATCAGGGTTACCGCCAGCACCGCGAAAATCCCGCAACGCCTGCTCAAAATACGCACCCCGGATCTGGCCCTCGGACCCTACAAACGCCAACGCGTCATTCTTGGCTGAAAGAAAGCTGCCGGGACGGGTGGTCAGTTCCGAAGTCAGCAAGGTGAAGGTGGAGAACTTCAGGCATGACCACCCAAGCGGATCGTCGCCAAAGGAGACACCGTCTTTAGCCTGGGCAACGCTGCAACCGAGCAACAGGCCTAATCCCGCCAACCCGATCACTCCTTGAAAAATCCTCACGCGCGCTTCCTTCCTTGAAATGGCTAGTTACATCGGGGCGCAAGGCTACCCGTCCCGCACGGTACACACAACTTTAAGGCGCTACCCCGCACTCAACCCCCACAACACATCCAGCACATGTTGCGTTGGCCGCTCGATGTCCCCGGCGCGGTGGGCAATCCCCAGTTGGCGCCACAGCAAGGGCTGGATTGGACGCATCACGATCCGGCTGTCAGGCAAAGGCGTGCTCGCTTCATGGGGCAACAACGTAGCGCCATAACCGGCAGCCACCAGGCTTTTGATTGCGTCGTTATAGTTGAGTTGAATACGCGGCGTGGGCTGATGCCCGTCACTGGCGAACCACTCCGAAGTCAGGCGTGAAAGCCGGGTGGTGGTGTCATTCAGAATCAAGGGCTGGGCGGCCAGCCAAGCAGGTGTCACCACTTCCGGGCATTCCCGGCGCGCCGGCAAAAATGCCATGACCGGATCCCGCCGCCAGGGCTCGATGCGCAAACCCTTCACTGGCGCCTGCGGCAGCGCCACCAGGCCAATTTCGAGTGCGCCTTCGGCAAGTTTCTTCAGCGTGTCCTGCGAGGTGAGCACTGCGACCTGCACATCGATGGCTGGGTGGTGTTGGCTCAAGGTCTCGAGGGCTTGCGGCAGCAACTGTGCGATGGCCCCGGTCGAGGCGCCAAGACGCACCCGCCCTGCCAGACCCAGCACCTGACGCTCCACGTCTTCAAGCGCCTGTTCCGCATCCGCCAACAACCGGCGTGCACGCTCCACCAGGGTTTCGCCAATCGCCGAAGGCTGAACCCGCCCACGGGTACGCGACAACAGCTTGCCGCCCACTCGCGACTCAAGATCAGCAATGTGCAGGCTGACCGTCGGTGGCGCGAGGTTCAGCATGCGGGCCGCCTCGGCGAACGAACCAAGGTCGGCAATCGCCACGAGTGTGCGCAGGCGGTCCAGGCTGATTTCGCGCATGGGTCAATCCTTATTCAGAAAACCTGAACTTCATCGTTTGGAAATTCAACTTTTCCTATCCTAGCGGCTCGCCGAAGATTGGAACACCTGATTTCCTCTGCGAGTGCATCCCATGGCAAATCCTCTTGTATTTATCGACGGCGACCAAGGCACCACCGGGTTGCAGATCCATCAGCGCCTGCGCGACCGCACCGATCTGCAACTGATCACCCTGAGCCCGGAACACCGCAAGGACCCGCAGCAGCGCGCCGAGATGATCAATGCTTGCGACATCGCGATTCTCTGCCTGCCCGACGACGCCGCACGCGACGCCGTCGCCAGCATCCAGAACCCGGCTGTGCGAGTGATCGACGCGAGTTCGGCCCACCGTACTCACCCTGAATGGACCTACGGTTTCGCCGAAATGAGCCCGCAACAGGCGCAACGCATTGCCACGGCGCAGCGAGTCAGCAATCCCGGTTGCTACCCCACCGGAGCGATCGGACTGTTGCGCCCCTTGCTTGAGGCCGGATTGTTGCCAAAGGACTATCCGACGACCATTCATGCCGTGTCGGGCTATTCCGGCAAGGGCCGCGCCGGGGTGCAGGAACATGAGGGCGCCGACGCCTCACAAGCGCCCGCCTTCCTGGTGTATGGGCTTGGGCTGGCACACAAGCATGTGCCGGAGATTCAGCTGCAAAGCGGGCTGACGGAAAGGCCCATGTTTGTGCCGGCCTACGGGGCGTTCCGCCAGGGCATCGTACTGACCATTCCGCTGCAACTGCGGCTGTTGGCCCCGGGCGTGGACGCGACACGCTTGCATGCCTGCCTGACGCAGCACTACCGCGATACGAATCACGTCCAGGTGCTGTCGATGCAGGCCGCCAAAGAACTGACCTACCTCGATCCTCAAGCGCTGAACGGCACGGACGATGTGCGTTTGATCGTGTGTGAAAACCACGAGACGGGCCAGGTCCTGCTGGCGGCGGTGTTCGACAACCTCGGCAAGGGCGCCGCAGGTGCCGCCGTGCAAAACCTGGACTTGATGATCAAGCACAGACCTTAGCAATGAAGGCTCTCAAGTCCGCCAGCATCAACGCCGGCTGCTCCCAGGCCGCAAAGTGACCGCCGGCGGGCATCTCGCTCCAGTGCACGATGTTGAAGGTCTTTTCGGCAAATGAGCGTGGCGGCGGCACGAACACCGGGTCGCGAAAGGCGGCAAATCCGGTCGGCACCTGGATGCGGGTGCCGGCCGGGAATCTCGATGAGCCCTCCAGGCGTTTGCCGTGATACATCCACGTCGCGGTGACCATGGAAGACGGCGCGAGATACAGCATGATGTTGGTGAGCAGTTGCTCTTCGGTAAAGGTGTGCCAGAGGTCCGGACTGCCGTCAGCGGTCCTGGGCAGATCGGCCCATGTACCGATTTTTTCGAGAATCCAGCCCGCGGCGCCCACCGGGCTATCAGCCAGCGCGACGCCCAGGGTTTGCGGACGGGTTTCCTGCTGGTGGTTGTAGCCGGTTTCCCAGTCAATCAGCACTTTACGCCGGGCGACGAAAGCCTCCTCTTCAGCCGTGGTTGCAACGGTTCCCTTGGCCAGCAGGTCGGCCATATTCAGGTGAATCCCCAATAACGCCTCAGGCCGATCATGGGCCATCCAGCCCGCGATGCCTGAACCCCAATCTCCGCCCTGAACGATGAAGCGGGATGGCCCGAACAAACGAACCATCAGCCCGTGCATCAGTTCGGCAGCCCGGCGCGGACCCATTACGCCGGTGATCGGCTTGGAAAACGCAAACCCCGGAAGCGACGGCACGATCACATCGTGTCCGTCAGCCGCCAGCGGCTCAAGCAACGCCTCGAACTCCAGGTACGAACCTGGCCAGCCGTGGAGCAACAGCACCGGCGGCTTGGAACCGTCCCCCCGCACATGGAGGAAATGCAGATGCTCGCCCTCAATTTCGGTGATGAAGTTGGGTAGTTGATTCAGATGTTTTTCGACCTGGCGCCAGTCGTAGGACTCAAGCCAGTAACGGGTCAGGCGCTTGAGGTCGCTGACGCCTACACCCGACTTCCACCCGCCCAGATCGGGAAGTTGGGTCCAATCGTAGGCGGCGACTTTGTCGCGGATGGCGGCAAGACGTTCGTCGGGGATGTTGATGGTGTAGGGCAAGATCATGGGGGGCTCCTGGTGAGTTTCCATGGACGCTGCCAGCGCACTCCATCACGACTCCGGGACTAGCTCGACATAGCTGGACTCCCCGCCGCCCGTCGCGCCTGACAACCAACCCCATACGAAGGCCAGGGTGGTCCGCCCGGTGTGATCAACGCTTACCGTGCCCCGCGACCAACCGGCCAGAATCTCGCCCTCTGTGGTCAGGCACTGATAAAGCAGCTCAATTGTATCGGGCCCTGTGGCGCGCCCGACCTGATTACCCATACGAATCCGGCCACCCTGGTAAGTTCCCCAGATGGCATTGGCGTCAACATGGTAATCAAACACGGTGCCTGTACCGGACAGTCCATGGGTGTTGCCCGCTACGACAAATCGGCGATTGTTCAGGCGTTCGCTGATTTGGGAAAAGGCGGTTGGCATATGAAGGCGCTTCCTTGGTCGACAGGGTCCGTTCCCTGGGTGGTCAACCTACCGCATATGGCTTTAACCGGTCATGCAAAACCTGCACAATTGCGGGCTTTTCCGCGACAGGACGCCCCTCATGCAACGCATCGTGATTCTCGGCAATGCCGGCAGCGGAAAATCCACCCTCGCTCGGGCCCTCGGCGAACGTCTGAGCCTGCCCGTGGTGCACCTCGACACCTTGTTCTGGTCGCCCGGCTGGGTCGAGCCCGATGCCGAGCAGTTCCGAACGCGGGTTCGCAACGCAGTCGCACCCGATGGATGGGTCTGCGAGGGCAACTACGCTCGACGCACGTTCGACCTGCGCCTGCCCCGGGCCGACCTGATCATCTGGCTCGACACGCCACGGCTCACCTGCTTCGGCCGGGTGATCCTGCGCAGTGTGCTGAACCGCCCGCGCCCGGACATTCCCGCAGGCTGTACCGAGAAACTCGACCGGGAGTTCCTGACGTTCCTGAAGTACGTGTGGACGTTTGATCGCAGCTACCGGCCCAGTATCGAGGCGGTGCGCCTGGCAGCAGGTCCGTTGGTGCCCGTGGTGCACTTGCGCGGTGGCCAGCAGATCGCCGAATTCCTCGACGGTTTGCCCGCAGCCTCTGCAGGCTGCTTTGAATAGATGGAGCAGGATATGAAAGAGCAAGGAGAAAAGCGCGTCGTGGTCATTGGCGCAGGCATCGTCGGCGCTTCCCTGGCGTATCACCTTGCCGTCAAAGGTGCGAGCGTGACCTTGGTCGAGGCTGCAGAAGTCGCCTCCGGCGTGACGGCCACTTCATTTGCCTGGATCACCACTTCACACCGAGGGCCGGACCCGATCGCCGCCTTGCGTGGTGAGGCCGTCAACGACTATCACCGTCTTGAAACCCAACTGCCGGGCCTGAACATTCGTTGGACAGGCGCCCTGTCTTACGGCGCGAACTCAAGGGCGTTGCAGCAACCTTCGGCGCACCGGTTGTCGCGCTCGCAGATTCTCGACCTTGAGCCCAACCTGAGAAACCCTCCCGAACATGCCCTGTATGTCGCCGAAGAAGGCGCCCTGGATGCGGTGCACGCCACCCATACGTTGGTCGCTGGCGCCCAGGCACTGGGCGCGAAGGTACACACACAAACTCGGGTTCTCGGCTTCAAAACCGCGAATGGCCGGGTGACGGGCGTCGAAACCGCCAAGGGCATCATCGATGCCGACGTTGTGGTAATGGCCGCCGGGACGGGCATCTCGACGCTGGCAGACATGCTTGGGGCACCCCTTCCCATACACGCATCGCCCTCCATTTTCATCCGCTACACCGCGCAATCCAACCTGGTGCAGACACTTATCTCCAGCCCGGAAATGGAAGTCAGGCAAGCGGCCGACGGTACGTTGCTGGCGGCAGAGGATTACCTGGGCGATGCCGTGGAAAACCAGCCGATGGCGATCGCGCTACGCACGGCCAACGCCATTCGGCACGAGTTCCATGGAGTTGGTTCGATTGAGCCGCAGTTGGCGTGTATCGGACTCAGGCCCATCCCCGCAGACAGCATCCCCATCATTGGTTATCTACCCAACGTCAAGGACGTGTACGTATGTGTGATGCACCCTGGGGTTGCGCTGGCCGCAATAGTGGGCCGTCTTGCCAGTGAAGAAATCACTGATGGCAAGACCTGCGCCGCTTTCGGGCCATGTCGTCCTGACAGGTTTTTTCAACGGTAGGGGCTTGTTGGCACCCGTTCCCGCGCGCTACCTGAAGATGCCCTATCTAGATCTCAGGTACCGATAAAGCGTCTGCCGACTGATCTCAAAATCACGTGCCAATTTAGATTTACTTTCTCCAGCACCGGCCCGGTCAATTAGATTTACAACCTGATTGTCAGACAGTTTCTTCTTGCGGCCCTTGTACATCCCCCGGACCTTTGCAGTAGCAATGCCTGCCGCTTGTTTTTCCCTCATCGCCGCGCGCTCGAATTCTGCAATCAGCTCCATCACCGCAATGATGGACTCCACAACTTCAAGGCAGTCATGCCGGAAAATCAGGTTTTCGTTCAAGCACTCCAGCGTGACCTGCTTTTCAATCAGCCGGCGAATGAGGGTGCACAGCTGCTCCGTACTGGAGGTGAGGGAGGCCATGCTGTCCACTACCACGGTATCTCCACACTGCAGGTAGCGAAGTAGCCTTTCCTGGCCCGCGGGATTCGCGGCATTGTCTGCCGGCTCATCGCAAAACACGGCATCAAATACATCATCGCTCGTTATTGTCTCTATAGCGCCCTCGGACGCTTGTAGGGAACGCCGAAAATATTTGATGCGATGCAATCTCATGGTGCCTCCTTGGCAATACTTGTACAGAGTCTTTTTTATACTTGTACAAACTGTAACTAAATTATCAAACCCTTACACCGATACTTGTAACACTGACCCCACCCAAAATACACAGTTGCAAAGAGTTGAACTTGCCTTATCATTTTGAAGCTTGGAATTCTAACAAGCTTTTCGCAAAAAAGTCGATTTCATATTTCTTGGATGACGCAAGTAATTCAAGGAGGCGAATATGAATAACTACTGTTTTATAGCTCAAACAATTGACTTGACCGGCTTCACTCGGCTGGTAATTTCCCAATGCAATCAGAGGATGAATGGATGAAGGTCTTGGAAAACGCCATCGAAATTGATCACCCAACTACCGATCAGGAAAAGATTGATAAGGTAACTCGGAGCATTACGGACCATGGAAACTACCTGCGAAAGCGTTATCCGATCCTGCAGCACCAGGATGCGCTGGGCACGGGTGTCATGGCGTTCTCCCTGATAGGGATGGTCATTACGGGAGGGCTCTATATAAAGGGTTTTATCCCCGCATGGATGTGTATTCTGGTCAATGCGCTGCTGACTTCGTTCATTCATGAAATCGAACACGACCTGATTCATCGCCTTTATTTTAGAAAACAGCCGCTGGCCCATAATGCCATGATGCTCTTCTGCTGGCTGGCACGCCCGGGTATGCCCAGCCCGTGGCTAAGACGTAATCTGCACTTTCATCACCATAAGGAGTCCGGAACTGATTCTGATGTTGAAGCCTGGATCACCACGAGCGGCAGCCCTTGGGGAATACTGCGATTATTGAAACTGGTGGACGGATTTGTATTTGGTTTTCTAAATGCGATTTTTGCCCCGGGATGGCGGCAAAAGGTAAAATTGTTAGGCAAGATTATTCGGCTCAATACACCATTCGGGCTTCTGTATTGGGGGTGCTGGTATGTGTTCCTCGGCTACCACCTGTATGTCTGGTCAGGGTCAATGATTGGGATGGAGGTTCATAGCTCTGCCACGACGCTGGAATTAATGGATATCGTTAATAGCGCAGTAGTTATTCTTATAGCGCCCAATATGATACGGCAGTTCTGCCTATTTTTTATAAGTTCAAACATGCACTATTACGGCGATGTTGCCCCGCGTAACGCATTACAACAAACCCAGGTGATGAACCCTTGGTGGCTGTGGCCCTTCCAGTTGTTCTGTTTCAACTTTGGCAGCACCCACAGCATCCATCACTTCGTGGTGAGAGACCCGTTTTATCTGCGTCAGATGACGGCACCTTATGCTCATAAAGTCATGGCCCAGGCCGGTGTCAGGTTCAATGACTTCGGCACCTACAAGCGAGCGAACCGCTTCTCCGTGGAGCACTCCCAAACTCGGTCTCGTGGGTGAATTCCCCGACAACCATTATCGGTGTTCGGCAAGTATCAAGGGCCACACTTTAAATACGAGGACGTTGAGGTATGAAAGCGCAAGGGATGTGTGCGAAGCAGTTTGAAGCGGTCAAGCAGGCCTTCGAGGACATGTTTGATGATCCGCAGGAACGTGGGGCCGGCCTATGCGTGCAGGTAGGCGCAGAGACCGTTGTCGACCTCTGGGCGGGCATGGCGGATCTGGCAGGCACGAAGCCCTGGACCCGCGATACGCTGGCCAATACCTTTTGCGTTATAAAACCCTACGTCGCGGTGGCCGTCCTGATGTTGGTCGAGGACGGCAAGTTGGAGCTGGATGCGCCCGTGGCCCGTTACTGGCCTGAATTCGCCCAGGGCGGGAAAGCACGGGTCACCTTGCGCCAGGTGATGAACCACACCGCAGGCCTGCCGGCGCTGCGAGCACCCGACCATAACCCGATGATGTATGACTGGGAACATATGCTGCGGGTGCTGGAGGCCGAGCCGCTTTGGTGGGAAGCGGGAACAGACCTGGGGTACGGCACCACCACGTTTGGCTGGATTCTCGGTGAATTGATTCGTCGGGTGGACGGACGCGATCCCTGTGTGTTTATCCACGAAGAGATTCTGGATCCCCATGAGTTGGACGTGCACCTTGGCGTGGACGAAGAACACTTTCATCGTATCGCGCGTTTCGACAGTGCCACCGGACGGGTCGGTGATCCTTACTCGCAGGCATTGCGAACCGTGGTGAAAAACGAGCCGTCGCATATCGCGACACTCGCCTTCACCAACCCCGGAATGGTGCCCAGACGAACCAGTGACCCGCGCTGGTGGGCCTACCGGCAACCCGCCGTATGTGGACACGGTTCGGCTCACGGCCTGGCCGGTTTCTACAGTGCATTGATGGCAGGAAACTTTATCGGTCCCGAACTGCTTACTGAATTCAGCCGTGAGCACAGTCATGGCATGGATCGAGTATGGATGCGCCCCATGCGTTATGGATTGGGTTGCATGCTCGAGCAGCAACGCGACCCGACGGCTTCCCATGCAATGGGCCCGAACACCTTTGGCCATATCGGGCTTGGTGGCCCGATCAGTTTCGCTGATCCCGAAAAACAAGTGAGCTTCGGTTTTGTCACCACGACTTCGGGCAGCCATTCGATGATTGATCCACGCCCACGCCGACTTTCATCCCTTGTCTATGCGGCGCTTTGAGAGGCAAGGGGCGGATCTGTTCATCTGAGGCTTTCAAGGGGGCGCAATACTGCCGAATGCAACGCAGCAAGTTTGTGGCAAAACACAAGTTGCTGATGGCAAACCGAAACCTTCCCCTCCCGGCCAACAATGAGTCATTGGCTTATGAACGAAGGCTGGTACAACGACGACATGATTTATTTATAAATAAATTCATACCCCTCGATATAAGAACCTATCTTGTTTGAATGGGCAGTCACCCACACTGCATTCATGCCTTTCTTTCTTTGATCGTTGAATTCCGACTGAGTGGTACAAAGCTCAACCCAGCGTTCAGTCTTTAAATCCTTAATCCGCAGACCCGCCTCACAACGACTGAACTTTCCAACGTAGGGCCCCGGAGTAACCAGCTCGTAAGGTGACGCATACTGAACAATGTCGCCGGGCAACAGGTACGTAACGACGTCATAACTGTGCAAGGACAAAATCAGACCCAGGCAAAAACCACCAAAAAAAGATTCTCCAACACGGTTCGGGTTTCTTACAGCCGGACGATAGTAGGTGGCCCTTGCAGCAAAAAAGAGTCCAACCAGACAACCAATGACTATATAGGTCGTCCACTCGGGAATCGATGGCATTAAAACCGTTCGCATTACAATGCGACCGGCCCAGAGCATATAAGCAATCCATGCTCCAAATACCAGACACACCACCAACAACAAGGTTCTTTTCTTTGATTTGTTTTCAAATGAAGGATATTCCATTCCCTGCCTACTCTATTTTTAATTCCCGGGAAAAGCGCTTCGTGCTTCACGCCAACTTCCTTTACCCGATTGGCATGCCGGGCATATTAACGAATGAGCGTCATGGTGACCGATCTATTTACCCACGACTCACAGACATGGCCAGAGCACCATCGGTTCTACCCATCAGCGCAAATTGTTCAACCGCCTCACATCCCTTATCCTCGTGGCCTTACCTGCCAACGCCCGCCGGAGCCCTCATGGACCTCGCCACCCTCACCCTCTTCCTCCCGGCCTGCTTCGCCCTGAACATGGCGCCCGGCCCGAACAACCTGCTGTCCGTAAGCAACTCCACCCGCTACGGCTACCGTACTTCGTGCCTGGCGGGCGTCGGGCGCTTGTTGGCCTTTGCCGGGATGATCGCCCTCGCGTCCGCCGGGCTGGCGGTGGTGTTGCAAACCTCGGAGTTGTTGTTCTACGGGATCAAGATCCTGGGGGCGGCATATCTGTTTTATCTGGCGTATCAACTGTGGCGGGCCAATCCGCAGGCGGAGGCTGAGTCGACAGCGCCCAAGGCAGGTTTGTGGGCATTGGCAAGACAGGAGTTCCTGGTGGCCGCCGGCAATCCCAAGGCGATCCTGATTTTTACCGCCTTCCTGCCGCAATTCGTCGACCCGGCACAGCCGATCACACCGCAATTCGCCCTGCTGGGGGCGATGTTCCTGGCCCTGGAATGGGTCGCCATCAGCGCCTACGCCTACATGGGTTTGCATATGCGCCGCTGGTTCGCGCAGCCTCGGGGCAAGCGGATTTTCAACCGGTGCTGTGCGGGGTTGTTGTCGGCCGCCGCGACGGTATTGCTGATGGCGCGCAAGGCCTGAGCACTGCGAAAAACTGGCCAAAACGCTTACAATCGCCGTCTCACCGCAACTCAGGCAGGCCAGTTCGCCCATGGCGCTCGACCCCATCACCATACTGGTCCTCACCATCGCCCTGGCAGGCGCCGCCGCGCTGTACCTGGCGGTCGAGTGGCGCAACGTTCGCGAACCGTCGCTGCTGTACTGGACCGCCGGTTTCGCCATCATCAGCGTGGGCAGCACCCTGGCGCTGTTGCGGGCCAGCGGCCTGGTGTTGATCGGCATCTGGTTCGCCAACGGGTTGCTGATCACCGCTCATTGGCTGTTCTTGCTGGGCGTTGCGCGTTTTACTCAGGTGCGCCTGTCTCGCGCCTGGTGCCTGATCTTCGTGGCCTGGTTTGCCATGCTGCTGTTGCCGGAAGGACAGTCGTGGTCCAAGGCCATGCTGCTGGCCAACTCGCTGCTGGTTGCTCTGCCGACCCTGCGGGCCAGTTTCCTGCTGCGGCCCCATGGCCGGTCACTCAGCGTAGGGGCGGTGCAGCTGCGTTATGTGCTGCTGGCCCACGGGCTGTTTTATCTGGCCAAGTCGCTGGTGGCGATCGTGCCGGGTACGCTGATCGACCTGACGGCGTTTCGTGGCGAGATCATTCAGGTGTCGCTGGTGGAAGGTGCCATGGCGATCATGCTGATTGCATTGTCGATGACCGGCACCGAGCGCTACCGCCGTGAGGAACAGATTGCACGGTTGGCCGCCCGCGACCCGTTGACCGCGCTGTACAACCGCCGCGCCCTTGAAATGCGGGCGCCGAGCCTGCTGAGCAAGGTCTCGCAGTCCCGGCCAGGTGCCCTGCTGTTGATCGACATCGACAATTTCAAGCTGATCAACGACCTGTACGGCCATACCGCAGGCGACCGGCTTCTGGTGGCGCTGAGCGAGATGATCCGCGCGCAGTTGCCCGATGATTCGCTGGCGGCGCGGTTGGGCGGCGACGAGTTCGTGATCCTGCTTAATGACACCTCGAACGCGCGCATTGTCGCGCTGGGCAGCGTCCTACGTGAAGAGTTTCATAAAACCGCCTCACAGGCGTTCGCCACGCCCGAGGCGGTGACATTGAGCATCGGCGCCAGCCTGTTCGACGCGCCGCCCGCGAGCCTTGCCGCCTTGATCGAGCAAGGCGACGCAGCGCTTTATGAATCCAAGCGCGGTGGACGCAACCGTATTCGTCTGGTGGACCGGACTGCGGTGAGCGCTGATTGACTCAATCGGCGCGTCAACCTTTAAGCGCCGCCTCAATCCCCGCGACATCAATCTTGGTCATTCCCATCATCGCGTCAAACGCCCGCTTGGCTGCTGCAGGGTCGGGATTAGTGATCGCCGCGCTCAGCACCCTCGGGGTAATCTGCCAACGCACGCCCCATTTATCCTGACACCAGCCGCAGACATTTTCCTGGCCGCCATGGCTGACAATTGCGTGCCACAAGCGGTCGGTTTCCGCCTGGTCGTCGGTGGCCACCTGAAACGAGAACGCCTCGTTGTGCTGCACGCCAGAGCCGCCGTTCAGCCCCAGGCAAGGAATACCCATGACCGTGAACTCCACGGTCAGGACATCGCCCTGTTTGCCGGCGGGATAATCACCGGGCGCATGATGGACTGCGGTCACTGCGCTGTTCGGGAAGGTCTTGGCGTAAAAGTTGGCAGCGTCCAATGCGCTGCCGTCGTACCAAAGGCACACCGTGTTTTTGCTGAGCATGAGTGTTCTCCAACGTGGAGGTTCGGACTTGCAGTGTAGTACCGCTACCGACAAGAATGCGTTCGCTTCCTGGCACGCCCCCGCTTTAACCCCAACGGTGCAGATTATGAGTAACGGTGTAAGGATCGACCCGCGAACAGTCCCGGTCCCGCAATCCATCAGTCCCGAGGCCCAAGCAATGTTGCGTCGCGCGGTGAATGACGAGGGCGTACCGCTGAACAGCCTTTACACCCTGCCCGCCGCCGATGACCACGATGGCTGGCGACGCATGCAAGCCGCAGTCGCCCAACAGTACGCAGCGTCACAGGTGGGACAGACGGCAGAACACGTTGAGCCATTCACCGTGGAAGACGCCACCGTGTACCGGGCGACACCGTCATACGGGGCCGAGTTCGCCTATATCGACCTGCACGGCGGCGCGCTGGTGTTCGGCGGCGGCGAAAACGCCCGCCTCGCCGCCGGCAAACACGCTGACCTGCACAACGTGACCTGCTACGGCGTGGACTACCGCATGCCACCTGACCACCCATACCCGGCGGCACTCGATGACTGCATGGCCACCTACCGGCACGTACTGGCGCATCACACCCCGGACAAGATTGTGATCGGCGGCCGCTCGGCCGGTGGCAACCTTGCCGCCGCCACGGTGCTGCGGGCCCGCGACGAAGGCTTGCCGCTGCCGGCCGCGCTGGTATTGCTGTCCCCCGAAGTGGACCTGACCGAATCGGGCGACAGCTTCCAGGTCAACCGCACCGTCGACGTGGTGCTGCCCAACCCGTTGATGAGCACCAACCTGCTGTACGCCGCTGGCGCGGATTTGTCTCACCCATACCTGTCGCCGCTGTTCGGGGATTTCGCTGCGGGCTTCCCGCCGACGTTCGTGCAAAGCGGCACCCGTGACCTGTTCCTCTCCAACGCTGTGCGCCTGCATCGCGCACTGCGACGGGCCGAGGTGCCGGTGGATCTGCATATTTTTGAAGCAATGCCCCACGGCGGTTTCATGGGCGCGCCGGAAGACGCAGAACTGTCGGCGGAACAGGTACGTTTCGTGCGCCACTGGCTGAACCGCGCCTGATCGCTGCGAGTTGACACACCCTGTAATAATCCATAAAGATGAGCGTCTTCTTCAGGGTGTGTCCTCAATGTCTGCAACGACCTTCAACTTTTCCGTCATTGGCTTGATTGCCAAGGCGCAAGGTTGCGTTGCGCACGCCCTCAAATCGAAGAAACAGTCGCTCATGTGACCGGGGCGCGCTGTCCCGTCAGATGAGCTGACAGGACATTGAGCGCGAAGGCCCCCTCCTCTTGCTTACTTCCCTCTGCCCTTCTGACGGTGACGAAATCGGTCAACCATCAGGAGAAAGCGCATGTCATCGTTTCAAGGTATCTGGGTTCCCGTCGTTACACCGTTTCATAACGGCGCCATCGACTTCATTGGCTTGCGCCGCCTGGTCTGCCATCTGCTGGAAAAAGGCGTGGCCGGGATCATGGTCTGCACCACCACCGGCGAAGCCGCCTCGCTGAGCCGCCAGGAGCAGTTGGCGATGCTGGATGCCGTCCTGGAACTCGTACCGCCGCAGCAGGTGGTGATGGGCCTGGCGGGGTATAACCAGATTGAGCTGTTGCAGTTCCAGGCCGAAATCCTGAAGCGCCCGGTGGCCGGTTTGCTGGTGCCGCCGCCGAGCTACATCCGCCCGTCCCAGCCGGGCCTCGAGGCGTTCTTCCGCACCGTGGCCGATGCGTCCAGCGTGCCGATCATTCTGTATGACATCCCCTATCGCACCGGTATTGCCTTCGAACAGGCGACGCTGCTGAACATCGTTGCCCATGAACGAATCGTCGCGATCAAGGATTGCGGCGGCAACCTGGCCAGCACCTTGGCGTTGCTGGCCAGTGGGAAGGTTGATGTGTTGTGTGGCGAGGATGTGCAGATATTCAACGCACTGTGCCTGGGAGCGACCGGGGCGATTGCCGCGTCGGCGCATGTGCGGACCGAGGATTTTGTGACGCTGCATCGGCAGGTTCGGGATAACCAATTGATGGCGGCTCGCGAGACGTTTTTCGGCTTGCTGCCGTTGATCCACACAATGTTCGTGGAGCCCAACCCCGCGCCGGTGAAGGCGGCACTGGCGATGGAAGGGTTGATCGGCAGTGAGTTGCGGGCGCCGATGTTGAGGGCGAGTGAGGCGCTGAAAAGCCGGTTGCAACACGTATTAGCCGCGCGGGAATAACCTGTGGCGAGGGCTGCTTATCCTCTCGCCACCGCCAACCGATGCAACGTGATCTTGCGCACCTCCTGCTTGCTCACCTCAATGTGAGTCTTGAGCAGTTGCTGCGCCTGATCGCTTTGCCGTTGCAAGATCGCATCGAGGATGCTTCCGTGCTCCTCATAGGTCGCTGCAATACGCGCTTGCTGAGTGAAATCCAGCCGCCGAATGATGCGGATTTTCTCGGTAATCTCGTAATGCATGCGCGCCATTTCAGCATTGCCCGTGGCCTGCACCAGCCCGCAGTGGAACGCCTCATCCAGCGCCGAAACGAGCTGGGCGTCATCCAGCCGCGCACTTTCGTCGACCTGCCAAATCGCCCCAAGCCCTTCAAGCCCCTGCTCCGCCATGCCACACAAGCGATTGACGGCGGCCAACTCCAGCACGATCCGAACGTCGTAAAGCTCTTCGAAATAGTTGAAGTCGAACGGCCGCACCTGCCAGCCGCTCCTGAAGAACACCTCCAGGTACCCTTCCCGCTCCAGACGATACAGCGCCTGGCGCACCGGCGTGCGGCTGGCCTGCATGCGCTCGGCCACGTCACCTTCACTGAAGCGATCACCCGGCAACAAACGAAAGTCGAAGATGTCGTCCTTCAACTGCTGGTAGACCCGTTCCGCCAGGCTATCCGGCCGTTCGCTGGGCTTTCTCGTGGTTGAGAGCTGCATGGCTATTTCCTGCTCGCCATGTAGGCGCGCCAGCCACCGAATTCGGTGATGTCGGTGGCGCCTGCCAGGGCCCAGGGCTCGCAGATAAACCCTTTCACACTGCGCCCGTCCGCCAGGGTCAGGTTGCCGATACCCAGCGGCGCCGGAATCTCCGCGACGAACTCGCCAAAGCGGGCGATCGGCATGTCCCACAGTTCAACGATGATCGAGCGGCCCGAATCATCCTTGGCCAGCCCCGGCTTGGGCGGAACCGTGCCAGGCAGCGCATGCAAGCGGTAGTGGCTCGCCGTCAGGGTTTGCTCCACCAGCACGGCGTTGCGGCTGGTCAGTTGGAAATTCAGCGGCATCCCGGTGAGGTGCGCGCCCACCACCGCCACCCGCACGCTGCCCGGAGCCTGCCGCGCGGGTGCCGGTTGCGGCAGATTGCGTTCGGTAGCTCCCAGCGACAGATCGAGGCCGGCCTGCCAACGCTTACCCAGATGCGCCAGGGCGGCGTCGTGCCAGGCAGGCGCAATCAGGGTGATGCCGCACGGCAGGCCATCGCTGCGCAGCCCGGCGGGCACGGCCAGTGCCGAGAGATCGGCCAGGTTGGTGAAGTTGGTGTAGAAACCAAACTGCGAGTTGTAGAGCACCGGTTCCAAGGCCATTTCCGCCAGGGTACGAATCGTCGGCGAGGTCGGCACCAGCAAGGCGTCGAAACCGGCCAGGGTGTCGTTGATGCGGCGGCTCAGTTCGGCGCGCAGGTATTCGGCTTTATAGGCATCGCAGGCGCTGTACTTGTGGCCGTTTTCAACGATGCCACGCACCACCGGGTTGATCGCTTCGGCGTTGCTGGCGAGCATGCCTTCCAATGCCACCGTGCGCTCCGCAACCCAGGAGCCGTAATAGAGCTGCTCGGCGAGTTGCTGGAACGGGCTGAAATCCACCGCCGTGATCTCGGCCCCGAGGGATCGAAACCTGAGCAGCGCCTGTTCGAACACGGCCTGGTTCTGTGCGTCGCCAAAAAACTCCAGGCTGGCCGGCACCGCCAGTTTGAACGTGGCCCCCACCGCTACCGGCGCGGTGTTGGGATTGATGCGTGAATAAGCGTCGCTCCCGTCGTAAGCCGCAGCGACGCCCGCAACCGTCTCGGCATCTTCAACGGTCAACGCAAACACCGAAATACAGTCCACGGTGCGACAGGCCGGCACCAACCCGGTGTTGGACAGTCGACCCTTGGTCGGTTTCAGCCCGACGATATTGTTGAAGCCCGCCGGTACCCGCCCGGAGCCGGCGGTGTCGGTGCCCAGGGAGAACGCTACCAGGCCACGGGCAACCACCGACGCAGAACCCGAGCTGGAACCGCCGCTGACATAGTCCGGGTTGAAGCTGTTACCCACCGTGCCGTAGGGCGAGCGTGTACCCACCAGGCCAGTGGCGAACTGATCCAGGTTGGTCTTGCCCATCAGGATCGCCCCGGCCGCCCGCAGCCGGGCCACCACTGATGCATCCGCCTTGGCTGTATAGGCAAACTCAGGACACGCCGCCGTGGTCTCCCAACCTGCCGCATCGATGTTGTCCTTGATGGCAAACGGCACGCCATACAACGGCAACTTGTCGATATCGCCGTCGACCGCCACAAGCCGCTCGGCCAGTTGCGCCAACTGGTCACGCAACTGCTGCGGTTGTACCCGGCTGATCCAGGCGTTGTCGTCGGCGGGAAGCGTGCCCGCCAGGGTCAACAGGATGTCGGGGGTCAGCGCCTGGCTGCGGTAAGCGGCCTGCCATTCGCCAAGGGTCCAGCCAAGTTGTTCGTTGCGCATTGAGGATTCCATCTTGTATCCAAGTTTGGATTTCTTTTAGCAATCGCTGGGCCAATCAGCTGCAAGCCAATGAATACGTGGCGCTGGCAGAAAACCGGCGAATTAGCCGCCCTCAACCGTGCTCCGTGATGAAGCAGCAATGCGCCAAAAAAGACATTCAGGCGGCCGCCCGGTTGCGAGCGGGTCGATACCGGCCTATGTTCGAAACCATGCTGTAGACGCTGCTGTCCATCCCATACGCCCTTTCCGTAGCAGGTGACGACATGCCCACCGCTTCCCGCCCAGCCGTGCTCGAACTGATCGGCAACACCCCGCTGGTGCGGGTCAGCCGCTTCGATACCGGCCCGTGCACGCTGTTCCTCAAGCTTGAATCCCAGAACCCCGGCGGCTCCATCAAGGACCGCATCGGCCTGGCCATGATCGACGCCGCCGAACGCGACGGCCGCCTTCGCCCCGGTGGCACCATCATCGAAGCCACCGCCGGCAATACCGGCCTCGGCCTGGCGCTGGTGGGCCGCGCCAAAGGTTACCGGGTGGTGTTGGTGGTGCCGGACAAGATGTCCACCGAAAAGGTCTTGCACCTGAAAGCCATGGGCGCCGAGGTGCACATCACCCGCTCCGACGTCGGCAAAGGCCACCCCGAGTATTACCAGGACGTGGCGGCACGGCTGGCCAAGGACATTCCCGATTCGTTCTTCGCCGACCAGTTCAACAACCCGGCCAATCCCCTGGCCCACGAGACCAGCACTGCGCCGGAAATCTGGGCCCAGACCCAGCATGACCTCGACGCCATCGTGGTCGGCGTCGGCTCGGCCGGCACCCTCACCGGCCTGACCCGTTTCTTCAAGCGCGTACAACCCGACCTGGCCATGGTGCTGGCCGACCCGGTCGGCTCGGTGATGGCGGAATACAGCCGCAGCGGTACCATGATCGAACCCGGCTCGTGGGCCGTGGAAGGCATCGGTGAAGACTTCATCCCCTCCATCGCCGACCTCTCCAGCGTGTGCCACGCCTACTCCATCAGCGACGAAGAAAGCTTCGACCACGCCCGCCAGCTGCTGCGGGCCGAAGGCATTCTCGGCGGCTCTTCCACCGGTACCCTGCTCGCCGCCGCCCTGCGCTATTGCCGCGAACAGACCGAGCCCAAGCGCGTCGTCACCTTCGTCTGCGACACCGGCACGCGCTACCTGTCCAAGGTCTACAACGACCAATGGATGAACGATGCCGGCCTGCTCCAATACAAACACTACGGAGACCTGCGCGACCTGATCGCCCGCCGTTTCGAGGACGGCCGGGTGATCAGCGTCGGCCCCGACGACAGCCTGCTCACCGCCTTCCAGCGCATGCGCCTGGCGGACGTGTCGCAATTACCGGTGCTGGTGGACGGCCAAAAACTGGTGGGGGTGCTCGACGAGTCGGACGTATTGCTCGGCCTGCATCAGAACGCCGCGCATTTTTCCATGACCGTGGCCAGCGCCATGACCAATGCTCTTCACACCCTTGCGCCCAGCGCCAGCCTTGCGCAATTGCAGGCCGAACTGGATCGCGGACTGGTGGCAATCATTGCCGACGCCTCGGGCTTTTACGGCCTGATCACCCGCGTCGACCTGCTCAATCACTTACGGAGATCCCTTGCATGACCCAGCACGATAAAAGCGCCTTCGCCACCCGCGTGATCCATGCCGGGCAATCCCCGGACCCGACCACCGGGGCGCTGATGCCGCCGATCTACGCCAACTCCACCTACCTGCAGGAAAGCCCCGGTGTTCACAAAGGCTTCGACTACGGGCGCTCCCACAACCCGACGCGCTTCGCCCTGGAACGCTGCGTGGCCGACCTGGAAGGCGGCACCCAGGCCTTCGCGTTTGCCTCGGGGCTGGCGGCGATTTCCACCGTGCTGGAACTGCTCGACGCCGGTTCCCACGTGGTCTCCGGCAATGACTTGTACGGCGGCACCTTCCGCCTGTTCGACAAAGTTCGCCAACGCAGCGCCGGGCATCGTTTCAGCTTCGTCGACCTGACCGACCTGTCGGCTTTCGAAGCCGCGTTGCAGGACGACACCCGCATGGTCTGGGTCGAAACCCCGAGCAACCCGCTGCTGAGCCTGACCGACCTCAGCGCCATCTCCCGTATCTGCAAGGCCCGGGGCATCATCTGCGTAGCAGACAACACCTTCGCCAGCCCATGGATCCAGCGCCCGCTGGAGTTGGGTTTCGACATCGTGGTGCACTCCACCACCAAGTACCTCAACGGCCACTCGGATGTGATCGGCGGCATTGCGGTGGTGGGCCAGAATCCTGAACTGGCCGAACGCGTGGGCTTCCTGCAAAACTCCGTGGGTGCGATTGCCGGACCGTTTGATGCGTTCCTGACCCTGCGTGGGGTGAAGACATTGGCGTTGCGCATGGAGCGCCATTGCAGCAATGCGCTGGAGCTGGCGACATGGCTGGAGCAACAGCCGCAAGTGGCGCGGGTTTATTACCCAGGCCTGGCATCACACCCGCAGCATGAGCTGGCACGCCGGCAGATGCGTGGGTTTGGCGGGATGATTTCGGTAGACCTGAAAAGCGACCTGGCGGGCGCCACACGCTTCCTGGAAAACGTGAAGATCTTTGCGTTGGCTGAAAGTCTGGGGGGCGTCGAAAGTTTGATTGAGCACCCGGCGATCATGACCCATGCGAGCATCCCGGCAGCGACCCGGGCGCAGCTGGGGATTGGTGATGGGTTGGTGCGGTTGTCGGTGGGGGTTGAGGACGTGGAAGACCTGCGGGCGGATCTGGCGCAGGCGTTGGCAAAAATCTAACGCGCAAACTGCCGGAGCGAGCATGCCCGCTCCGGCAACACTTTAAATAGCGTAATTGACCTCTACCATTCGCCCGGTCTTGATGGACTCCAGCGCACAGTCCGCCAAGTGCAACGCATACAGCCCATCGCGCATGTTGGTGGGCAGCGCGCGCCCCGCGCTCAGTGCCTGGATAAACTGCCCCAACTCATTGCGGTAGGCCTCCGCATAACGTTCCAGGAAGAAATGCTGCAACGGCTCCAACGCCTCGGTGTGCTCGTGGTTCCAATGGCGCAAGGTGCTGGGGCGATGGTTATCCGTGAGCAACACCCCCTTGGCCCCGGACACCTCAAGTCGCTGGTCATACCCGTAGACCGCCTCCCGACAGCAGTTAATATGGCACTGTTTCCCGGATGCGGTGCGCAGTAGCACCATCACGCTGTCGAAGTCGTCAATCTGCGCCAGGCTCGGGTCTACCAGCCGGCTGGCTATCGCGCTGACTTCGATGGGCTCTTCACCCAGCAGGTGCCGCGCCATGTCGAAGTCATGAATGGTCATGTCCCGCAGGATGCCGCCGGAATGTGCCAGGTAATCCCGTGGCGCCAACCCCGGGTCACGGCTGGTGATGATCACCTGCCGCACAGCACCAATTTGCCCCGCGTCGATGGCCTGGCGCAGGCGCAGCGTGTCGGGATCGAAGCGGCGGTTGAAGCCCAGCATTACTTTGCCGCCCTCGCGCTCCACAGCTTGCGCCGCCGCCCGCGCCTTGGCGAAATTCAGGTCAATGGGCTTCTCGCACAGCACGGCCTTGCCCTGGGACACGGCCGCCAGCAGCAAATCGATATGAGTGTCGGTGGGTGTGCCAATCACCACCGCGTCGATATCGTCCCGACTTAGCACTGCTGCGCAGTCATAGGCCGCCTCGCAACCCAGCTGCGCAGCCAAGCCATCGACGCCCTCCCGCCAGGGGTCGGCGACCACCACCAGAGTGGCATCAGGATGGGCCGCGACATTGGCCGCGTGAATGTTGGCGATGCGCCCTGCACCAAGGACAGCGATACGTAGCATGGTCGAACTCCTGGGATTGTTATTGGGTTTGGAGATTCAGTCCGGCAGGTTGAACGGTGTGACGATCTGTACCTGTGACGGCGCAATCGGCCCAGCCTTCCACAGCCGATGAAATTGCAGGATGTGCAGGAACACATGGCGCGCATCGATCTGCAGGTTGTGATCGATAATCGCGGCGACTTTTTCTTCAGCCAACAGCTGGCGATTCTCTTCGTCGAGGTCGTGAGCAATAAACACGTCCAACGGGCGATCCAGAGCCGCGAAGGCGTCGACAATTGCGCGGTTGCCACCGCCGACGCTGTACACCGCCTTCAGTTCGGGATGCTGCTTCAACGCATCGGTGACCCGGGCAAACGTTCGGTCATACACGCCGTACCCACCGCTGATATCCAGTACCCGCAGGTGCGTCGCGCGGCCGCGCAGCCACATGCGAAAACCCATTTCGCGTTCTTCCTCGCCCCGGAACAATTCACTGCCAATCACCACCGCCACTTCCTGGGGTTGGGGTGACAGCCAGCGGGACAGAAGGTACGCGGCGGTTTGTCCGGCGGTGCGGTTATCCATGCCTACGTAGCCGATGCGCTCGCTGTGGGGCAGATCGGTGACCAGGGTCACCACCGGAATACCTGCGGCCGCCAGGTGCTTGACCGCCAGATTCACCGCCGGCTCGTCCGCGGCCTTGAGCACCACACCCTGGCTGCCGGTCTCGAGGCAGCGCAGCAATTGGTCGTGCATCGCCTGAGGCTCGATTTCTTCGAACAAATGAAACCGCGGGGCGATACGAAACGGTGCCAGGCTGCCCAGTTGGGCGGTGATGGCGGCCTGCACCGCCGCACTGAAGCGCTTGGGCGTGTGCATGATCACATCGACATGAAAGGTCCGGCCTACTGCCAAGCCATTTTTTTCCTGGGATTCCAGCTCATCCAGAGCCTGTTCGATACGCCGCCGGGTTTGGGCGTGCACGCTGCCGCGCTCATGCAAGACGCGATCGACCGTCGCCTTGCTGACGCCCGCCTGGGTGGCCAGTTGCTTGATGGAAAAGTGTTTAGCGCGTTCGAGCATGCCGTTGAGCCTGAGGTTTTTTTGAGGTCTTTTTGAGACTCATTGAGGTGACCGCAATGCTAGTCTCAGTTTTGCCCGGCGTCGAGCCCGGCCTTCAAAACAACAAAAACCCAGGAGACCCCGATGCCTTCAACCGACCTCAGCCATACCTTCAAAGGCCAATACTTTGTCGTCACCGGCAGCACCCAGGGGTTGGGTGCTGCCGTCGCCCATACCCTCGCGCGGCGCGGTGCTGCCGGCCTGATCATCTGCGGACGCCGCCCGGACCAGGGCCAGGAGCAAGTACGGCAGTTGGCCGCGCTCGATTGCCGCGCGGTGTTTGTCCAGGCGGACCTGGAACAGATCGGCGACTGCCGCGCCGTGATCGAGGCGGCCCGTGCCCACTTCGGCACCCTCCACGGGCTGATCAACTGCGCCGGGATGTCGGATCGCGGCACCATTCTCGACACCTCCCCCGAACTGTTTGACCGACTATTTGCGGTCAATGTGAGGGCGCCGTTTTTCCTGATGCAGGAAGCCTTGAAGCTGATGATCAGCCAGAGGGTTGAAGGTGCAGTGGTCAATATCCAGAGTGTCACCGGCCACGGCGGGCAATCGTTCTTGAGTGCCTACGCGGCGTCCAAGGGCGCTCTCGCGATTCTGACCAAAAACGTAGCGTTCAGCGCCCTGCGCAACCGGATTCGGGTCAACGGCTTGAACATCGGCTGGATGGACACACCTCACGAGGATGAAATCCAGCGGCACTACCACGGTGCCGGGGATGGCTGGTTGGAGGCCGCCGAAGCCGCGCAGCCCTTCGGCCGCCTGCTCAAACCTGAAGAGGTGGCCCAGAGCGTGGCATTTCTATTGTCACGCGAGTCGGGAATGATGACCGGCACGGTGATCGACCTGGAGCAAGGCGTCATCGGCTGTGGCGACGGCGGCACCCCACGCCCCGATCAGGCCCTGAGCCTGGTGGAGGGTGCGTGATGCCTGCCTTTGTCAGCGCCGACGCAGTGCAACTGGAAGATTTTCACTCGATCTGTGCCAAGCAGGCGGCTGCCGAGGACTACCCGCACTGCGCCGAAGTGTGCAGCAACATCCCGATCTATCAAGCCCAGGCACTGCGCAACGGCGATCATCACGCCGTGCTGGACGAACTGCATCGCCTGTTCAGCCAGGGGCCGGGAGTGATGGTGGTGCGCCAGGGCTACGCCGACCTGGACGTGGTCGACCGTCACAGCCAGGTATTCGAAGCGATCTTTGCCCAAGAGGCTGCGCAAGGTGTGGCCGCCGACCACTTCGCCAAGGCCGGCAGTAACGGACGTATCTGGAACTCATTACAGAAGGCGGCACTACAGTCACCGGCATCCTTTGTCGAATATTACGCCAACCCACTGCTGGGGTTGATCGCACAAGCCTGGCTCGGCCCAGGCTACCAAGTCACGGCCCAGGTCAACGTGGTGCACCCCGGTGGCCAAGCCCAGCAACCGCACCGTGATTATCACCTGGGATTCCAGACCATCGACGTGGTGGAGCGCTTTCCGTTGCCCCTGCATACGCTGTCCCAATACCTCACGCTGCAAGGGGCCGTGGCCCATAGCGACATGCCCCTGGAAACCGGCCCGACCCAACTGCTGCCGTTTTCCCAGCAATACCCGCTGGGCTACCTGGCCTGGAGGCGCACTGAATTCATCGAGTACTTCCAGCAGCATGCAGTGCAATTGCCGCTGAACAAAGGTGACCTGCTGTTCTTCAACCCGGCCCTGTTTCACGCCGCTGGCACCAATCGCACACCGGACCGCCAGCGCATGGCCAACCTGCTGCAAATCTCCTCGGCGTTCGGCAAAACGATGGAGGCTGTGGACCGCGACCGGATGATGCTGGCGCTCTACCCTTGCCTGTTGGAGCGCCTGGCGGACAACGTCATGGATGACGAGGCGCTGCACGCGGTGATCGCCTGCACCGCCGATGGCTATTCCTTTCCCACCAATCTGGATACCGACCCACCCTTACAGGGCCTGGCTCCGCAAACCGGGCAGCAACTGATGTTGCAGGCACTGAACGAACGCTGGCCCTACGAGACCTTTGCCGAACACGTTGCGCAACTACGCGCCAAACGCCAAGGCTGAGGAATGTTTTCAACGTCTTCCAAAACAACAAAAAACGGACTGAAACCATGAAAAAACAGCTGCTGACCTTGCTCCTGACCCTCATCGTTACCCCGCTCGCCCTCGCCGAGACACGCATCGGCGTCAGCATCGCCCAGGTGGACGATGTGTTCCTCGCCCAGATGCGTGACTACATGGCGGCCCACGCCAGGGACCTCACCGACGTGACCCTGCAATTCGAAGACGCCCAAGGCGATGTGGTGCGCCAACTGAACCAGGTGCAGAGCTTTTCTGCCCAAGGCATGGACGCGATTATCGTCAACGCGGTCGACACCGCCGCTACCCAGAAAATGACTGTGAATGCCCAGCAGGCGGGTATCCCGCTGGTGTACGTCAACCGTCGCCCGGACATCCCCGGCTTACCGGCCGGGGTGGGTTATGTCGGCTCGGACGAGATCAAAGCGGGCGAGATTCAGATGCGCTACCTCGCGGAAAAAATGAACGGCAAGGGCAACCTCGCAATCATGCTCGGCTTGCTCTCTAACAACGCCACCCACAACCGCACACAGGGCGTGAAAAACGTACTGAAGGATTACCCCAACATCCATATCGTCGAAGAACAAAGCGCCGACTGGCAGCGCAGCAAGGCCATGGACCTGATGAACAACTGGATCGTCTCGGGCAAGAAAATCGACGCCGTGGCGGCCAATGCCGATGAAATGGCTATCGGTGCCGCGATGGCGATTACCCAGGCCGGTATGCACCCTGGCAAGGACATCCTGGTGGGCGGCAGCGACGGCGGACCCGCCGGCCTGGATGCGATCAAAAAAGATCTATTGGTAGTCACGGCCTATCAGGACAACAAGGGCCAGGCCGTCGGCTCGATTGACCTGGCGCTGAAGATGATCAGGAAGCAGCCCTACACGGCGGAGCTGACCATTCCCTATCAACAGATCACCAAGGACAACTATCAGGCCTTTCTCACCCCTTGATTGTTATCAGCCCAGCGCCAAGCAGACCGGCCAGCCCCGACAAACAGAGCACTCCCACTCCATAAGCGAGGGTGCGCCAGGGCTGGCGGCCGCTCAGATACATCACCGTATGCATCACACGGGCAGCGGTGAACAGACAGAACAACCCCGCGGTAGCGGTGCCTGGCGTTTCCATCGCCAGGCACAGGCCACCCAAAATGAAGAACAACGGAATATTTTCCAGATCATTGGCCCAAGCCTTTTCGGCCCGGGAGACTTGCGGTAACTCCTGGGGATTCGCATCGCGATGGAAGAAAGCTGCATCCTCATGGTTAGTGAATGCACGGTATCTGAGCCGAAAGAAGCCTTGGTAGCAAGAGATCGCCAGCATCTTCAAGAACAGCACCAGCACGCACAGCGCATAAACCTCCATCACTGGCCCCCTGAAGGTTCGCGGAACCCGTTGACCACGATATACAGCAGCGGACCGATGGATACGAAAACCGCCGTTACCAGTAAATAAGGCAATACCGATGCCAAGGATTTGCCCCTGGACCGCGCATCCCGGCACATCCACATGCACGCCATCACCGCCATCAGATACAAGTCAATCACCACCTGGGCAGTGTCCGGCCTCGACATCAATTCAAGCCCGAACGCCATGAGCGATTGATCGGCGATCAGCATCGTGATCAATGTGTACAGGGCAAAAGCCAACAACCCGGCCAGGGCAATCCAGGGTCTGCGCATGTTCTCCTCCTTGGAGACAACGGTTCGGGAAGCTGCACATTAGTGATAACGTCGTTCCCCTCTCAATGACCTCAAAGGTCATCGACACCACCGACCCGCACGGCCAGAGTCAACCCATGAGCAGCCAACCTTTCCCCCGCGCCAACCCCGACACTACCGCCGGCACGCAATTGCGCGTGCTGCGTCGGCACGCCAGATTGAGCCAGCTGGAACTGGCGCTGATCACCGGGGTTTCCCAACGCCACCTGAGCTGCATCGAGACCGGACGCGCCAAGCCGAGCCCGGGCACCTTGCATAATTTGCTGATGGCGCTGGAGGTTCCGCTGGAGCAATGCAACAGCGTGTTCCTCGCCGCCGGCTTCGCCCCGCGTTATGAGGCAACCCCGCTCTCCTCGCCCTCCATGGAGGCCATTCGCGAGGCGATCAGCCATGTGCTCCACGCGAACAATCCTGCGCCGGCGATCGTGCTGGGCAGCCATTGGGAAGTGCTCGCCGCCAACGCCAGTACCCAGGTGCTGTTCGAGCTGGTGGGGATCAAACCGGAGGCGGCTGATGGATTGAATTTGCTGGTCACCCTGCTACAGCCTGGCGGCCTGGGTGATCATTTGATCAACGCTGAAGAAATCCGCACCATCGCTTGGCAACGGGCGACGCGCGAGGCGTTGGGCAACCCCGAACTTGCCAGGCTTCTGGACAGCCTGCCAGCCCCGCAAAGTACCGAAGCCTTGGTCAATGAACCACCGCCACTGGTGCTGACACGCGTCAACTCCCGTGAAGGTGAGCTGAACTTCATGTCGACCTTCACCACCTTCGGCATGCCCCAGGACATCACGGTGACGTCGTTGCGCATTGAGCATTTGATTCCGGCGGATGCGCAGACGTGGCAGGTGATGACCGCGGCGTATGAGCGGTCGAAATAGGCAATGCCTTGCCGGATCCGGCAACCCCTGACCACTCCCCTGCCCAGCGGCCCCGCAGCACTGGCCTTGCAGCACATGGCCTGACTCTTGCTCTGCCTCTGCTACCAACCAGGGAGCAGCATCATGATCGGAAGCACCAGCCTCATCGCACTGGCCCAGAAGAGCCTGACCCAGTCCATGGAAAACGGCACCCTGCGGGCCGGCAGGATTGAAGTCACCAACGCCACGCCCGAGATCAAGGCCAAGCTGGAAGCCAGCTATCAGGAGCAAGTGCGCTCGACCGCGCAAACCGTTGCCACCGCCAGGGCCAATCCCTCTTGGGCGACCTTCGACGATGAAAACAATGCCGTCGCACTGCCTGATGTTCAGTCACTCAGCAAAAGCGACGCCACCCATGTGGCCAACGGTCTTCAGTACCTGCTCGATATCGGGCGCCTGGACGGCAAGACCGTCACCGCGAAAAATGGCGACCAGTCGACCGATAACATCGCGGTCTACAAGGATTGGCTCCAGGCCCACATCGGCGTGGATGTACAGGCCTGAGACAACTCACACCATCGGCACGGCAATCAGCAAGATCGCCGTGCCATGGGTGGCCGTCGCCGCCACCACACCGTAGCGCATTCGCACCAGCCCGCAGACCACGCCTTCAATCAGGGTAAAGGCCAGCACCGGCCAGCCCAGTTGCGTCACGCTCAGGGCCAAAAATGAATGGCACGCGGCGAACGCCAGCCCGCTGAGCAACGCCGCACGCAGCGGCCTAACGTGCTGTTCGAGATAGCCCTGCAAGAAGCCGCGAAACAACACCTCTTCCAGCGCATTGGCGCAGTAGGCAAGCACCAGCATGCCCATCAGCCAGGTCCAGTAAGCCGGGATTGCCGCCGGTTCGATGCCTTGATACAGGCGCAATGGCAGGCCAATCAAACTGCCGGCCACCAACCCCACTGCCAGGCCCACAGCGCGATTGCCCTTGAACAGCACCGTCAGTTGCCATAACTCCGGGGCCAGGCGCGCGAGCAGTGCGATCAGCCCAAGGGATAAGCCGCCCAGCGCCGCCAGCACGAAGGGATTGGCCGTGAACTGGATCTGCACCTCGCGGCTCAGCGACCACATGCCCAATGGCGTCATCGCATCGCGCATCAGCACGAAGGCCAACAGCAGAATAACGATGCGCACGCCCGGCAACGTTTTTGGCGTGAGGCCGAACCACAGGCCAAACAGGATCAGCCCTGGAAGCAGATAAATCCCATAGTGAATCAGGACTGTAAAAGCGTCGGCGATCACTCGGCGTCAGCCCTGTGCTACAGCGATCATGTCGATTTCCACGGCGGCGCCCTTGGGCAGTTGCAGCACGCCCACCGAGGTGCGCGTGTGAGAACCGGCAGTCCCCAGGATCTCGCTCAACAGGTCCGACGCACCGTTGGCCACTTCGCTTTGCTGGTCAAAGTCATCCGCGCTGCGCACGTACACATTGATCTTGAGGATCGCCTTGACCTGATCCAGGGAGCCCAGTGCCTGCTTGAGCAAGCCCAGGCAACGCAATGCGCTGACGCCGGCGGCAATCTGTGCATCGGCCAGGCTTAGGCTTTCGCCGACCTTGCCGGGCAGCACGATCGTGTCACCCACCCGTGGGATCTGGCCGCTGATATAAACGTGATTGCCATCCCTCAGCAGCGGCGTGTAGTTGCCGCCGATCTTGAACTCGTTGAGTTGATAACCCAGGCGCACCATGGCCGCCGCGTATTTTTGGTCCGGTGTCATTTTTGTTGTCCTCACTGGCTGTTGCGATCCACACCATGAAGTCGCCGGCCACAGCATAGCCATGTGCCATTTCCACGGGAAGTGCCGAGCGCTATTTCGCAAGTGATACGACGACCAATACTGACAAACAGCGCTTATATTCTGGCCCACTACAAATTTCACTTTCCTTGATCCCACGAAATACGGCATGGTTGTACGACGACTTAAGCGCAACTCCTGAGTCGTCCCAGTACCCACAACAACAAGGAAACACCCATGCAAAACGTCAAGGTTCTGATTGGTTTTCTGTGCCTGTTCAGCGGTTACGCGGCCGCCGCGCCTGCCGCAGCCGACAAGGATGTCGCCGTTGCGGTCGACCACCTGACCCAGGCCATGCTGCACAAGGACATTCCGCAACTGCAGGCCCTCACCGCCAACAACCTCACCTACGGCCATTCCAGCGGCAAGGTCCAGAACAAGCAGGAATTTATCGCCGACATTGAAACCGGCAGAAGCGGCTTCAAGACCCTGGAAATGCAGAAACAGACCATCACCCTCAATGGCGACACCGCCCTGGTGCGCAACCACTTTTCCGCCCAGGCGGTAAACAGTGGCGTCGAGGTGCCTACCGAAATTGAAAACTTCCAGGTCTGGCAGAAGCAGAAAGGCAAATGGCTGCTGATCGGGCGCCAGGCGTACAAATTCTGAGTCCCGCCTCCACCGCCCAGCGCACTTTCAGCAGCGCCTCGCGCAACACCTCCCGGTCCACCGACCCCAGCGCCACTCGCAAGGCATGGGGCACGTGGGCCGAGACGGCAAACGGTTCGGCCGTGGACACCGAGATATTTTCCCGTGCCAGTGCCATGGTGATCTGGTCGGCGCGGGCATCTTCCGGCAAGGGCAGCCACAGAAAATACGAAGACGGATGGCGGATAACGTTCAACCCCGCCAACACCTCATCGGCCACCGCCTGGCGCGCCTGGGCGTCTTCACGTTTTTGCGCTTCCAGCTGCAGCACCGTGCCGTCGTCGATCCACGCGGCAGCCACCGCAGTCATCACCCCCGGAGTGTTCCAGGTAGTGGCCATGACCGTACGCTCCAGCGCCGCCATCCACGGGTGCGGAGCGGCGACGAAACCCACCCGCAGGCCGGTGGCAACGCTCTTGGACAGCCCCGACACATACACCGTGCGTTCCGGTGCCAGCTCGGCCACAGGCGGCGGCGGGTCCTCAGCTAAAAATGCGTAGGCAGCGTCCTCGATCAGAATCAAATCATGCTGGCGGGCAATCGCCACCAGGTGCTCGCGCTGCTCCCTGCTCATCACCCAGCCCAACGGGTTATGCAGGGTCGGCATGCTGTACACCGCGCGTACCGGACGCCGGGTGCAAAGTTTTTCTAGAAAGACCAAGTCGGGGCCCGTCGCGGTCACCGGGATTGCAACGATTTCCAGGTGCAACGTCTCGGCCAGCACCTTGAAACCGGAATAGGTCAACGCATCCACCGCCACCACATCGCCGGGCTTGAGCAACGACATCATGGTCACCGCCAGCCCGTGCTGGGCACCGCTGACGATCAATACCTGCTCGGCCTGCACCGTCAACCCACGGCTCGCCAGGTGGCGCGCCACCGCCGCCCGTTCGTGCAACCGACCGGCGTGGGGCTGGTAGCGCAGCAGGGCCGACAGGTCGCCGGACAACGCCAACTGACGCAACGCCGTGCGCAGCAGGTCGGTCTGGCCCGGCAACGACGGATAGTTGAAGTTGAGGTCGATCATGCCCGCCGCCACGGCGATCTGCCCTATGCCCTGCCCCGGCGACAACGCGATTTCCCGCACAAAGGTCCCGCGCCCGGTCTCGCCGCTGACCAGGCCCATGGCCTCAAGTTCGGTGTACACCCGGCTGGCCGTGACCAGCGCCAGGCCGTGGCTGGCGGCCAACTGGCGGTGGGTCGGCAAACGGGTGCCCGCCGCCAGCGTGCCGGAGCGGATATCCCGGGCGAAGGTATCCACCAGTGTCTTGTAGCGGGCGCGAGGCATAGAGGATGTATCCATGACAATTTTTTGATTGTCTCAATGGTGAATCATAGGATGCGGGAGACGCAACTTATCCTTATCGAGCCAACCCCCATGGAACGCACCACGCACCTCAACACCCAGGAACACAACCCCAGCGGCTGGATCAATGGCTTGATCGGCGTGGTGATCTTCAGCGGATCGCTGCCCGCCACACGCCTGGCGGTGCTGGAGTTTGATCCGGTGTTTCTGACCGTCGCCCGCGCCACCATCGCCGC
Organism: Pseudomonas sp. TH34; assembly: GCF_016650865.1. NCBI lineage: Bacteria > Pseudomonadati > Pseudomonadota > Gammaproteobacteria > Pseudomonadales > Pseudomonadaceae > Pseudomonas > Pseudomonas sp. TH34. Next base: position 49,787 of record NZ_JAEKFB010000026.1, read on the forward strand.
CCTGCTGGGCCTGTGCCTGCTGTGGCTGTTCAAGGAAAAACGCCCGGCCCGTTCCCAGTTGTTGCCCTTGGCAATCGTCGCACTGGGCGTGGTGATCGGCTTCCCGCTACTCACCGCCCTGGCGTTGCAGTACGTCACCAGCGCCCACTCCATCGTGTTTGTCGGCTTGCTGCCGCTGGCTACCGCGGTGTTCGGTGTATTGTTGCGTGGCGGCGAGCGGCCCAAGCCGGTGTTCTGGCTGTTTTCGATTCTGGGCAGCCTGCTGGTGGTGGGCTACGCCATCGCCCAGGGCCTGAGCGCCGCGCCCGCCGGGGATTTGCTGATGCTGCTGGCGATACTGGTGTGCGGCCTGGGTTATGCCGAAGGCGCCAAGCTGTCGCGCACCCTGGGTGGCTGGCAGGTAATCTGCTGGGCACTGGTGATCTCGCTGCCGATTGTGGCGCCTCTGACGGCGATCCTCGCCCCTGCCTCCTTCGTGAACATCAGCCTGCCGGCCTGGCTGAGCCTGGCCTATGTGTCGCTGTTCAGCATGCTGATCGGGTTTGTGTTCTGGTACCGCGGGCTGGCCCAGGGCGGCATCGCCGCCGTCGGGCAATTGCAGTTGCTGCAACCGTTTTTCGGCCTGGCACTGGCCGCCACACTGCTGCATGAACCGGTGAGCCTGGGCATGCTGGTGGTGACGTTTGCGGTGATTGCGTGTGTGGCGGGGGCCAGGAAATTCGCCCGTTAAGGGATTCTCCTGAGCATCAATAGCGCGATAAACAGCCCGCCGGCCACCCCGACACTGATCATCAAGCCATGGGGGCTGACATAGGACACCGTCGCCCCCGCGGCAATCGGCCCGAGCACACTGCCCAGGGTGTAGAACAGCGCAATCGCAGTCATGGCGGTAGACACCTGATGCTCGGCCACCCGGTCCCCTGCTTCGATCACCGCCAGGGTGTTCATCCCGCCGATCGCGCCGCCCCATACAAAGACGATCAACGTCGACAGCCACGGCAGCCCTTGGCTGAATGGAATCGCCAGGGTGCCCAACAGCACCACCAGGCCACAGATCAGCTGACCGGTCTTGTAGGAGCTTTTGTCGGCCATCCAGCCAATGGGCAGTTGCAGCACGGTGCCGCCAATGCCGAAGACCGAAATCAACAACGTCGCCGCCGTGAGTACATAGCCCGCCGAGAGGCTGTAGGCGCCGAGGAAGGACACCGAAGAAGCCTCCGAGAACCCGGCGATAAACGCGCCACACAACGCCACCGGGATCACACTGAACAGTTTCCCGTGACGTTTCTCCACCGGCGTTTTTGGCCGCGAGTCATGCGCCTTCAAGCTCAGTGCCAGCCCGCCAGACAACAGCACGATGGCGGCGCAGGCGTAATAGGGAATCCCACTGTCGACGCCGAACACCACCAGCAGCAATGGCCCGACGGCAATCCCCAGGCCCATCAGGGTTTCGTGCACACCAATGGCCCGACCGCGCTCGCTGTCGGTGGCCACGGAGACGATCCAGGTATCACAGGCGATCCAGCGCAGAATCAACCCGATACCCAGCACAAAGTTCAGGGCGAACAGCAGCGTCAGTGATTGGGTCAGCGTCATGCCGATCAACCCCAACACGGTCAGCACAACACTGAGAAGATTGGCCTTGACCAGCCCCAGGTGCCCCAGCAACCGCGGGACGACCTTGTACAGCAGCAGGATCGCGATCCAAGAGGCACTGACAATCACCCCGATTTTCGCCGGGTCCACGCCCTTCTGCTCCAGGGACAGCGACAGCAACGGCGTGATGGTGCCGATTTGCACAATCTGGGACAGCACCGACAGGGTGTTGATGCGGGTCAAGGCCAGCCAGCGTTGCCTGTCGCTGTAAGCAATATCGTCCATGACGTTACCGACCGTTATTCAGAGCCGCCAGAATCTCAGCTCTCAGCGCTCAGGCGCAACCATCTTGAACTTGATGACAATCCCATTGGACACCACGCTGTCCGCCCACTCCCCCGCGCCGATCTTGAAGTCGTCGCGCTTGAGCACGAATTCACCGTCGAACACGCCAATGCCGCTCTGCTCCTTGAGCGCCACCTTGACCTCCACCGGCCGGGTCTGGCCCTTGAGGGTCAGGTCGCCGCTGAACAGGTAGCGGTTGCCGCCCAGGTCTGTGATGTGGGTCGAGGTAAAGGTGCCCACCGGGTAAGTCGTCATGTCGAACCAGCCGGGCTTGGGCAGTTCGGTGTTGGCGTCGTCGCTGCCGGCATTGATGCTCGGCAGCTGGATGGTCAGTACGGTGCTGGCGGCGGCCGGGTTTTGCGTGTCGAAATTCAGGGTCGCCGAATAGCTGCCAAACGTGCCGTACACCTGCTGGCCCATCTGGTCATAGGTGAAGCTGAGGGTGCTGGCCGCCGGATTCACGTCGGTGTATTCAACCGCATACGCGTTGGACAAGGTGCCGAGGGTAAGGAAGGCCGCTAGCAATCGAGGTTTCATGGGATTCTCAATCGGGAATGAACACGCTGTGCACTGCTAACAGCGTAGGTGCTGGATTTATTCACGTGCCTGGCATTAGGCTCGTACCCCGACGGAACTCAAACAATAAGGAGCCACGATGCCCGCGCTTTCCCTGCAAGACACCACCGCCCCCGAAGGCGTCTGTTATGGCTGCGGCAGCCGCAACCCCCACGGCCTGCACATCAAGAGCCGCTGGGACGCCGACGGTATCCACGTGATCGCCGAGCACCAGCCGGACGCCCAATACTGCGGCTGGCCAGACCTGGTCTACGGCGGCTTGATCGCGATGCTGGTGGACTGTCACTCGAACTGGACCGCCATGGCCTACCACTACCGGGCCGAGCAACGCGAACCCGGCAGCCTGCCGCGTATCGACTGCGTGACCGGCAACCTGGGGATCAAATTCATCAAGCCGACACCGATGGGCGTACCGCTGACCTTGCGCGCGAAAGTCGAAGGTGACGTGGGCCGCAAGAGCCGCGTGGTGTGCGAGGTGTACGCCGATGGCGTGCTGACGGCCATTGGCGATTCGGTCTTCGTGCGGGTCGACACCGGGCAATTGGCAGCCGCCGCCCATGGCCGGGAAGCCTGATACTGGTCTACATTCAGTCCCACTGCTAATCGAGGACGCTACCGATGACTCGTCTGACCGCCAAAGATTTCGCCCCTGAACTGCTGGAGCTTTACGACGGCTACGCCCACGGCAAGATCAACCGCCGGGAATTTCTCGACCGAGCGGCGCTGTTCACCTTTGGCGGGCTGACGGCCTCGGCGCTGCTCGCCGCCCTGAGCCCCAACTACGCGCTGGCCGAGCAGGTGAAATTCACCGACCCGGATATCGTCGCCGACTACATCACCTACCCGTCACCCAAGGGCAACGGCACGGTGCGCGGCTACCTGGTGCGCCCGGCCAAGGCCAGCGGCAAGGTGCCGGCGGTGGTGGTGGTGCATGAGAACCGTGGGCTGAACCCGTATATCGAAGACGTCGCCCGTCGGTTGGCCAAGGCCGGATTCATTGCCCTGGCACCGGATGGCTTGACCTCCGTTGGCGGTTATCCCGGCAACGATGAGAAAGGTGTGGAGCTGCAGCAGAAAGTCGATCCCGAGAAGCTGATGAACGACTTTTTCGCGGCCATCGAATGGTTGATGCACCACGATGCAAGCACTGGCAAGGTGGGGATCACCGGGTTCTGTTATGGCGGCGGCGTGACGAATGCGGCGGCGGTGGCTTATCCGGAGTTGAGTGCGGCGGTGTCGTTTTACGGGCGTCAGCCTGAGGCCAAGGACGTGCCACGGATCAAGGCACCGATCATGTTGCATTACGGTGAGCTGGATACACGGATCAATGAGGGCTGGCCGGCGTATGAGAAGGCGTTGAAGGCAGCCGGCACGACGTACGAGGCGTTTATCTACAAAGGCGCCAATCACGGGTTTCACAATGATTCGACGCCAAGGTATGACGAGGCGGCGGCGAATCTGGCGTGGGAGCGGACCTTGGGTTGGTTTAAAAAGTATCTGGTCTGAACACACCCTGTCGGGGGGCTGGCACGCCAGCCCCCCTGCTACTCAAGGCTGCAAACGTCGCACCCGCCAGCCTGTATCGCTGCGGTCATACCGCAACCGCTCATGCAGCCGTTCCTGCCCATTCCCCCAAAACTCCAGGGATTCCAGTCGCAACTCAAATACACAATACCCCTCGGGACGCGGCAGCGGGCCTTGAACATCAGCCAGCTCCCTGGCGGCATCGCGCATGGCCTGCACATCTTCCAGCTCTTCACTCTGGCGCGACACCGACGACATCGGATGCGTGGCATACGGGCGCTTGAGCCACGCCTCATCCGCCTTGGCATCCGGCAAGCGCACGGCCTGGCCATTGAGGATGATCTGCTGACTGGTTTCGCGCCAATACAGCACACCCGAAGCCCAGGGGTTGTGGGTCAGTTCACGGCCTTTCTGGCTGCCGGCATGGGTGCTGAACAGCAACCCCGTGTCACTGATCTCACTGATGACCACGATCCGTGTCGAGGGCCGGCCCTGGCTGTCGGCGGTGGCCAGCGCCAGCGCCTTGGGTTCGCGGATGCCCACCCGTCGTGCACGCTCCAGCCAGTTGCGCAGCACGCCGATGGGGTCGGCGGGCAGGGTCTGGTACTCGGGGAACGGGGCATCCAGCGTGCCGGTGAGGGATTCCGACATGCCTTTACCCAACAGCGGTTTGCCTTGTACTGAACTGTTCATAAAACGATGGTCCCCCGTCCGAACGTGACGCCATTCCCCGATACTTCGACGCGCGTCAGTTGATCGGCGCGGCCCTCCGCCCTGGCAAACATCAGTGAAGGGCGGCCGATTTCCACGCCCTGCAAAATCTCCACCTGCTGGCCGAACTCGACCTGGCCATGGCGCGCCAGGTGAATCGCCAGTGGCCCGGCAGCGGAGCCGGTGGCCGCATCCTCGACCACACCGTAAGCCGGTGAGAACATCCGGCTGCGCCAGCGCCGTCCCGCGCCGGCAAAACAGTTGATGGCCATGTCGTGGAAGCTGGACAGCGCACGATGGTCTGGGTGCAGGGCCGACAAGGCCTCGATACTCGGCAGACCAACAAACACATGGCGCGGGCCGTTGTGATAGATCTCGATGGGAAAGGTCGATTCACTGATGCCCAAGGCCTTGAGCAATTCGGCGTCGCGGCCCAGGGCCGTCCAGGTCGGTATCGGCTGGTCCATGCTGGCGGCGATCACGCTGCCGTTCTGGCGCTCCAGTTCAAAAGCGATGGTGCCCATCTGGGTTTCCAGGTACAGCCGGTGATTATCGGTGTGCGCGCCCAGGGCAATGGCCGTACCCAGTAACGGATGGCCGGCAAAGGGCAGTTCGTTGACCGGGGTGAAAATCCGGATCAGCGCATCACCACCGTTACGTGGCTTGAGCACGAAGGTGGTTTCCGACAGGTTCATCTCTCGGGCGATGCGTTGCATTTGCGCGGCCGGCAGATCATCGGCGTCAAAGAACACCGCGACCGGATTGCCTTCCAGCGGGACGCTGGCGAAGGCGTCGATAATGACGTACTTGTGCATGGTTATCTCCCGGCGGCCGAAACGCTGCTGTCGACAGGTGTATGGATGAGCGCGTGCCGCAGCAGGTCGGCGATGATGCGGGGGCCTTCCTGGGTCAGCAGCGACTCGGCATGAAACTGCATGGAGGCAAACGACGGCCCACGCAGGGCATGCACCTCGCCGGTCTCGCTGTCGCGACTGATCTCGACAGTACCGATGCCGTTGATGTCCAGGCGGTCACTTGAACTCTGGGCCGCGAAGGTGTTGTAGAAACCCACCCGCTCGGCGTTGCCGAACAGGTCGATTTGCTTTTGCACGCCCTGGTTGGGAATGGCCTTGCGTTGCAACTCCAGGCCCAGGCACAGGCTCAACACCTGATGACTCAGGCACACCGCAAGGAACGGCCGCTGCTGGCTGAGCAAGGAGCGGATGGCCACGTGCAAATGGTCGATTTTCGGCAGTTGGACATCGCTCGGGTTGCCAGGGCCAGGGCCCATGATCACCAGGTCGTAGCCGTCGAAACTGTACTCGTCACTGAAGCTGCACACCGTCACCACCAGGCCCAGGGCCCGCAACTGCTTGGCGATCATCGAGGTGAAGGTGTCTTCGGCGTCGACAATCAGCACCCGGCGCCCATTGAAGTCAGCCTGGGTCTGTTGCCGCTGCTGGCTGTCCATCAACCAGAAGTCCGAGACATAGGCATTGCGGCTGGCCAATGCGGCGCGCACTTGCAGATGGTTGCCAAAGCGCGAGGGTGCCTGGTTTTTCAGGGCGGCAATCAGGCCGGCGGCCTTGGCCCGGCTTTCAGCAGCTTCGGTCATCGGCTCGGAGTGACGCACGATGGTCGAGCCCACACTGATCCGCACCTGGCCGCGGTTGTCGATGTCGGCGGTGCGAATCAGGATCGCCGAGTCCAGGGAGCGCCCGCCTTTGCCATCGCTGCCGATCAACGCGGCCATGCCGCTGTAGTACGCCCGGCCTTGCGGCTCATAACGCTGGATCACCCGGCAGGCGCTTTCCAGCGGGCTGCCGGTGACGGTCGGGGCGAACAGGGTTTCCCTCAGGATTTCGCGCACATCGCGACGGGTCTTGCCTTCGATGAAGTACTCGGTGTGGGCCAGGTGCGTCATTTCCTTGAGGTAAGGACCGAGGACGTGGCCGCCATCCTCACAAATGCGCGCCATCATTTTCAGCTCTTCGTCGACCACCATGTACAGCTCATCGGCCTCCTTGCGGTCGGCCAGGAAGTCCATGACTTCCGTCAGGCTCGGGCCGGCAGGCGGGTAGCGGTAAGTGCCACTGATGGGGTTCATCACCGCCAGCCCATCCTTGACACTGATGTGGCGCTCGGGAGATGCCCCCACAAAGGTGCGGCTGCCGGTGTGGATGATAAACGTCCAATAGACCCCTTTCTCCCGCACCAGCAGATGACGAAAGAACGACAGCGCACTGGCCGGGCCGTACTCGCTGATCTCCGCCAGAAAGGTGCGTTTGATCACGAAGTTGGCGCCCTCCCCTGAGCCGATTTCATTGGCGATCACCCGGCTGACGATCTCGGCATAGCTTGCGTCGCTGAGGTCGAAGCGTTCGCTGTTCAACTGGATCGGCACGTTGGGCAGCAGCTCCAGCAACTGTTCGATGCCGATGGATTGCTGCTCGGTAATGTTCATCGCCAGCAGCGGTGACTGATCGTCCACCGCCTCGAAGCCGCGTTCGGCAATCTGGCGGTAGGGAATCAGCGTCAGTACATCCAGGCGAGGAGCGCCGATCGAGGGCACAGGCAAGTCGATATCGGCCAGGACCTGTGGCTCCGACATCTCGCCAATCAGCACATCCAGCAGCCCGGGGCCGCTGGATTCCGGACGATACAACAGGGCAAACGGCTCGGGCGCCGGTTGCAGGATGCGCTCCATGAGGCGGGCGGCGGCTTGGCTCATAGCACCACCTCGTCGGTGGTGATGACCATGGCACAGCGGCTGGCGGCGTATTCGATGGCCATCCAGTGGTGCTCCTTGCTGAAGTCGGCGATTGCGTCGGCAACGAGGAAGGGCTGGATGTCGTTGGAGTAGGCATCCACCGTGGAAATCAGTACACCGACATGGGCATACACCCCACACAGGATCAACTGGTCGCGCTCGGTGGCGCGCATGCGTTCCAGCAGGTCGGAGTGGAAAAACGCACTGTAGCGCCACTTGGTCAGCAACCAGTCACCGGGCTTGGGCGTCAGGGCGTCGACCACCTCGCGGTCGGTGGGGCTGGCCTTCATGCCGGGGCCCCAGAAGTCTTTGAGCAACCCGCGCTGCTCCTCGCTCATGCTGCCGGGCTGGGCGGTGTAGGCCACCGGCACGCCGTGGTCGACCGCCCACTGACGAATGCGCGCGGAATTACCCACGACGGCTTCACGCAAGGCATCCGGCAAAGGCCGCAGGAAGTAGCGCTGCATATCATGCACCAACAGCACGGCGCGCTCGGGGTCGATGCGCCATTGGGCGAGGTTGACGGGCAGGTCGCGAGAAGTAGGCAGGGCGTAAGGGACAATCGATGGAATGCCGGTCATGGCGACAAACTCCAGTCAAAGGGAAGCATGGGTGGAGGAAGGCAGGTTTTTCCAGGCCATCACCGCAGTAATGGCTTGCCAGGGGTTCAGGCGTGGGTCGCACAGGCTTTTGTAGTGGCTGGCAACCTGACTCAGGCCGGCGGCATCGGAGGCGCACTCGCTGACGTCATCGGGGGTGGTTTCCAGGTGCAGGCCGGCAGCCACGCCACCGGCCGAGGTCACGGCATGCTTGAAGGCGGCGATTTCCTCGGTGATGGTCTGCACCATGCGGGTCTTGTTGCCGCAGGGCGCGACGATGGTGTTGCCGTGCATCGGGTCGCTGAGCCAGATGATCTTGTGGCCAGCCAGGCGCACCGCTTCAACCAGCGGCGGCAGGCGATCGGCGACCTTGTGGGCGCCCATGCGGGCAATCAGGGTCAGCCGACCGGGTTCGCGCCTGGGGTCCAGGCGTTCGCACAGGCTCAGTATCTGGTCGTGGGTGATGTCCGGGCCGACCTTGCAGGCCACCGGGTTGAGCACTTCGCTGAGCAGGGCCACGTGAGCGCCGGTCAACTGACGGGTACGCTCGCCGATCCACGGCCAGTGGGTTGAACCGAGAAATACCCGGCCCTGTTCGTCCTGGCGCACTTGCGGCAATTCGTAGTCGAGCACCAGCATCTCATGGCTGGTCCAGGCGGGAGAGCCGCTGAGCTGTTCCTTGCCGGCCGGTTCTTTCCAGCCCAGGTGTTGCATGATGTCCTGCGCGGCGCGATAGCCGCGAACCAGGCGTTGCGCATCATGCTGGCGATGGCCGCAGACCGCCTCGCGGCCGTTGACCATGTCACCGCGATACACCGGCAACTCGACATCGCCGATGCGTTCGCTGTTGTTGGAACGCGGCTTGGCAAACTGCCCGGCAATCCGCCCTACCCGCACCACCGGTTGCTGGGTCACCAGCCGGAACGCTCCGGCGAGGATGTCCAGCACCGCAGCTTTGCGGGCCACATGGCCGGCAGCGCTTTCATCCATGTCCTCAGCGCAGTCACCGGACTGGATGATCATCGCTTCGCCGGCCGCGACCCTGGCCAAGGTGGCACGCAAGACCAGGATGTCTTCGACGCGAATCAGTGACGCGCTGTCCCTGAGGTAGGCCTGCGCGTCATGCAATTGTGAGGGTTCGCTCCATTGAGGCTGCTGGAACGCTTCACAACTTAGAACCCGTTTCAGTAAGTCTTCCATGATGCGATCACTCTCCCAAAGGATTACGTAGGAATGCCTTCACGCTTGATCTGCGGTACTGGAATGCCCAAGGCGCGCAGTTGTTGAAAGACGTTCATGAACTCGCGATTGCGTTTTACCTTGCCGTCTTCCAGCTCGAAAGAATGCAGGAAGTGGTTCTCGTAATACCCTTCCGGGTAACCCGGAAAGAGGATCTTGCCGTGACCATCGCACTCGACCCAAATATGATTGGGGTCATCGGTTTCAAATACTTTGACGTTGTACCACTCCCAATCCGGGAAGCACTTGAGCGACCAAACAGCATGTTCGGCCAACTTGGCTTTGCCACTGATGACAATGGGCGCGCCGGTATCCGTGGTCCATAAACCACCCGAGCCGTCTTCGGTAAACAATTCATGGCGGCGCAGGCGGTCCTGACCTTTGGTACGCATGTATTGCTCGACCGTGGCGCGGTTCTTGCGGCGAAGTTCAGTGGTGTCACTTGCGGTTAGTTGTCGCACGGCATTAGTAGGCATGTTCACTCTCCAATGTTCAGGGGCTTATGAGGCGGGAATACCTTCACGTTTGATTTTTGGCACGGGAATGCCCAGGCCGCGAAGTTGCTCGAAGGGGTTCATGAACTCACGGTTCTGCGTGATCTTGCCATTGTCCAGTTCGAAGGAATGGATGTAATGGTTTTCGCAATAACCTTCCGGATAACCGGGCACCCGGGTTTTGCCACGGCCGTCGCTTTCCACCCAGAAGTGGTTGGGGTTGTCGGTTTCAAACACCCGGACGTTATGAAACTGCCAGTCTGGAAAGCACTTTTCCAGCCATACTCCAAGGGCGGCGAGTTTGGCATGGCCCTTGAATACAAGGGGTTCGCCGGTTTCTGTGTTCCACGAGCCGCCACTGCCATTGGGAGTGAACAACTCATGACGCCGCAGGCGATCTTTGCCATGGGTTCGCATGTACTGCTCGACGGTGGCCCGATTTTTTCGGCGAAGTTCAAGCTGATCATTAAAGCCACTAGCGGAAAGCGAAGTAGGCATGGGCAGCGTTCTCCTTAGTTGAATTGATTTTTTGGAAATCAAGTAAATATTTAGTTAATTGCGTACGGCGGCATTTACAGATTTTAACTTTGCGCCTTCGTGGTTGTGTTGCGGGGTGTTGTTTATACACCTGCTTTTCTTGAGGTTGGAACTACCAGATCTTGTAGGGCTCGGGTGAAAATAAACGGACTGAGATTCGTCAGATGGACTGTTGCATTATTATGAATCGCAAGGCGCATTCGTCGACCGAGCGTCGGCAATGGCCAACCAGCATCGTCAGGCTATCAATGGCCTATGGCTAGTTAGTTGAGTTAGACATAAGAAATCTAGTGCTAGCGCGAAGGTGTCTATGACCGCGCAGTTTTGTGTGTTGACATGAGTTCAGGTTGGTCTAGTCTCACGACTCGTTTCCAACTTTTAAGGTGTTCAAAATGGAATTAGGACAGCTGTTGGGATGGGATGCGTATTTTTACAGTATCTTTGCGCAAACCATGAATATGCAGGAATTTACTGCTGTCGCGTTGCAGGCTTTACGTGAACTACGGTTTGATTTTTTTGCCTATGGCATGTGCAGCGCGACGCCGTTCATGCGCCCCAAGACCTATATGTACAGCAATTATCCCGAGGACTGGATACGGCGATATCAGGCAGCCAACTACGCGACGATCGACCCCACGGTGAAACACAGCAAAGTCTCGTCGGCCCCCATTTTGTGGAGCAATGAGCTATTCCGGAGTTGCCCGCACCTGTGGTCTGAAGCCAACGACTCGAATCTCTGCCACGGCCTGGCACAACCTTCATTCAGCACCCAGGGGCGCGTCGGGGTGTTGAGCCTGGCGCGCAAGGACAACGTCATCAGCCTTCAAGAGTTCGAAGCATTGAAGCCAGTGACCAAAGCGTTTGCCGCCGCAGCCCACGAGAAAATCTCCGAGCTGGAGAGTGACGTTCGTGTGTTCAACACGGATGTGGAATTCAGTGGGCGGGAGTGTGATGTGCTGCGCTGGACCGCAGACGGCAAGACCTCGGAGGAAATTGGCGTGATCATGGGCGTGTGCACCGACACCGTGAATTACCATCACCGCAACATCCAGCGCAAAATCGGCGCCAGCAACCGCGTGCAAGCCGTGTCTTACGCCGTTGCGCTGGGCTATATCTGAGGTTCGTCGATAATCGCCGAGTCGATCAAACGGACGACTCGGCGTGTTTCAAGCGGTCTGTTTCAATAATGCGCCGGACATGAAGGCTGACGGTGGGCAAGCACCGCGGTGGTGTTCACGGTGAGCCGAGAGTTTGATGGCGAGGATTTTTTCGTCTTCGTGCATGGTGACCGGCCCCAGTCGTTCGTAGTTGACCCCGTTGATTTTGTAATAGCGCTCCATCGTGCTGTTGACGATTCCGACTATGGCATCGGCGCCCGCCAGGCTGGCGATCTTGAGGCTTTTCCAGAACAACGGCATGGCCAATTGCGGTTCGCGGGTGGTGAAGCGTGTCATTTCCCAGATGGCCGGATGCTTGGGCGGTGTCCCTGCGCAGGTATGGCTGAAAACGCCCTCCAGCAGGTTGGGAAGTGTGGTGGGTATCAGGCGGGCGCAGCCGATGATTGCGCAGTGCTCGTTGAACGCCAGCACGTAGCGGGCGTGCTCGGTATCGTATTGATCCCATTCACAACCGGCCTGGTGCGGATGGACAGGCAGTCGCCATCCGAGTTTCTCGACGAATTGTTCGTGCCGAAAGCGGCCTAGCATGAGTTTAAGTTCGTCGCTCATTTCGCTCAGCGTGTGCTCTTCCATGTGCATGGCTGGGAGTTCCTTGGGGCTGGGGGAAGTGCGGTTTTTTATAGAGGACTTGGTCAGCCTTGGCACCTACAAGATCTTGTAGGGTGAGTTGGCATGACCTTCGCCGCTGAACGCCCGCCCGCTGATCAGCGTCTGGCCTGTTCCAGCGCGTACTGCCGGCAGTGGTTGAGATACCCTTCCTCATGGTTCCCCACCAACTGCACCACACTGGTCCATAACCACGACGGCGCATCCAGCTGCTTCGACCGGTTCTCCTGCAACACCGCCATCCAGTCCTTGCGCGTATCCCGGTCCATCTGCCGTGCATGCGCCACGCCGACCACCCGCGCCAGGTACCCGGCCGCGTGCATTGCATCAATCTCGCTCAACTCATCCAGTTCCAGCTTCATGTCCTGGGGCAACAACTCGCGGATAAAAAAACCGTGATCCAGAAACCGCGTCGCCAGCATCCGTTCCCCCAACGCCGGTGACAGGTGCCTGGCGCCCTCCACCACTCGCCGGCCATTATCCCGAGGCATCTTCGCCCGTGCCGCCCGCGGCGCTGCAGCCCCTACCGCTTCCTTGATATCGAGCAGGCAGTATTCCTGATCGTCCTGGTCCCCTACCCCCAACAACACCGCATACCGCAACAACCCGAGGGAGCTGCAACCCTTGACCCAGTACGCCGAGTCCAGCAGCTCAACCTCGTCATCGTTGGATCGGCCTTTGAGCGAAGTCACCAACCGGTGGATTTCATCCGAAGCGCACAACGTCTCAAGCGCTGACTTTTCCGCCCGGGACAACGACCAGAAATGCTTGCCCAACGGAATCGTCGGCCGGGTGTTTTCGATACGTTCGCGGGCCAGGTTCTTCCAGGTGCGCTCCACCGCACTGCGCATCCCGGCCTTGACCTGGGACGGACGCGGCGGTGCCTCGTCGGGCTTGTCCTTAAACGCCTGCGCGTAGCCCACCATCATCTCTTCAAGCATGCGGGCGGTGGTCACCCCCGGCAGGTCCGAACCCCGGGCAGCCGTAGCCAGGGACAGCGCCAGGCGCACCAGGTCATGGGCCGGGTTGCCGATCACTGCCTGGTCAAGGTCGCGGATATGCATGTCGATCCGGCCCTTGGTATCGCCCGTGGGCCCGAGGTTACCGGCGTGGCAGTCGCCGCAGATCCAGATCGCCGGCCCGTGGGGCAAGCGCCGCCCGCGCTGGCTGTGCAGCCACTCATAAAACTGAACCGTACTGCCCCGCACATAAGCGTGGGCGGAGCGCGCCATCTTCAGGTTGCGCAGTTGCGTGAGGTGGGGCATTCGCGAAGAGGGACGCGGAATTTTCATAGAGGTACTCGTCGTGGAGATACGGTAGAGGCTGGCCCGCGACAAATGTTTCATTTTGTTTCAGCGGATTTTATTAATAAGCCACACCAATCAATCCCACTGCAATCGGTCTTTCTATTCCTCCCGTCCCCAGGGCTAGCATCGGGTCAACTCGATGCAGCGAGTCACAACCCTAACTGCACACATCCCCAAACACTGCCGCCCTAACAAAAGAGATAAAGCAGATGAATGAAGTGATGAACACCGCACCCGCCAAGATCAACCTGGTCAAGGCCAGAGGTTCGCTGGTATGGGACGATCAGGGCAAGGAATACATCGACTGTACCGCCCAGGCCTGGTCAAACAACCTGGGGGCCAATGACCCTCGGGTGGTGGAAGCCGCCGTCGCGCAATTGCGCGAAATGACCCACATCCGCCCCAATTTTGGTTCACCGGCCCACACCCGGCTGGTGAAAAAGCTGCGGGAAGTCTCCCCGGGTTCCCTCAACCAAATGGGCTTCGCCCTGCATGGCAGCCTCGCCGGTGAAATGGCGATGAAACTGGCCTTCAAGAACCGCCCCGGCGCGCAAAACCTGCTGGTGCTGCAAGACGGCTACCATGGCCGCTCCCTGGCCACCCTCGGTGCCAGTTGGCCGCATCCGAACAACCCGTTCCTGGCAATTCAACCGCGCTTTACTCGCGTGCCGCATCCCAACCCGTACCGCACGCGCCTGGGCATGGATCCGGAAACCGAGTCGCAGCTGTGCCTCGGCCTGCTGGAAGAAACCATCCTCAAAGGCGTCGACGGTGGCGTGGCGGCGGTGATGATGGAACCGATCCAGGGCAATGGCGGGCACATCGAATTTCCCCGTTCCTACTACAAGGGCGTACGCGAGATCTGCGACCGCCTCGGCGTGTTGCTGATTTTTGATGAAGTGCAAACCGGTTTCGGGCGCATGGGCACTATGTTCGCTGCGGACTATTACGACGTGCTGCCCGACATCATCGTGTTCGGCAAAGGCGTCGGCGGCGGCTTCCCCTTGGCCGGGATCCTCGCCGACGACAAGCTCAAGTGGTTCGACGAAGGTGAAGAAGCCCTGACCTTCGGCCACTTCCCGGTCTCGCTGGCTGCCGGCTACGCCGCGGTGGAAGCCATCGTCGCCGACAACCTCTGCGAAAAAGCCCGGGACTCCGGCGACTACATCACCGCCCGCCTCAAGGAGATGCAAACCCGCCACCCGCTGATCGGCGACGTGCGCTGCCCCGGACTGATGGCGTCCATCGAACTGGTCAAGGACCGCACCACCAAGGAACCGGCCTGCCGGGAATCCCAGGAGGTGTATCGCCTTGGGGTGGAGCGCGGCGTATTGTTTGGCGAAAGCCGTTATGCCGGTTTGGGCAACCTGATCAAGGTCAAGCCTGCGCTGGATATCGAACGCCCGTTGCTGGCCAAGGCCCTCGACGTGCTGGACGAGGTGATCGGCATCATCGAGGAGCAACGGCCATGAGCACTTTCGTTGAAAACACCGTGACCGCCCCGCCGAATGCCCAGGCCCCGCTGTCCAGCGACGACGCCGACCTCGCCAGCCTCGGCTACGAGCAAAAAATGCACCGCACCATGAGCTCGTTCACCTCGTTTGCCCTGGCCTTTTCCATGGTCTCGATCAACACCGGCGTGGTCACGCTGTTCGCCGACCCGTTCAACCGCGTCGGGGGCATCGGCATCCTCCTGTGGCTGTTGGTGATCCCGCTGGTGTGCTGCATCGTCATGGTCTACTGCCACCTGGCCGGGCGCATTCCGCTCACCGGCTACGCCTACCAATGGTCCAGCCGGTTGGCGGGCAATCACTTCGGCTGGTTTACCGGCTGGGTGGCGTTCACCTCGTTTGTCGCCGGTACAGCCGCCACCTCGGCGGCCATCGGTACGGTGTTCGCACCGGAGATCTGGGCCAACCCGACACAGGGTCAGATCCAGGGCCTGAGCATCGGCGCCACGCTGGTGGTGGGCTTGCTGAATATCTGCGGGATTCGCCTGGCCACCCGGATCAATGACATCGGCGCGATCATCGAAATCATCGGCACGGTACTGCTGGCGATTGCGTTGTTCTTCGGGGTGTTTTTCTTCTTCGAGCACACCCAGGGCGTGGCGATCCTGACCTCCGCGCAACCAGTGAGCGGCGGCACGCTCAGCTTCACCACCATCGCGCTCGCCACCTTGCTGCCGGTCTCGGTGCTGCTGGGTTGGGAAGGCGCCGCCGACCTGTCCGAGGAAACCAAGGACCCACGCCGCGCCGCGCCCCGGGCGATGATTCGTGCGGTGCTGGTGTCCAGCGTATTGGGCTTCGTGGTGTTCGCCTTGCTGAGCATCGCGATCCCGGGCTCGGTCAGCGAACTGCTCAGCCACAGCGAAAACCCGGTGATCAATATCGTGCGCCTGCAACTGGGCAATGCCGCCGGCGTGGGCATGATCGTGATCGCTTTCGCCTCGATCCTCGCCTGCCTGATCGCCAACATGGCGGTGGCCACGCGCATGACCTTCGCCCTGTCCCGGGACAACATGCTGCCGGGCTCCAAGGTGCTGGCGAAGATCAACCCGCACTTCGGCACGCCGGTCGCCGCCATCGTGCTGATCACCGCCATCGCCGTGCTGCTGAACCTGGCGAGTGGCGGGTTTGTCACGGCGATCTACTCGATGGTCGGCCTGACCTACTACTGCACTTACCTGCTGACGCTGATTGCCGCGTACCTGGCCTATAAAAACGGCCGGATGCCGGGGGCGCCTGCGGGCGTGTTCAGCCTGGGCCGCTGGTTGCTGCCGATGATTATCCTCGGCGGCCTGTGGGCCATCGCGGTGATCCTGACCCTGAGCGTGCCGGAAGAAAGCCACACTGGCGCTATCACTACCGGGGTTACACTCGGCGTGGGCGTGTTGTGGTGGTTGTTTTCACTGCGCACGCGCCTTAACAATGGCACCGCCGGGCCGAGCGGCAAATTGCTCGACCACTAGCCGCTGATTGCAGCCAAAAGACAAAACCCCGAACACCGGGGTTTTGTCTTGTCACCTCCAAGGAGCTTCCCGATGTTTGAACAGGCCAGCTGGCTCAATCAACCCCAGCATTGGCGCCGAGAAGGCGAGCGACTCAAGGTCCGCACCGATGCCAGTACCGATTTCTGGCGTGAAACCCACTATGGTTTTGTGCGCGACAACGGGCATTTCCTGTTTGTTGAAACCGACGGCGACTTTACCGCCCAAGTCAAAATCCACAGTGAGTTTACCCACCTGTATGACCAGGCCGGGTTGATGGTGCGGGTGGATGAAGCGCATTGGGTGAAGATCGGTGCGGAACTGTCCGACGGTGTGACGCTGTTGAGCAGCGTATTGACTGATGGCGTGTCGGACTGGGCCACCGGGGTGTTCCCAGGGAATCCCGAAGCGTTCTGGATTCGCGTCACGGTGGCCAAGGGCGTGTTGCGTGTGCAGGTGTCGGTGGATGGCGTGAGCTGGCCGTTAGTGCGCCTGGCGCCGTTCCCCGTGGCTGCGTCGTATCAGGTGGGGCCTTATTGCTGCACGCCGGAACGTGGCGGGCTGGAGGTGGAGTTTTCCGAACTGCAGGTGGGTGCACCCAACGGCAAATCCCTGCATGACCTGTCCTGACTAACGCCGGCTGCTCGCCACTTCCATCGCCAACTCGGCAAAGTTGCGCGCCGCCACACTCGGTTGTGGCGGCAACGCCACTGCCACTTCACACATCGGCATATCGCTGATCACCGGGAACGCCAGGCCGGGCCTCGCATAAAAACGTGCAGTGGACAGCGCGGTGATACTGATCCCCCGCTCCGACGCCACCGCCTGCAACTCGGTCTCCACCGTCGAAGCTTCATGGACGATCCGCGCCGGCTGGCCATTGCGGTACGCGTCTGCGGTCCAGAAACTGCGCCACACACCCACCCCCGGCGCGGCAATAATCGGCTCTTCCAACACGTCGTAGATGCTTACGCTGCTCTCCCCGGCCAGCCGATGACTGGACGCCAGGCACGCCACGCAGGGTTCGGTCACCAGGGTGTGCAACTCGATGTCGGCCAGGCCCAGTGGCGGGCGCAGCACCGAGACATCCATGCCCTCGTCGATCCCGGCATGGGGCGAACCGAAGTCATACTCGCGCACCACCAATTCGATCTCCGGGTAGCGCTTGGCGAACACACTGAGGATCTGTGGCATCAGGTCCACACCGGCGCCGATCAGGAAACCAATATTCAAGGAACCGCGCACCCCGCGCGCATGTTCCTGGGCGGTGCGTACCAGGCGGCTTACGCCATTGACGATATCCCGCGCTTCTACCAGCAAGGCCAGGCCCGCCTCGGTCAATGCCACGTTGCGGGTGTTGCGTTGGAACAGTTGTACGTCCAGCAGCGCCTCAAACTGGCGGATAGTCTGGGACAGCGCCGGTTGCGAGACATGCAGGCGGGTCGCGGCACGCACGAAGCTGAGTTCCTCGGCCACCACCACGAAGGCCTTGAGTTGACGGATGTCCACGCCGGAAGTTTGCATTGCAGCCTCTTATGATCAGTGGGCAGACCGAGTGGGAGAATAACCTGTGGCGAGGGACTAGTTCATGGCGATCTCAAGCAACCACGCCTTGAACGCCAGCATCGCCGGTGTCTCGGCCCGGGACTGCAAGCGCGTCAGCCAATAACTGCCGGTGGTGATGCCCACCTCGAACGGCTGCCGGATCACATCCGTCGCCAACTGCCGGCTGAACATCATCGCCGGGGCCAGCGCCACCCCCGCCCCTTGCAGCGCTGCCTCCATCATCGCCAGGGACGAGTCGAAAACGATACTGCGCGGCACCAGCGTGTCAGCCGGCAACCCGGCGGCCTGGAACCACTGCGTCCACTCATCCGCGCGGTAGGACCGCAGCAACGTATGCTTCAACAGGTCCGCCGGGGTCTGCAATTGCCGGGCGAGTTGCGGCACGCACAACACCGTCAGCGGCGCCTCCAGCAATTGGCACGCCTCGGTGCCGTGCCATGCACCTGCACCAAAGCGAATCGCGTAATCCAGGCCTTCGGCCGCCACATCGACACGGTTGTTGTTGGTGGACAGGCGCAGGTCGATAAACGGGTAGCGCGCCTGGAAATCCGCAAGCCGCGGCAACAGCCAGCCCACCGCAAAGGTGCCCACCGCGCCCACCGTCAAGACTTCGCGGTAATGCCCGCCTTCAAACTGGCCTAAGGTTTGAGCAATGCGGTCGAAGGATTCCCGCAGCACCGGCAGCAAGGTCTCGCCCTCGCTGGTGAGCATCAGGCCCCGAGGCAGGCGTTTGAACAGCGTGATATTGAGCTGCGCCTCCAGGCTTTTCACCTGGTGACTGACCGCCGCCTGGGTGACGCACAACTCAATCGCCGCCCGGGTAAAACTCAAATGCCGTGCGGAAGCCTCGAAGGCCCGCAGTGCGTTGAGAGGCAAATGGGAACGGAGCATGGCTTGACCCTAATTTTTCTAATGGCTGTTGCGAGATATCATCGTTTGCCGCCGGATCACAAACTGCCTAAATTTGCGGCGCCTGCGCAGGCAACGGTATTCACCCGATCACCTTCATGGAAGTCACGTCATCATGTACACATCCATTTTCCCAACCGTGCGCAACACCACGATATTCGCCTTATTGCTCGGCGCCGGCAACTGCATGGCCGCCACCGATATTCGCCAGGTGGTCGACAGTACCGTCGAACCCCTGATGCAGCAACAGGACATCGCCGGCCTGTCGGTCGCGGTGATACAGAACGGCAAGGCGCAATACTTTAACTACGGCGTCGCCAACAAGGAGAGCAAGCAGCCCGTCACCGAAAACACCCTGTTTGAAATCGGCTCGCTGAGCAAGACCTTCACCGCCACCCTCGCCGGCTATGCCCTGGCCAACGGCAAGCTGAAACTGTCAGACCCGGCCAGCCAATACCTGCCGGCATTGCGCGGCGACAAGTTTGACCACATCAGCCTGCTCAACCTCGGCACCTATACTGCGGGTGGCTTGCCGCTGCAATTCCCCGAAGAGTCCGATAACACCGGCAAGATGATCAGCTATTACCAGCACTGGAAACCGGATTTCGCCCCCGGCACCCAACGCCTCTACTCCAACCCGAGTATCGGCCTGTTCGGCCACCTGGCAGCACAGAGCCTCAGCCAGCCGTTTGACCGCTTGATGGAGCAGACCCTGCTGCCGAAACTCGGCCTCAAGCACACCTTTATCACCGTGCCCAAGGCGCAAATGAACCTGTACGCCCAAGGTTACGACAAGGCCGGCAAACCAGTGCGCGTCGGCCCTGGCGCCCTCGACGCCGAAGCCTACGGCATCAAGACCAGCACCTCGGACCTGATTCAGTACGTTGAAGTGAACATGCACTCGGCGAAGCTGGAAAAGCCCCTGCAACAGGCGATTGCCGCGACCCACACCGGTTACTACACGGTGGATGGCATGACCCAGGGCCTCGGCTGGGAGATGTACCCCTACCCGATCACGCTGGATGCATTGACTGAAGGCAACTCGGCGCAAATGGCCTTCCAGCCCCACAAGGTCAGCTGGCTGACACCACCGCAAGCGCCCCATGCCGACACGCTGGTGAACAAGACTGGCGCCACCAGTGGCTTTGGCGCCTACGTGGCGTACGTGCCAAGCAAAGGCCTGGGGGTGGTGATCCTGGCGAACAAAAACTACCCGAATGCCGAACGGGTGAAAGTGGCCCATGCAATCTTGAGTGCGATGGATAAATAAATTCCTGCACACATCAAATGTGGGAGCGGGCTTGCCCGCGATGGAGGTGTATCAGTCGGCACCTGTGCTGGCTGACACTCCCTCATCGCGGGCAAGCCCGCTCCCACAGTGTTTTGTGGCGTGATTTGAGTTGTGCTTACATCCCCAACCAGTGCGGCAAGGCCAGGGAGATGAACGGCAGGTAGGTCACCATGATCAGGAACACCAGCAAAATCATCAGCCACGGCAACGCCGCGCGAATGGTCTGCCCCAGCGTCAGCCCGGTCACCGCCGAAGTCACAAACAGGTTCAGCCCCACCGGTGGATGCACCAGGCCAATCTCCATGTTGACCACCATCACAATCCCCAGGTGAATCGGGTCGATCCCCAGCTTCATCGCGATCGGGAAGAAGATCGGCGCCAGGATCAGCACGATCGCCGACGGCTCCATAAAGCTGCCCGCCACCAGCAACACCACGTTGACCATGATCAGGAAACCAATCGGCGTCAGGCCTTCGGAGATCACCCATGCGGTGATTTCCTGGGGGATTTGCTCCGTGGTCAGCACATGAGCAAAAAGCATGGCGTTGGCGATGATAAACATCAGCATGATCGCCAGGCGCCCGGACTCCAGCAGCACCTTGGGGCAATCCTTGATCTTCATGTCCTTGTAGACGAACAGCGCGACAAACGCCGAGTACACCGCCGCCACTGCCGCCGCTTCGGTCGGGGTGAACATGCCGCTGTAGATGCCGCCAAGGATGATCACCAATAGCAACAAGCCCCAGAACGCACGGCGGGCGCAGGTCAGCCACTCGCGAAAGGTCGCCCGTGGCTGGGCCGGTAGCTTCTTGATGCGCGCGACGATGTAGATCGCGACCATCAACATCAAGCCCAGCAGCAGGCCCGGAATCACCCCGGCCATAAACAGCTTGCCCACTGAGGTTTCAGTCGCCGCCGAGTACACCACCATCACGATCGACGGCGGAATCAGGATGCCCAGGGTGCCGGCGTTGCAGATGATCCCGGCGCCGAATTCCTTCGGATAACCCGAGCGCACCATGCCCGCCACGGCAATCGACCCCACCGCCGCCACCGTCGCCGGCGATGAGCCCGACAGCGCGGCAAACAGCATGCACGCCAACACCGCCGCAATCGCCAGCCCGCCACGGATATGCCCGACGCAGGCGTTGGCAAAGTCGATCAGCCGTTGCGCCACGCCGCCGGTGGTCATGAACGCACCCGACAACAGGAAGAACGGAATCGCCAGGAAGGTGTAGGCGTCCGAGGTTTCAAACAGCTTGATTGCCAGGGAACTCACCGAGTCCGGGCTGAACATCAGGATCGACACCGCGCCCGACAAACCCAGGGAGATCGCGATGGGCACACCGAGGAACATGAACACGAACAGCAGCAAAAACAGACACAGAACGGCCATCAGTGACGCTCCTCATGGCTGCCGGCCAACTTGCTGGCTTCACCGGCTTCGTCGGCCAGGCCCAGCCCGGTTTGGCGGTGGGTGAAGATGCGGTAGAAGATTTCCAGGTAGCGGATGAACACCAGGGCAAAGCCGATGGGCACGATCACCACGATGTCGTCGACATCGATGCCGAACTTGTCGAGGTCTTCGGCGCCGATGTGCGCGGTGGTGACCGCACTCAACCACTTGTAGCTGGCGACCATGAACAACCCGGCGTACGCCAGGCAGCACAGGCAAGCGAGCATGCCCAGCAGGCGCTGCACCCGGCGCGGCGTCAGCTTGACCAAGGCGTCCACGCCCAAGTGGCCGGCGGTGCGCACACCGTAGGAGATGCCGAAGAAAATCAGCCAGCCGAACATGGCCTTGGTCAGCGCCACGCTCCAGGTCATGTCCTGGGCCCAGCCCATGGTGTGATCACCCAGGGCGTTGAAGAATCCGCTGCTCCACGCCCACTTATCAGCGAGGGCAAAGAACAGGGTGTAGATGTTGTTGAGCATGACGTAGACAAAAGTCACCAGGGTCATGGCGGCCAGCAGGATGGCGATAAAGCCTTCCTCCAGGTGCTCCCAGACGCGCCTTAGCGTTTGCATGGCAAAACCTCGCGAAGCGGAGATAGGTATGTGCAAGGCTTGGAGGCGGGAACCGGATCAAACTGTGGGAGCGGGCTTGCTCGCGAATGCAGTCTTTCAGTTGATGCATTCGGCGACTGATACACCGCATTCGCGAGCAAGTCGAATCGTCGCACCGCCGCTCCCACATTTGATCTCGGTGCTCTCCAAATTACTGGTTCGACGCGTCGGCCGCCTTGATCAGGTCGACACCGATTTCACCTTCGAACTTCTGCCACACCGGGCGCATGGCTTCGCGCCACAGCTGGCGTTGCTCGGGGGTCAGTTCGATGATTTCGCTGGTCTTGGCGTCGATGATCTTCTGCTTGGCCGACTGGTTCAGCGCTTCGGCCTGCTTGTTCACCTCGACGGTGACTTCAACCATGATCTGGTCAAGGGTGGTGCGCACATCCGGCGGCAGGCCGTTCCAGAACTTGGCGTTGGTGATCACCATGTAGTCGATCAGGCCATGATTGGACTCGGTGAAGTACTTCTGCACCTCGTTGACCTTCTGGCTTTCATAGTTCGACCAGGTGTTCTCGGTGCCGTTGACGGTGCCGGTCTGCAAGCCTTGGTACACCTCAGCGAAGCTCATCTTGCGCGGGTTGGCGCGGATCGCCTTGAACTGCTCTTCCAGCACGCTGGAGGCCTGCACCCGGAACTTCAGGCCACGGGCATCCTTGGGCTCACGCAATGCCTTGTTCGCCGACAGTTGCTTGAGGCCGTTGTGCCAATAGGCCAGGCCGAGGATGTTCTTGTCTTGCATGGAGGTGAGCAGCGCCTTGCCCTGGGCGGCCTGGAAGCGGTCGACCGCCGCCAGGTCGTTGAACAGGAATGGCAGGTCGTAGATCTGTACTTGTTTGGTGTACTGCTCAAACTTGGCCAGGGATGGCGCCAGCATCTGCACGTCGCCCAGCAGCAGCGCTTCCATTTCCTTGCCGTCGCCGAACAGTGAAGAGTTCGGGTACACCTCGACTTTCACCCGGCCGGGCAAGCGTTCTTCAGCGAGCTTCTTGAACAGCAACGCGCCCTGGCCTTTTGGGGTGTTTTCCGCGACGACGTGGGCGAACTTGATCACAATGGGGTCGGCCGCCTGGGCCAGGCCCGCGGCAAACAAGGTAGCGGCGCAGAACAGCGCCCGAGAAAGCTTGAGCATGGAAAATCACCTTCTTATTGTTGTGTTATAGGGCAAGGTGCCTGATGTCACGCGTATAGAGAATTTCGAATTTTAGATACCTGCGTTCGGCGTGGACGAACGCCGACCTTGCAAACAGTAGAGAACCAATGTGGGAGCGGGCTTGCTCGCGAAAGCGGTGTGCCAGTCACCGGATGCACTGGCTGACCCACCGCTTTCGCGAGCAAGCCCGCTCCCACATTTCTACGGTTGCGCGGCTAATAATCGTTGGGCCCGCAGCAACACCGGTGCATCCACCATTTGCCCATCCAGTTGATAGGCCCCGGCCCCATGGGCACCGGCTTCCACCACCCGTTTGGCCCACGCCAAATCTTCGGCGCTGGGGGCCAACGCCTGGTGAATCACCGCCACTTGCCTGGGATGGATACACAGCGCGCCGGCAAAGCCCATTTCATAGGCATGCCGAATCGAGCGGCGCAGGCCTTCAGGGTCGTCGATGGCCGGGTGCACGCCGTCCAGTGGCGCCACCAGCCCGGCGGCGCGGGAGTGCACGATCAAGGCGAGGCGGGCCTGGTCCAGGGCAAATTGCGCGGCCGGGGAGCCGCTGCTCAGGTTCAAGTCCAGCGCCAGGTCCAGGCCGCCGAATGACAAGCGCTCCACCAACGGTGCATGGGCGATTTCCGCCACCGCCAGCAAGCCCCGCGCACTCTCGATGATCGGCCAGATGGCTTTGCCCGTTGCCGCCACTACGGCCACCTGGGCCGCGCTTTCAACCTTGGGCAGCAACACCCCCGCCACCCCGGCATGGGCCTGACAGAACGCCACATCGGCAAAATGCTCGGGGTGCTCCGGCGCATTGATCCGCACCCACACCCGCGCATCCGGCGTCGCCTGCAAAAACACCCCGAGGTTGTCCCGTGCCTGACGCTTGAGCGGCTCTTCCACCGCGTCTTCAAAATCCACAATCACCGCATCGGCGCCACTGGCCAAGGCCTTGGTAAAACGTTCCGGCCGGCTGCCCGGTACGAACAGCGCAGAGCGCACAAGAGAAGTTGGCATCACTCAATTCCTTATCAGATAACGCCGCGTGCACGCAGGCTGTCGATGGCTTCAGCGGAGTAACCCAACTGGTCGAGAATCCCCTGGCTGTGCTGCCCCAGTCCCGGCACCGCGTCCATGCGCGGGGTAAACGCCGCATTGCGCGCCGGTGGCAGCAACGACGGCAACTTGCCCGCCGGGCTGTCGACTTCGCGCCAACTGTCGCGGGCCTTCAGTTGCGGGTGGTCCCACACGCCTTGCATATCGTTGACCCGGGCGCTGGCGATTTGCGCGTCTTCCAGGCGCTGGATCACGGCGTCGGCACTCATCTGCGCGAAGCGGTCGACGATGATCTGACGCAGCACGTCGCGGTTTTCCGAGCGCTTGAAGTTGGCCGAGAAACGCTCATCGGTGGCCAGCTCCGGCGTGAGCAGCACCTTGCCGCAGAACGCCGCCCATTCCCGTTCGTTCTGCAAACCCAGCATCACCGTGCCGCCGTCGCCGGTGGGAAACGGACCATAGGGGTAAATCGTCGAATGCGCCGCACCCGCGCGCGGTGGCTGGGGCGCGCCGTCGAAGGCGTAATACATCGGGTAGCCCATCCACTCCACCAGGCTTTCCAGCATGCTGACGTCGATGCGACTGCCCTGCCCGGTTTTGCCCCGCAGCAGCAGCGCCGAGAGGATGCCGCTGTAGGCATACATCCCGGCGGAGATATCGGCGATGGAACAGCCGGCCTTGGCCATCTGGTCCTCACCCGGGCCGCCGGTGACCGAGAGAAAGCCGCCTTCACTCTGGATCAGCAGGTCGTAGGCTTTCTTTTTCTCGTAAGGTCCGCCTTCGCCATAGCCAGAGATGTCGCAGACGATCAGCCGCGGGAAGCGCTCATGCAGCGCCTCGAATGACAAACCCATGCGCGCCGCAGCGCCCGGTGCCAGGTTCTGCACCAGCACGTCGGCGTCGGCCAGCAGGGTTTCCAGGATGTCCCCGGCATCATCGTGTTTGAGGTCCAGGGTCAGGCTTTCCTTGGAGCGGTTGGTCCACACGAAATGCGACGCCAGGCCGCGCACGCGCTCATCGTAGCCTCGGGCAAAGTCACCGGCGCCCGGGCGTTCGATCTTGATCACACGGGCGCCCAGGTCGGCCAACTGGCGGGTGCAGAACGGTGCGGCAATCGCGTGTTCCAGGCTGACGACGGTGATGCCGTCCAACGGTCGTTGATTAGCAGTCATGACGATTCCTTAAAGCCAGTGAGCCAGGGACGTGGCGTTGCGCAGATCCCAGAC
>NZ_JAEKFB010000027.1:0-38132 GCF_016650865.1 Pseudomonas sp. TH34
TGCCCCTGAATGTGCTGATTAAAACCGATTTACCCGGCGGCCCGGACAGCGGTCACCTGCCGGAAGGACACCCAGCGCTCTCATTCAGCCTCTCCGCCCTGCAAATCTACCCACCCGAAGCCGCCCGGGGCGTTATCGCGACCATCGAGCCTTACCCGAACATGCATGCGCAAGACGTCATCCACTTCCAGTGGGGGGGCTTGACCCTCTTGCAGCCGGTCGAGGGCGTCGGGCAGCAGACCCACATCTCCATCAGCCATGCGCAGATTGTCGAGGCGGGCGACAGCTATGGCTTGTTGGTCAACTTTTATCCGGTCGACCTGGTCGGCAATCCTTCCGTACAAAGCTCCAGGTACCTTGAGGTGGTTGTCGACCTGGCCGGCGCAAAACCCGACGGCCCGGCCATCATCACCGATGACCCGTTGGGCTACATCGACCCGGACCGGCTCAACGGCGAGAGCCTGCAACTCGAGCTGTACACCGCTGCCCAGGTCGGCAAGCCGGGAGACCTGTATGACATCTCGTTCCGCGCCTACCCACCATTAGGCGGCGTGGTCACCTACCGGGGGTTTGAAGAGATTGTCAGGGCCGGGGTGCCCGTCAATCACCCGGTGCCCTACAGCGTGGTCCGCGCCGCCGCCGGGGGCAAGATTGAAACCAGCTTCGTCCTGCGCAAGCGCACGGAACCGTCAGACCTGGTGTCGCAAAAAACCTTCGCCCGCGTGAGGGGGTCGGTGGTGCGCCTGGCGGCTGCGTTTTTTGAACGCTACCCAGGGCACGTCGTGGCGCCCATACCCGATTCGGCGATCGTGAGTATCCCCTGGTACCCATGGTGCAAGCCCACAGACAGCATCACCGTGATCCTGCGGTACGTGAAATCGCTCAACGAAACCATTGTGTTCAGCGAGCCGCGTGTCGTGGGCACAGCGTGGGCCGATGGCGCGCCCATCAGGCGTTTGATCTATCGCAAGGACCTTGAACGATTCGAGGGTTTCAGCCCTGAGCTTTATTACGTGTATGAGTCCGCGCAGGTCAGGGCTCGCTCCCTGGACTTGAACGAGTCTGTTCGCCAGCGCGTGCAAATCGGTTAATACCATCCGTCGGAACCTGTTAATTCTGACAGTAGCCAAGCTATCCACGACCGGTATTTGATAATTCAAAAACTCAGGAGCGATTCCTGTATCACGTACCCACTGCCAGACCGGAGAACGCCATGCCGACCAAAAAAACCAAGACATCCGCGGCTAAACCCAAGTTTCTGGATCAATTGTTCATCCCTGGCATGTCACCGGGGTTTGCTAACTATGCTGGCGGGATCCCTCTACGGCTACTGACTCATGGCCTGACCGTGATCGTGTACAAAACCTGGTCGGCGAAGCCCAAGGATAAAATCCAGGTTGTTTCGATGCCAGGCTTGAACGTCCTGGCGGAAAAAACGTTGATGCCGGGAGAAGAGACGGACAACAGCTTCGCGTTTGCCATTCCCGACAGCAGCCTTCCCGAAGGGAGCGTGACGCTGGGCTACGTGGTGCACTATGAAGGCGGCCCGGACTCCGACACCTCTAATCCCTTGGACGTACGAATCAAAAGAACCCAACCGGCAGGCGCCGACAAAAATCAAATTATCCCAGGCCACTCCGAACTCAACTTCAAGCCTAACTACCTCGAAATCAGAGAGTTTCAATCCAGGCTGGTGACGGTCACCGTCGATCCCTATCCGAATATGGATAGCGGAGACCTGATCGCGCTGAAGTTCGGCAACTACAATGCGCCGCGTCAGCAGGTTTCGGGTGTCGGCAAACAGACAGAGATCGCAATCAGCCGTGACGGTATTGTCGAGGCCGGTAACGGCACCAACCGGTTGGTGAGTTTCAGCGTGGCTGACTTGGTCGGGAATGTTTCCACGCCGCGTTCGCGGAACATTCCGGTGCTGATAGACCTTGATCGCGACACCCTGGCTGCACCTATTTTCAATACCCAGGATGTTGAAGGTTTCATCGACCTTGAGCGGCTGAATGGCCAGCCTTTGCATATACAGCTCTACCTGCCCCCTTTTCAAGGCCCCGCAGGTCATACCTACCATGTGACCTACCGTGGTTATCCGAAGCTGGGGGGCGTTGTATTGGAGGAAAAGTACATCACCATCGAGTTTGCCGGCAGAGCGGAAGACTTCTTCATACCCAATGAAAAGGTACGCGCCTGTGCTGGCGGCAGAGCGGAAATCAGCTACCTGCTGCTCAAGACAGGTGTGCCTACGCGGTATTCGAAGTTTGCGACCGCACAGGTGGTGGATGCGATTGTGAAGCTAAGTGCACCGTTCTTCCTGAACCACACCAACCATGTGCTCAACCCCATTCCCAGGGAGGGCGGTGCCGTGGAGATCCCGTGGTACCCATGGCGCAACCCCACGGACAAAATCGAGCTGATACTGCGTCACGTGTTGCCGGGTAGTAATGAGGTGACCCTGTATACCGACCGGTTTACCGTCGGCAATGTGCCGGAAGGCATACCGATCAGGCGCCTGATTCCCTACAGCGAGCTCTTGAAGTTCAACCGCCTTACCCCTGAGCTCTATTACGTCTATGAGCCGGAACAATATCTGAACGCCACCGCGGACATAAACGAATCCGATCGCCAAGTAGTCCAGATTGGCCCACCGGCCGCAGAGGTTTGAACCTGGTTTTGACTATTAAAAGCGCCCGTTCGACGCTGGAGGTTGCCCAATGTCTCGTGCACCGGAAGTAGATTCCGAGCATCCGCTCGATGACGAAGAATACGACATGATTGGTCCGGTATTTATCGATGACCTGTACCCACCGCTCAAAGGCTTTGGCGACTATGACGGCGGCATCGGCCTGCGGCATGTCGAACACGACTTGGTGGTGGTGCTGGTGCCTCCGGCTGTACTGCCGTTAAACACCCAGATCTACCTCCACTGGAGCGATCCCGTACTACCGGTGTACTACATCGTCATCCAACCTGAGAACCAGGGAAACCGACATTTCGAACTCATAGCCCCTAAAGAACTGATTCTGGCGGATTGGGCCGAAGTCTACTGCATCATTCGGCGCCCCAGCGGCAACGCGTCCAAAACCGAACCTTTAAGGCTACGCGTCAAGCGTGACCGCCCTGGAGACCCGGATCCGGACCCGGATACCCCAGGCAACCAAGGCCTGGTGTTTTTCCTGCCTGAAGACCTGGCCGCCGGCAGTCATGTGGATCAGATCAGAGCCAATCGAGGTGTAGCGCTTAGGGTGGAACCCTACGAAAACATGGCAGCGGGTGACACCTGTTTGATTGCCTGGGGTTCCCAAATAGTCCCTTACGTCGTTTCAGAAAAGGAGGTGATGCGCTCGTTTGACGTCGTCGTCACCGCAGACGTGATCAGGCATGACGACTACGAAGACACGCTGCCGGTGGCGATGCAGATCATCGACATGGGCGGTAACTACCCTGCCCCCAATACCGACGCCAACTGGTCCGAAATCAGTCGGGTCAACGTCAACCTTGGAGTCCCACGGCCGCGAGGGCCTTGGCTTGAGCAGCCAGGGGAGATCGTTGACATGGAAGAACTCGGAGGAGCGGCGCAATTGATTTATCTGTGGACCGACCCGGATTTTTTGAGGTGGGTGACACGGTGAGGTTTGAGTGGCAGGGCCGCGACATACAAAACATACCCTTCTTTCATACGGAAACCAGATTCGTCGACCGCAAAAATCACTTGATGGAGTTCGAAGTCGAGAATGAGTTGCTTAGGGTCATCGCGGGCGGTATCGCGATCATGTATTACGAGGTGTACAAGATCGTGACCAATACCTGGTACCCGTCACGAAAAGTGCGTGTACAGGTTATCGGGCAATTGATCGAATGGCCGGCTCCGACCATTGACCAGGCACCTAACGGACAGATCGACGCCAACTCAATTGCGACGATGAGATTCAGTGCGCAGGATGGTTGGACACCGGGCACTCGAATTCGCGTGGTCTGGGTCGCCCCCGGGGTCAACTTTTCTGATGAGATATTTCTGGAGGCCATTCCTGTAGACCGGCGATTGAGCTATACGGTGCCGAGCGCACAAGTCCGACGTTTTAATACCTTGCCCGTCGAGGTGTATTACGAGCGTATTGATCGCACGCCCCATCACCAGTCGCTGCGAATGCAGCTACAAGTGGGAGAACCGACCAGAACATTACCCGCTGTGACCGTTGAAAAGACGTTTGGCAACCATCTCGACCCCGCAGATATTGGCGCGAACGTGACAGTAACTGTCCCTCTCACAGATAGCGTTGAAGATGACATCATCACATTAACTTGGGACGGTGATGCCCTGGATACATCAATTGAGGTCAGACTCAGTAAAGAGCAAGCAGGAAAGGCACTTCTCATCCCAGTAGCGCGCCGTTTCGTCGACGGCAATATAGGTAGAACGGTGCGGATCACCTACAACTTGGCCAGAGCTAATGTTCCCCGGCGCTTTTCACGAATTTATGTACTCTCTATTCGTAGTGTTCCAGGCCAATATGACCATACACCTTTCACCGGTAGCAACTTGAATGGCTGGGTGCGAGGACCCGCGCTTAGCGACAATAGAGATATTGCGTTCAGGGTTTATGATGGAAATACAGTGTTTCGTAACTACACCTTCCCTCCCGGCAACAAGGCGGGCGTCATTTTAAGTAAACGATTCAACAATATGGGGCCGGGACGTCAATACGAGTTCTCAATAAGAGCACGAAGAGCGGACGCTTGGCACTATGCACCCATCCTCTCACTCAGCACAACAGAGGGTGCACTTACTCAGCAGGTGACACTTTCCGCCCCCAACACTTGGGTGACAATCAGCGGAGTATTCACGACTAACAATTCCTGGATTGACCTCAGCATCGTTAGTCACTTCCCCACCCATGAAGGTAACGACTATGAAATCGATTATATCCTGTTCCGATCGCTCTAATTCGCTCCCTGAATACTGGGCATAGTCGAACTACCCCCGTGTCGAATCGTATTGGCAGCAAATAACGTATGTACCTCGTACGCCTCGAAGGGGGCCACCCAGATAGGAGTCACTGCGATGTCCACAGTCATTACAGACGTACCCCAACCCACTGCTGAATTGGGTAGCCTTGAGGTGCCAGGGTTGTTTCCAGCCAGTGCCGGTGACGTGGGCATTGACGGTAGCCTGGGCCTTCGAAATATCCAGACGCCCCAAGTGGTTTACGTGCACACGTCCTCAAGGATGGCCAATGGTGATTTACTCGAATTGTTCAGCAATGACCCGCTGATACCGGTGGCTCATACCTTTGTCCAACCTGGCGACTTGCAACAGGCGCGGCTACCGCTGCTGCTGCCGGCGGCCAGTATCAGGCCGCTGTTGATTGACCCACTGGTATGCCGGAACAACCTCACCGGCGAGTCGACCCAGACCCTGCGCCTGCGGGTTGACCTGAACATGCCTGGCGGGCTCGAACCCGACGTAACGACACCGGGGCACCAGGGGTTGGTTTTTAAACTGCCTGCCGACGTGATGGTTAACGGCGTCAGCAACAAGCGCGCCCGCGAGGGTATCGAAGTCGAAGTGCTGCCCTACCCATTCATCGCAGTCGGGGACCGCTTGTTGCTGTGCTGGGGTGATCAGCAAGTGACCCATTCGGTCAGTGAAAAAGACTTGCGGCGCTCCATCATCCTGGTGGTGCCCTACGACACAATTATCGCCGCTGGCGATAGTGATCGGCTGAGCGTGCAGTTTCAGGTGCGTGGGCACACCGGAAACGATTCCGATCCTGCTGCACCCTGGTCGGCAGCCAGTGAAGTAAGGGTGTTTGCCCGGGACGACTTCCTGTATGCGCCGTTTATCAACGAGGCCGACCCGCAAACCCGGGTGATCGATCTGGCGAAACTTGAGGGAAAATCGATTACGGCGAATGTCTACGCCGACCCCAACTACTTCTCGCCTAACGACACGCTGGAGTTTTTCTTCCAGGGCACCGACGCCCATGGAAATCCAGTCACCTATGGCGAGAAAACGCGGATAGACCAAAGCAACAAATTATTTGAGTTCCCGATAGGCCATGAGCTGGTGGCGAAGCTGGTCCAGGGCCACGCCAAGGTGCAATACACACTTCACAAATTTATCGAAGGCATAACCTTTCACTCGGTCGCCGACTACGTAACGGTTCAGGGCGTGGTCGCACCATGGGCCGCGCCGTACATGAACGAGGTGCAACCCTTCGCCCATGTGCAACCCGTACCTTTTGATGGTTACGCCTACGTGCCTTATCAGGAAAGCTGGAAACCCACAGACCTGATCACCCTGGTCTGGCTGGTACCCGACCCGGAGGGTGCCGTGGAGTACCGGTTCAGCCGCAGTGCCGGCGAGCGTCCGGAGCACAATGTGCTTGAGTTTCATGTGCCAGGCGCCCAGACCAAGCGTTTTGAGGGACGGCCTTCGGTGATGTACTACGAAGCCACCGATAGCCGCGCCATCCCTCGGTTGCTGGGGCAATCAGCGCGTAAAAACCTGCTGGTAGGCGAGCGTTGGGCGCCCATGGCGGCACCCGAGGTGGAAAGAGTCATCGGCCACCGGCTTGACCCGGATCTGGTGCCAGACGGCGTGTGGGTCACCCTTCCCAACCCGCCGCTTGGCCGGGATATCCGCTTGCACTGGTTCGGCCCGGGCAACCGTATCGAAATGCTGGTGCGTGCCAATACCCCAGGTGAGGCACGGGTCAAGGTGCCGGCAAAATTTGTACTGGATAACCTCAACCGCATCGTAAAAGTCTATTGGCTGGTCAATCTGGGCGGGACACCGCAGCGTTACTCAGGCGTGACGACGGTGCGGATAGCACGCAGGCATACGGTTGACGATGAGAACCTGCCGAATTGATTGCAGCCCCTATATCGTGGAGGTTTCACCATGTCTCGTGCGCCCAAAAAAGACGCGGGCGGCCCCCGTGCCGACGATAAACCCGAACTTGTCATCCACAACCTGACGCCGCCGATCCTGGAAGATGAAGCCGCCACCCAATCCAGCGGCGGCCTGGGCCTTCGGCATGTGGAGCATGATGTGAGGCCGACGCTTTACCCAGAGCGCACGTACGCGCTCGGCACCGAGATATTTCTCTATTGGGATGGCCCGGTCCCGGAAGATTACGTGGTCATAAACAGTGGGAACCAGAACGCCCCGAGAATTTCCCTCAGGGTGGACAAACACAACGTCCTGCCAACGTGGGCCCACCCGTATTGCACTGTTCAGGAACCTCGCGAAGGCACGGTGGAGTCAAATAACCTGAAGGTGCGGATCAAACTGGACCGTCCCGGTGGGCGCGATCCAGACCCGGATACCGTGGGCCATCAGGGCTTCGTATTTAGAATGCCCCCCGACTTGCAGGCGGGCGAGGTGGTGACTCGTCACAGGGCAGTGCTGGGCATCATTCTTGATGTCCAGCCTTACCTCAACATGGCGGAGTTCGATACCTGCAATATCGTCTGGGGTTCTCAAGGTTTTTCTCATGTGGTGAGGACGCCTGAGTTGGGCAGACCTTTTTCAATTAAAGTGCCCACGGAGGTCGTCCTGGACGCAGGAAGCAGCCCGCATATCTCGGTAGCAATGCAGGTAATCGATGCCGTCGGCAATTACCCGGCCGTGAATATGGACCCTGACTCGGACACTAATTGGTCACCCATCACGTGGGTTAATGTCGACCTCGACGCCGTACTGAACGAGCCGCCCTCTCTCGAGCGGGAACTGCCATCGAGAACCACCCGGATCGGTGCGCGCGGCGCAGGTAGTCCATGGTCGGCACCCCAGGTTCTGGAGGCGGAAGGGGGCCGTCTGGACCCGAACATCGCCAAGGCCACCGTGGTGTTCACTGCGCCCGCTGGCTGGGATGCACCGATGCAGATGCGCCTGGTATGGGAGGCAGATACAACGATCTACACCCAGGAACACACGCTGGACGAGATTCCGGAAGATCGCACCATCGTGTTGACGGTGGATGGAGCGCAACTCAAAACGCTGGCTAACCAGCTCACCGAACTGTATTACGAACGCATTGCCCCCTTGCCCGCTCATGAGTCCCTTCGCCTGGAATTGCAGGTAGGCGAACCCGTCAGTCGTCTACCCCAGGCGCAGGTTGAGCATGCGCAAGGCGAGCACCAAGTGACGGTCATCGTACCGTTCACCGAGACCGCACCCGGCGACACCGTGACCTTGCAATGGATCGCCAGCCAGTCGAGAACTACCGTAACCACCACCCTGAACGCAGACACGGCCGGCCAGGCGCTGCGCGTCACGATATCAGTGGATGGTCTTCAAATAGGCGAAATCGTGAAGGTGTATTACAGCCTCGATCGCAACGGACAGCTCCCCCGTTACTCGAAGCTGCAGGTGTGGGAAATGAGGTAATACGGTTTATGCAGTTCGCTCGCGATACTCTCGGGGAGAACAGGCCATCACACGCTTGAAGGCATTGCTGAAGGCGCTGTCTGACTGATAACCCAGGGCCTGGCCGATCGTGGACACGCTGTTGTCGCTGGCCTTCAAGGCCTGCACTGCCAGGTGCATGCGCCACCGGGTCAGGTATTCTTGTGGCGCCAACCCCACCCGTTGTTTGAAGTGCAAGGCAAAGGTGGAGCGGGATTGGCTCGCAAGCACGGCCATTTCACTCAACGTCCAGCGCCGGGCGGGTGCTGCGTGAAGTTCCCGCAGCACCGGAGCCAACCTTGGGTCGGTCAACGCTCCCAACCAGCCAGTGGTATGCGCGCCCATGGAAGATTGATAAAGCCGCAGGATCTGCACCAACATCATTTGCGCCAAATGCTCGGTCATCAGCGCCGCGCCCTGTAACGGACTCGCGTATTCCCTGGCCAAGCGGTCCAGGCACCAGCGCAATACGGCGGCCTGTTCGGAGTTGGCGCTCACCCGCAGCACCGGCGGCAGGCTGGCCAGCAACAGTCGGGCGTCATCCCCGTAGATAAATCGTCCGGCGATCAGGAACAGATCCACCGTGGCACCCACCGTGGCGATGCCTCCTACCGCATCGGCATACACCTCACGTGCATCGAGCCCTTCAGAGGCCAGATTGCTGGACAGCCTCCACGGGCGTGCCTGGGTCAACAGGAAACAGTCTCCCTCATACAAGCGTATTGGCACGGCCAGCCCCTCCACTTCCAACCAGCAACTGCCCTCCACCACCGCATTGAACTTGATGCCATCCGGCGCCGCAAAGTTGATGGCCCAGGTGCCTCCAGCCTTCAGGCCGGCGAAGGTCGAGCGATGGCTTTTTAACAGTGCCAGCACATCGGAAAGGGTATCCATAAAAAAGCTCCGGACGATCGCGACAGAAACACGGACTCTAGGGCATTCCGCGTCCGGGCTCCAGCGATAGACCCTAGGCCTCCCATAAGGAGATCTTTCATGGCTGACAAACAAACCCCAATTGGCAGCGGCTTCGATGCCGGCACTACCGCCCAGCAAGCCTTGGCGGGTAGCGATTTGCGAGGCAAGACGGTGATTGTCACCGGTGGCTATTCGGGCATTGGCCTGGAAACGGTGCGCGTGTTGGTCGACGCGGGTGCGCAGGTGATCGTTCCCGCCCGGGATCCTGAAAAGGCCGAACGCAACCTCTCGGGCATCATCGGTGTTGAACACGCCAGCCTGGATTTACTCGACCCGATTTCCATCGACCGTTTTGCCGAAAACTTCCTCGCCAGCGGCCGGGCATTGAACCTTCTGATCAATAGCGCCGGAATCATGGCCACCCCCCTGCAACGGGATGCGCGAGGTCTCGAAGCGCAGTTCGCCACCAACCACCTGGGCCACTTCCAGCTAACCGCCCGGTTGTGGCCGGCGCTGCGTGAGGCGAATGGCGCACGCGTGGTTTCGGTATCGTCCCTCGGCCATCGTCTCAGCCCCGTGCATTTCGATGACCCGCAATTTGAACACCGCCCCTATGACAAGTGGCTCGCCTACGGCCAATCAAAAACCGCCAACGCACTATTCGCGGTAGCACTGGACCGACGAGGTAAAGCAGAGCACGTGCGCGCATTTTCCGTGCACCCGGGGGAAATCCTCACCGACTTGATCCGCTATCTGGACAAGGACGACCTGGCATTCGTCGGCGCACTGGATGAGCACGGCAATATCCGCCCCGCCAGTCACTACAAGAGCCCCGAGCAAGGCGCCGCGACGTCGGTGTGGTGCGCTGTCAGCCCGCAACTGGAGGATATGGGCGGACTCTACTGCGAAGATTGCGATGTGGCCGCTTGGTCGCAGGATGACACCCGCCGTAACGGCGTATGGCCCTGGGCGGTCGACCCGGAACAGGCCGAACGCTTATGGGCACTGAGTCAACAGTTGTGCAATGTCACGTTGTAGTCCGGGCCCCTGGCGTTCATATTTGGCAGTCATGCACTGCCAATGAGCGACCTGAACCATGCAGCCTCCTGCCAGCTACCTCGTGCCCCTTGCCGCCTCCCTTTGCGCCACCCTCGCCTGCGCCGACAGCCCGGACCCGCTGCTCGCCAAGCGGGTGGATGCGGTGGTCGACAGCGCCATTGCCGACAAGCGCCTGGTGGGCACCGTGGTGCTGGTGCTGCGGGACGGGCAGCTGGTGTATCACCGTGCTGCCGGCCTGGCGGACCGCGAAGCCGGGCGCCCGATGACAGAGGACACGATCTTTCGCCTGGCATCGGTGACCAAACCGCTGGTCTCCGCCGCCGCGATGCACCTGGTGGAACAAGGTCGCTTGGGCCTGGACGATCCGGTCAGCCGCTGGCTTCCTGACTTCAATCCCAAGCTGGCGGATGGCACCACACCGGTGATCACCGTCAGCCAGTTGCTTAACCACACCGCGGGCCTGAGCTATGGATTCCTGGAAAGTACCCGAGGTCCCTACCGCACCGCCGGGGTTTCCGATGGTTTGGGCGAGCCCGAGATCAGCTTTGCCGAGAATCTGAAGCGCATCGCCAGCGTGCCCCTGAGTTACCCGCCGGGCAAAGGCTGGCAATACTCGATGGCCACCGATGTGCTGGGTGCGGTACTGGAACAAGCGTCGGGCCAGAGCCTGCCGGTATTGATGCGCGAGTCAGTCACCGGACCGCTGGGACTAACCGATACCGAGTTTTCCGTGACGGATATAAAACGCCTGTCCGCCGCCTATCAGGATGGATCACCGCAGCCGCTGCGCATGGTCGACAAGGCCACCATCACCTCGGGCAACAGCACTGCGCTGTTTGATGTGCGGCGGATTCTCGATTCCCATGCGTACCCTTCCGGCGGCGCTGGCATGGCCGGGACGGCAGGTGACGTTGCGCGGTTCCTGGAAACCATTCGCCAGGGCGGCGCACCGATCCTGTCCGCACACAGCGTGCAGTTGATGGTCACCGATCACGTCGGCGCCATGGTGCAAACCCAGGACCCGGGTTGGGGCTTCGGTTATGGCTGGGCGGTGCTGAATGACCCCGCGCTGACGGGCACGCCGCAATCCCGGGGCACCTTTGAGTGGGGCGGCGCCTACGGTCACAGCTGGTTTGTCGACCCGCAGCAAAAGCTCAC
This sequence comes from Pseudomonas sp. TH34, assembly GCF_016650865.1. Classification (NCBI taxonomy): domain Bacteria; kingdom Pseudomonadati; phylum Pseudomonadota; class Gammaproteobacteria; order Pseudomonadales; family Pseudomonadaceae; genus Pseudomonas; species Pseudomonas sp. TH34. Next base: position 11,555 of record NZ_JAEKFB010000027.1, read on the forward strand.
GGTGGTTGCACTGACCAATACGGCCTACGAAGGCATGTCCGGTCTGTTCACCCACCAGTTACGGGATGCGGTGTATCCGCCGAAGTGATCGACCACCAGCGCGGCAATAGCTGCCGTACCCGCGCTTCACCAAAGCGGTCATCGATCAGCATCACCACGCCCCGGTCCTGCTGGCTGCGAATCACCCGCCCCGCGGCCTGCACCACCTTTTGGATGCCAGGGTACAAGTAGGTGTAGTCGTAACCGGCACCGAAGATCGCGCCCATCCGCAGTTTGAGCTGCTCATTCACCGGGTTGAGTTGCGCCAGGCCCAGGGTGGCGATAAATGCACCGATCAGGCGGGTTCCCGGCAGGTCGATGCCTTCGCCGAATGCGCCGCCGAGCACGGCAAAACCGATGCCCTGGCTGTGCTGGGTGAACTGGTCGAGAAACCCCTGACGTTCGGCCTCGGCCATGCCCCGTGACTGCTGCCACAGGGTGATGTGCGGGTGCCGCTCGGCAAGCAATTGCGCCACTTGCTGCAGATAATCGAAGCTGCTGAAGAACGCCAGGTAGTTGCCCGGCTGCTGCGCAAACTGCGCTGCGATCAGCTCGACGATGGGCTCCAGGGACGCCTGTCGATGCACAAACCGGGTGGAGATCCGGTCGACGATATGCACCTGCAACTGCTCGGCCTTGAACGGCGATTCCACATCGACCCAGGCCGTGTCCGGCGGCATTCCCAGCAAATCCGCGTAGTAATGCCGAGGGCTCAAGGTTGCGGAAAACAGCACGCTGCTGCGGGCTGCCGTCAGCCGTGGCCGAATGAATTCGGCAGGCACCACGTTGCGCAGGCACAGGTTCGATGAGCTGCGTTTGCCGCTGTGTTCGCGCTTGCTGATGTCGAAGATGAAGTGTTCGTTGAACAGTTCGGCGACCTTGGCAAACTGCAAGGCCTCGAAGTAGAAGGCTTGCAGCTCGCCATTGAGTGCTTCGGGATGGTCGTTGAAATACTCGCCCATGGCGCTGGTACACAGGCTCAAGGCGTGCAGCAGTTTGTCGGGCTTCTGGGCATAAGCCTGATACGGCGCCACTTGTTCCTTGTGCAAGGCATTCCACTCACGGTTCAGGCGCTGGAGGGGCTTCTTCAGCGGCTCGGGCGCGATCTCCCGCAGGGTCTTGAGGGTGTATTGGTCGAGGGCTCCGCTGTACATCGAACGACCTCGGTCCACCAGGTTATGGGCCTCGTCCACCAGCACCGCGACCCGCCACTGGTTGAGCTGCGCCAGGCCGAACAGCATGGCGCCGAAGTCGAAGTAGTAGTTGTAGTCGGCGACCACCACATCGCTCCAGCGCGCCATTTCCTGGCTCAGGTAATAGGGGCAGACGTCATGGGCCAGCGCGACTTCCCGCAGGTTGCGCTGGTCCAGCAGTCGCACGCGGGATGCGGCTTCACGGGCAGCCGGCAAGCGGTCGTAAAAACCCTTGGCCAGTGGACACGAGTCGCCGTGACAGGCTTTGTCGAGATGCTCGCAGGCTTTGTCCCGGGCTACCAGCTCCAGTACCCGCAGCGGCAAATCCGGGCTGCTGTCATACAGCACTTGCGCGGCATCCAGCGCCAATTTTCGGCCCGGGGTCTTGGCCGTAAGGAAGAACACCTTGTCCAGTTGCCGGGGCGCCATGGCCTTGAGCATCGGAAAAATAGTGCCGACGGTCTTGCCGATACCGGTGGGCGCCTGGGCCATCAGGCAGCGACCGGTGCTGACAGCCTTGTAGACCGTTTCCGCGAGTGACCGCTGACCGGGACGAAACGCTGCATGGGGAAAGCCCAGTGCAGTTGCTGCGGCGTTGCGGGCTTCGCGCTGGTGCATTTCCTGTTCGGCCCAGCCGAGGAACAGCGCGCATTGCTGATGGAAGAATGCCTGCAGGTCGTCCGCCTGAAAGCGTTGGCTGAGCAGCGTTTCGTGCTCGCCAACAATATCGAAGTACACCAGCGCCAGGACAATCTCCGACAACCCGAGCTTCTGGCACATCAACCAGCCGTAGACCTTGACCTGGGCCCAGTGCAGTTGCCGATGGTTGGCCGGCTGCTTGTCGAGGTCGCCGCGATAGGTTTTCACCTCTTCCAGCTGGTTGCGATCCGGGTCGTAGCCATCCGCCCTGCCCCGGACTTTCAACTGCTGGTATTCACCTTCCAGCGCGACTTCATTCTGGTAGTGGGCGCTGCGCCGCGAAGCCACGGTGCGGTGGCCGACAATCCCTTCCTGGGCGCTGGGAGACGGGGTAAAACGCAGGTCGAGGTCGCCGACCTTGGCGGTGAATTCACACAACGCACGCACCGCGACGCTGTAACTCAAGCCGCCTGCTCCGCCCAGCGCACATAACAGACGGTCACGGGCATCTGATGTTCGCCGCAGAACTCCAGCCAGCGCAGCTGGTTGTCTTGCAGGCGATCGCCGGGGCCTTTGACTTCGATCATGCGGTAGGTTTTTTCCTCGGGCCAGAACTGGATCAGGTCGGGCATGCCGGCGCGGTTGGCACGGATATCCAGCAGCAGGCGCTCGAACCAATGGCGCAGGTGTGCGGCGGGCAGGCAATCGAGGGCCTGGTCGAGCAGTTCTTCGCTGAGTACGTTCCAGAACACGAAGGGTGACTGAATGCCCCATTTGTCGACGTAACGCTGGCGAATGGTGTGCTTGTAGCGCTCATCGTCCAGTTGGCCCAGGCACTCGGCGAACAGCTCGGCTCGCCGCTGATGAAAGTCTTCGCTGTGCAGGTCCACGGGACCACGCTGGAACGGGTGGAAAAACGACCCCGGCAACGGCGCAAAAATCGCCGGCCAGCACAGCAGTCCAAACAACGAATTGATCAGCGTGTTCTCGACGTAATGCACTGGCGTACCGTGGTCGCTCAAGTGGGCCTGCACGCAATACTCCACCGACATCAGCGGGTCCGGGGCCGGCAGTTCGAGGTCCAGGCGCACGATAGCCCGGGGCTTTACCTTGGGCATCGCCGGCTCGCCGAGTTTGCGCCGCAGCCTGGGGATCACACGCAACAGGTGCTGCTGCTCGGCAGCGCTCTCCGGAGCCAGCTGTGCTTCACGGGCCAGCCGCATCGCCTGGGCAAAATCCTCCTGACGCTCCAGCACCCGGATCAGCCGTGCCCGTGCGCCGGGGTATGTGCAGCTGCGGTAGATCGCCTCCGCCAGGGCCAACTCGGCGCTGCGCTCACAATACTGGCCGACTTGAAACAACAGCTTGGCCCGACGCTTTTCCAGCCAGGGGTTGTCGGTGTGCAAGGTGGCGATTTGTTCCAGCACGTTATCCAGTGCCTCACCCGCTTCAAAAGCCTGTTGGCACTGGTGCAGGAACAGAAAGCCGTGCACGTCGTCACGGCTGCGCAATCCCCGGGATTCGGCGCAGAATTCGACTTTCTCGTAGGTAAAAATACCCAGGTCCGCCAGCACAAACTCCGACCAGTCCTGATAGAGATTGCCGAAGAACATCAGCCGCAGCCGGTCGCACAGGTCCATCACGGTGAGACTGTAAAGCTGATCGGCCAGGTCCGGGCACCAGTGCTGGAAGTGACGCGGTTCACAAAACTGCGTTGACAGCGACTCCAGCCAATCTGCCTTTTTGGCCCTGGGTTGCTCGATCCAGGGTTTGAACGCCGCCAGGATTTCAGCTTTCTGCAACAGGCCAAACAGCTCGCCAAACGACAACAGGCACTGATCTGTCACCCACCCCTGCTCCAGCAACGGCATCACCGCCTCGTGCACCGCGCCGATTTCGACATAATTGAGCTTGGCGGCCCGGAAATGCGCGCCCTTGCGCATCACCATGCGCACCAGCAAGGCCTGGGACGACTGCGGCAAGCTGTCAAATTGCTGAATGAAATGCTCTTCGTCCGGGGCCAGTAAATCGGCATAGCGCTGCCCCAGCCAATCGAGCACCTGGCGGAAGTTATGCAGGTAATAGAGCGGGTCTTCAAGGGGATTGGACATATCAGGCACGGGATCAAACACTGGTTATGCATACAGAGTGCCGTCCCTGAGCGGCTGTTGCAATCGGTAATAGATCAAAGGCGCACGCAACTTTTTGCGTAATAATGATCAGATGGCTGTCAGCCACATAAAATATGTTTCCCCCGACCGCTCAGGCGCGGGGTTTTCGAAGGATCAGGGTAAGGGTTATGAGCATGAAGAATTTGGGTCTGGCGGTGAGTATGGTCACGTTGCTGGTACTGGCCGGTTGCTCCACGCAAACCGTGGTGACGTTGCAGAACGGCACCCAGTATTTGACCAAGGACGTGCCGAACGCGAAGACCGCTGATGGTTTCTACGAATTCACCGACATCGCCGGCAAGCATGTACGGGTCAAGGCCTCTGACGTCGCGACCGTGATCAAGGAGAAATAAAAAGTGGGAGCCCGTTGGCTCCCACTTTTCTTTGCAATGCACGCCCCTGTGGGAGCCGGGCTTGCCCGCGATGCAGACAACTCGGTTTGCCAGGTGCACCTTAGCGATCCTATCGCAGCCTCGCCAAGGCTCGACAGCTCCCACATCAGCGATCACAAAACTGTGGGAGCTGTCGAGCCTTGGCGAGGCTGCGATGGCGTCGGCACTGCCAACACTAATGCCGGCTTGTGCAAAATAAACAATATTTCACCGAAGGATTTCCCCCTGCCCCTGCGTTTAACCGATCAACCGCCTTCAACTTCGAAAGCGGTATGACGGAGAACCATGGCCATGGCATTCATGTCCCGAGCGGTGCGCACTCTGCTACTCATTCCCTTGATGTGGGCTGCGCTGGCGAGTACGCCGGTGTTTGCCGACACCATCATCATCCGCCAGGCGCCATCGCGCGTGGTGATCGTGCAGCCCCTCCTCCCGGCCCGCGCTATTACGGCCACTGGGGCTACGGCTATGGCCCGCGAGGCTATTGGCCGCGGGGTCATTATTACGGCTACGGGTACGGCCAACCCCACCGTCCGTACTGGAACCACGGTCACTACTGGAGATAACCCAGCCTGCGATACTGATTAACCCTGTGGCGAGGGAGCTTGCTCCCTCGCCACAACAGCGGCCCGCTACTTAGCTGATGGAAATTCCATCGCCCCAAACCCCGGCGAGTCCAACGCCGACCAGCGTCACCGAATCCGCGCCAAAACTCAGCACCGTATCGCCCCCCACCACTTTGGCATGGTCGCGCCAGTCCGCACTGCCCTCCACGTCCCGGAACACCAGCTTGTCGGTGGACTGGTAACCGATCACTCGGTCCTGCCCAAACTGCCCGCCGAACAGAAAGGTGTTATGCCCACTGTTGTCGCGGATCGTGTCATTGCCCTTGCCGCCCTCGATGAAATCCACACCCTTGCCGCCCTGGATCAGGTCATCACCATCACTGCCGATAATGAACGTGTTGCCCTTGTGCGGCTCGGCATTGCGGTTGAGGTCCTGCACCCAGGTATTGGCCCGGGCCGGGTCCGACAGGTTGGCCACGATAATCGTCGAGTCCCGGCTGGTCAGGTCGTAGAATTTCGAGTCCAGGACCCGGGTCAAGCCATCGCCATAGGCCGTGGGCAAATGAGAAAGCCAGGTGGGCACATTGACGATGGAAAACGGCAGGACATTCCACAGCGTCGACGCGTAGTGGTCGTTGAAGTTGACGATATTGTCCGTCGTCGACTCATGGGGCTTGTCATGCACGCCCAGGGACGAGAAGTTGAACGACGAGCCGTCCAGCGCGCGAAACACCGGGTCGTTTTCATAACCGATATTCAGCACCTTGTCGCCGCTGCTCTGGGTTGGCGAGGCATAGGCCACATAGTTGGAGTCCTTGTAGAACCCAGACCATTTATTGCCGCTCAAGTCGGCCATGCTGTTGACCGCCAGGCCGCCCAGGCTATGGCCGCTGACCACCACATCCTTGCCCGTCAGGCCATGACTGCCGGCATACGCCGCGACATCCTTGAGCAAGGTGCCAAAGGCTTCGCCGGCGTAGTTTTTCGCGTAATCCTTGGGCCCCAGCGCTGCCAGCAAATCACTGACCAGATCGCCAATGGAGTCGGTGATCAAGGTTTCCCGAGGCCCCGAAGTCCCGCGAAAACCAATACCGATTTCCAGCAGTTTGCCGTCACCATCGTACTTGCCCAGCACCTCCACCTGCGCGGTGGTGTAGCCGGCCTTTTCACCGAAGAACGTGCCCCGGGCATCCACCTTGCCGCCATAGCCCAAGGTACTGGCGCTGATGGGCGTCCAGCCGGCTTTGTTGACCGCCTCAAGGGCGGCCTTTTCCGAGTCAGGGTTCCAGGGAATCCCCGGAATCACCCCCTGCGAGTCAGTGCTGCCCAGCAACGCACCCACCAGCGTGGCCGGCAGCCCCAGGCCAAAACCGTTGTGCTGATAACCCACGGCAAAGCCGTTGTCCAGGTTGTGGTAGGAGTACAGCGTGATCGCCATGGCATCGGCGAACAACGCTTTGGAGCCCTCGGTCCCGAGGTTTTTATAGTCGAAAACACCCATGGTATTGCCTCTCTTTTGTTGGAATTGTCGAGAAAGCCGAATTTGCACAAATGAACGCTTGGAACCGGATCAATGTGGGAGCGGGCTCGCTCGCGAAAGCGGTGGATCAGTCAACCCATCAACCGACTGGCACACCGCCTTCGCGAGCAAGCCCGCGCCCACATTTCCAACTGCGGTGTTTAGAAAGCCCAGTCCAGGCTCAAACCCACCCCATGGACTTTCTCTTTGCTGGCCAGCAGTCCGTTGTAATCCAGGTTCACCTTCGCATCCTTGCTCAGCGCCAGGCTGACCCGCGCGCCCACCAATGCCGCATCACGCACCATCGACGAACTCTCCACCGAGAACGACGGGCCGCCCGAGGCAAACGCCAGGTTCCGCTCGGAGTCGACGCTGCTCAGGTTGTGCTGCCAGCCCAGGGTGCCGGAAAGCTCCAGTTGCTGATGGTCGTTGATATTCAAGGTTTTCAGCGCTCGGGCACCCAGGGTACTCAACACCACATCGCGGCTGTCATCCCGGCCCTTCAAGGCCGCCGCATCACCCTTTTCGGTAAACCCGTCGGCATCCAGATGCACATACGCCAGGTTGGCAAACGGTTCCAGGGCCAGCGGTTGCAGGTTCAAGCGATACGCCGCTTCGGTAAACACCTGGGTGCTGCGGGCATCCACCTTGGCTTTCTGCTTGCCGGCGACTTCACCGTATTGCAGCTCACGCTTCACATCGGCGCGGTGCCAGCTGTAGGTCGCCCCGCCGCTCAAACGCAAGGCACCGATTTCATGCCCGGCGTACGCGCCCAAGTGATAGCTGTCTACCGACGCGCGGGAGTGGGTGTCACTGCCCATGTTCAGTGACGTGTCGCTGTACCCCGCCACCAGGCCCACGCGGGTGTCTTCATCCAGCGCGCCGTCCACACCCGCCAGCATGCCGCCGATGGAGGTGGTGTAGCCCGCCGTATCGCTGCCGCTGTTGGTCTTGCCCCAGGCGCCCAGCGCCTTGACCCAGACGTTGCCACGGCTGTCGACGGTCTGGCTCGATGCGCCCATTTCCCCTTGCTGCAAACGCTCGCCCACGGCTTCGCGCAGGTAGCGGTTGTCATTGACCAATGCGGTTTCCAGCGCCGGGTAGATTTCCCCGGACAGCTGCTGGAACGCGCCTTGGGCCGAGGCTGCATTCGGCGCCAGCAACAGGCTTTCATACACGGCGTTGCCCGCGCCCAATTGCTCGGCGGCGGCTGCCACCGACCGTTGGTTCGGCGTGGCCGCCACACTGGCAAAGGTGTTGGCATTGCGCCCCACATCCAGTTGCACGCCGTTGGCGGCGTAGTTCAAGGTGCCGCCGATAAACAGGTAGTTAGGCAGCACCGAACCGAAGCTGCCGTTGATCCCGCCTGCGGCCTGCAGGATGTTGTATTGGCGACCGATCAGGCTTTCGGCCTGGGTCTGAGTCAGCAGCGTCGGGCTGTTTTCCAGGGCCAGGGTCACTGTGCCGCCGCTGAGGGTGGCCTTGCCACCGGCGACGATGCGGTCACTGCTGGTTTGCGACAGCTCCACCGCGTAAGTGGAGCCCGCCGCAAAGCTCACATCACCGGCCACATTCAGCGTGCCGATGGAGTTACCCGGCGCCACGGTACCGCCGCTGTTCGCCGTCAGCGAACCAATGCGCCCTGAACCGCCCACTACACCGCTGTTGCTGACGGTGACGTCGGAGGTGATCGAACCATTGATTGCCAGCAACCCTTGGTTGACCAGGGTCGGGCCGCTGTAGGTGTTGGTGCCGGTCAGCACCAGCGCACCGATGCCCTGCTTGGTCAGACCGCCATGCCCGGCGATGTCGTTGCTCCACACATCCAGCCCGCAATGCACGTCGGTGCACAGGCGCTGGGTCGGTTTGCCGGCATCCACCACGGCGCCAATCCCTGGCAGGTCCGCGACGAATTGACCGGAGCCGTAGGCCCCATCGATACGAAATTCGGCCGGGATATCCTCAGCCGTCACAAACATCCCCGGGCCGTTGATGGCCTTGCCCAGGTTGATCATGCCCCAGCCGTACAGCGAGTCGATGCCCGGTGCGCCGAGGTCGGTCGCGGTGGTTTTCAGCAGCGTGGAAATCTGGTCGCCACTCATGTACGGGAAGCGCTCCATCAGCACCGCCGCACTGCCGGCCACATGAGGCGCGGCCATGGAGGTGCCGTTGAAGTTGGCGTAGTCGGTGGTCAGGTTTTCCAGGGTGGTGCCGTTGATCACCGAGCTGTAGATCTTGGTGCCGGGCGCCGCGACGCAGAAGCTGGCGGCATAACCGCAGCGCGAGGAAAAAGTACTGATCACGTACGGGTCGGAACTGGCGGTGTCGGGGTTCTGTTGTAGCGCCGCTACCGACAGCCAGTTGGGCGCGATCTCCGGCACGAAGTACGCGAGGCCCGAGATCGCGTCCGGGTTATTGCGATTGTAGTCGTTGCCGGCGGCAAAGATCGTCAGCACGCCGCTGCGGGCGGCATCGATGGCGCCTTGATAAGCGCCGCCTGCGATCGTGCCAAGGATCGGCCGGATGTTATTGAACTGCGCCTGGGCTTCATTGACCGTGAAGTTAGGGAACGCCGGATCGCGCCCGCCCTTGGCGTACTGGTCACCGATGCCGATACCCCAGCTGTTGTTGATGATGCGTGCGCCGCTGGCCACCAGGGCATCCCAACCGGCTTTGTAGACCGCGCCGTCGTTGCCCAGGATGATCCCGTCTTCGGGGCCCGGGTCACCGTTTTCGGCACTGATGATCTGCGCGTCGAACGCCACGCCATGCATCGGCCCGCCGTCACGGTTACCTGCGGCAATCCCGCCCACGTGTGTCCCGTGATTGCCGAGTTTGCCGTTGGAGCCCAGGGAGGGTGTGCCGTCGTAGCGGAACGCGTCCCCGGCCTTCACCGGGATGTACGGGTCGGTGTATTGGCGAATGCCTTCGGTCACGATCGTGACCACTTTGCCGGGGCTGGCGAATTCCGGATGCTGGGCATACACCGGCTGATCGAAGATCCCCAGCTTCACGCCCTTGCCGGTGTAGCCGGCGGCGTAAGCAGCGTCTGCATGCACGGCGCCGAGCCCCCAATCGGCTTTGAATTCATTGCTGCGCCAGCTGGCAGCATCCCCCGGTTTTCCGCTTTCCACGTAGGGTGCGGCCTGGGCGGTACCCAGGCTGGCCAGGCAACACAGCAACGCGCCGTATGGCACGCAGCTCAGGGCCTTGAGCGGGTAGCCCGGGCCTGTTGGGATGGCGGATTGAAACCCTCGTTTTGTTTTTTTCACGGTGACCTTCCTTAGTTTTTATTGCACTTGTATAAATCACGTTTCTCCCAGGCGCCGCCGACCCAATGTGGGAGCGGGCTTGCTCGCGAATGCGGTGGCTCAGTTACAGGTGCGTCGACTGAAACACCGCATTCGCGAGCAAGCCCGCTCCCACAGTTGACCTCCTTCGGCCTCAGGATCTTGCTCAGAACTGCCAGTTCAGACTCAACCCCACGCCCTGGTTTTTTCCCGGCCAGCCAGTTGGCCCGTGTAGTCGAGGTTGACCCGTGTGCTTTTGCTCAACGCCAGGCTGGCCTGCACACCCACCAGCGCTGCATCGCGCATTAACGGCGAGCTTTGCACCGCGAACGACGGCCCACCGGCGACAAACGCCAGGTGCTCTTCGGATTCAACGGCACTCAGGCTGTGCTGCCAGCCCAACGAGCCGGAAACGTCCAGTTGCTGCCGGTCATTGAGGGGCAAGGTTTTCGATGCCCGTAGGCCCAGGGTGCTCAGCACTGCATCGCGGCTGTCACTGCCACGCTCCAGCGCGGCAGCGTCGCCTTTTTCGTGAAAGCGTTCGTTGTCAAGGTGCACGTAAGCCAGGTTGGCGAACGGCTCCAGCGCCACCGAGGGCAAGTTCAAACGGTAGGCCGCTTCGGTAAAGACCTGGGCGCTGCGCGCATCCAGTTTGGTCTTCTGCTTGCCGCTGACTTCGCCGTACTGCAAGTCACGTTTCACGTCGCCGCGATGCCAGCTGTAGGCGCCGCCGACGCTCAGGCGCCAGTTGCCCAGCTCATGCCCGGCATAGGCGCCGAGGTGGTAGCTGTCGATGGACGCCGAGGAATGAGTGCCGCTGCCCATGTTCAGCGAGCTGTCGCTGTAACCGGCCACGAGACCGGCGCGGGTCTGCTCGTCCAGGGCGCCGTCGACACCCGCCAGCATGCCACCCAGTGAGGTGGTGTAGCCCGCCGTGTCGCTGCGGCTGTCGGTCTTGCCCCAACTGCCGAGCGCCTTGACCCACACATTGCTTTCACCGGTAACCGGCGTATGGCGCAGGCGCTCGCCGACGGCATCACGTAGTTGGCGACTATCGTTGATCAGCAGGGTGTCGATGGCCGGATAGATTTCCCCCGACAGTTGCTGGAAGCCTTGTTGCGCGGCGGCCACGGAGTCCGAACGCAGGATGCTTTCGTACACCGGGTTGCCCGCGCCCAGTTGCTCGGCAGCCGCCGCCACCGAACGCTGGTTACGATTGGCGCCGACACTGGCAAAGCTCGCATCACTGCGAGCAATGTCCAGTTGCACGCCGTTGGCGGCATAGTCGAGGGTGCCGCCGAGGAACAGGTAGTTGGGCAATACCGCACCGAACTGACCCTGGATCCCGCCCGCCGCCTGGAGGATGTTGTACTGACGCCCCAGCAGGCTCTCGGCCTGTTGCTGGCTAAGCAGCGTCGGGCTGTTTTCCAGGGCCAGGGTCACCGTGCCGCCGCCGAGGATTGCCTTGCCGGTGGCGACAATCTGGTCGCTGCTGGTGGGGGTGAGTTCGACCGCATAGGTGGAACCGGCGGCGAGGTTCACGTCCCCGGCTACCTGCAAGGTACCCACGGAATTGCCCGGCGCCACGGTGCCGCCGTTGTTCACTTGCAACGCCGCGATACGGCCGGAGCCACCCAGTGTGCCGCTGTCATTGACCGTCACTGCCGACGTCAGTGAACCATTCACCGCCAACCGACCGCCATTCACGGTGGTCGGGCCACGGTAGGTGTTATCCCCGCTCAGCACCAGGCTCCCCGCGCCGGACTTGATCAGGCTGCCTTCGTAGATACGCTGGGCCGCCGCTGCCGCCCGGGCGGTGCCAACGGCATAGTCCGTCTGGTCCTGCTGACTCGCGCCGGCGCCCACGCCGTTCTCCCAGCCCTTGTCGCGCAGGGTTTGCTGCCAGGCCAGGGTTTCGGCGCTGTCTTCGGCCTGACGCTGGATCAGGGCCTTGTCGGAGATCGCATTGCTCCACACATCGCCCTGCCCGGCCGCCAACGTGACATTCATCGGCCCGAGCAATTGCCCGGGCCCGTGCATCGCCCGGCCAAGGTCCGGCACGCCCCAGCCGACCTGGGTGGTCGGTGCGTCGGTGACCGAGCCATTGAGTTGAGTGGCGGTGGTCAACAACACCTGCAAGGCCTGCTCGTTGTTCAGGTACGGGTAGCGTTCCATCACCAGCGCCAGTGCGCCCGTGGCATGGGGCGCCGACATCGAGGTGCCGGACTTCACCCCATAACCGCCATCGGGAACGGTGCTGTTGATCAACGCCCCGGGGGTGGAAATGCACCAGTACTTGGCGATGCCGCACTGGTTGTATTTCTGGTTATTCGCCTTGTCCAGGCCCGACACCGCCAGCCAGTGGCCTTCCAATTCCGGCTGGAAATACGGCAAGGCTGAACGCACACTGGCGTTGGCGTAGCCGCTGTTACCGGCGCTGAACACGTTGATCACCCCGGCCTTGGCCACATCCGCAGCGGCATCCAGCCAGGTGTTCCGGTTGTAGTGCTGGGCATAGGCCGCGTGCAGGTCGCCCAGGGTCTGGTAGCTGACATCCTTGGGCTGGCTGCCCCAGCTGTTGTTGATCGCGCGCACGCCGGAATCCACCAGGGCGCTGTACACCGCCTTGAAGTACTTGGGATCCGGCGTGGGGCCAAACAGGAAGCTGTCATTGGCGTTGGTGTTGCCGACGTAGATCTGCGCGTTGTACGCCACGCCGTGCATGCCCACGCCATCACGGGCCGCGCCCATGGTGCCGGTGACGTGGGTGCCATGGGAGTCATTGTTGGAGTTGAGCGCGCCGGTGGTGCTGAACGGGCTGCCATCGACGTAAGTGCCGCTGGCGGTGACCGCGTGATAGCGGTCCTTGGAGGCTTCGGGATGGTTGGGGTCGAAACCCGAGTCGAGGGCGCCGATCTTCACGCCACTGCCGGTGATGCCGCTCGCGTAGGCCTCGTTGGCTTTCATCCGGTCGAGGCCCCAGTCACTCTGGAACTCGGCGGAGCGCCAACTGGCGGGATCGCCCGCTTTGCCGGTTTCGATGTACTGCCCGTGGGCTGCCACTGACAGCAGCAGCAAGGAGCCTGCGGTGAAGGGTTTGAAGCGAGGTGAATCAGTGATCATGAAGAGTCCTTTTTCTTATTGTTGAAATACCAGTGGCGAGGGCGTCTCCCTCACCACAACACACTCCCTCCCCACAAAAGCCCCCTTGCACCCGGTAATACTCGTCCAGGCATCAGCGGCTCATAGGGCCAAACGCCTCATCCACCTTGGCCAGGTCGGTGTCGCGCAAGTTGCCCGCGTAGTAATGCAATTTGGTCCAGGCCATCAGGTAGTCGTACCGCGCCTGGGCCAGGTCGCGGCGGGTGCTGTACAGCTGCTGCTCGGCGTTCAGCGCATCGAGGTTGACCCGCTCGCCGCCGAGGATGCTTTGCTTGGTGGAGACCACCAGCGCTTCAGCCGAAGTCAGCGCCTTTTGATACGCCCGTAGTTTGCTGACGCCCGACAGGCAAGCGCTGAACTGGCGCCGCAGTTCGATCAGGGTTTCGCGGGTCTTGCCTTCCAGTTCGTACTCGGCCTGCTCCATGGCGCGGCTGGCCTGGCGGGTGGACGCCGAGACGCCACCACCGGCATACAACGGCATGCTGACTTCGATGCCGATGGTGTTGGTGTCATAGCGTTGGTTGTAGGTGTTGCCGCTGTCGGATTCCTGCTGGCGGGAGCTGGCATAGGCCGTGATACGTGGCAGGTGCCCCGAGCGGTTGCGCTCCACTTCATAACGCGCCACTTCTACGGACTGGCGTTGCGAGGCCAGGTTGGGGTTGTTGGTCAGCGCCAGTTCGTGCCAGGTGTCGTAGTTGGCCGGGGTCAGGGTGAAGGCGGCAAATCCCGGGTTCAACGGCGCCAGGTCATTGATGTTGACGCTCTGCACACCTATCAATGCACCAAGCTCCCGCAACGAGGCGTCTTGCTCATCCAGCGCCTGGATTTCCTCGGCAGTGGCCAGCTCATAGCGCGATTCCGCTTCCAGGATGTCGGTGCGCGTGCCTTCGCCCTGCTGGAACAGATGCTGGTTCTGCTGGAACTGCTGCTCGTAGGCCTTTTTCTTCGCGCGGGCAATGTCGATCTGGTCCTGGGCGAACAGCGCCTGGGTGTAATAAGTCAGCACCCGCACCAGCAACGCCTGGCTTTTGTCGCGAAAACTCTCGTCGGCAAACAGCGCCTGGGCCACGCCCTTGCGGTAGTTGGCATAGGCTTCGTAGTCGAACAGCGGCTGTTGCAGGGTGAAGGTGGAGCCGTAGCTGTTGTAGTTGCGGTCATCGTGATAATTGCCGCCGCGCCCGTCGGGCAAGGTGGCCTGAGAGTTGTTGCGGCCCTTGTTGTAGTTGTACGACAGCTTCGGCAGCAGGCCGGCGCGGCCGATGGTGCGGTTCTCCAGGCCGGCGTCGCGCTCCTTGATGGCGCCGAGGAATACCGGGTCGTTGCGCAGAGCCTGTTCGTAAACATCGAACGGGCCCATGGCGGCCTGGGCGCTGCTGCAGGCGAGTAACAAGGCGATGAACATCGGCTTCATGCTCATTCCTCGGTCAACGCCGAGCCGGCGCGGTCCAGCAGCGGCTTGAACAGGTAATTGAGCAAGGAGCGTTCGCCGGTGCGGATGAACATCTCGGCGGGCATCCCCGGCTTGATCACCAGGCCATGGAGTTTTTCCAGGGCGTTGCTGCTGACGACGGTGCGCAACACGTAGTACGGCATGCCGGTTTTTTCGTCGAGCATCTGGTCGGCGGAGATCAGGCTCACCTCCCCCGGCACTCGGGGCGTGCGGCTCTGGTTGAAGGCGGTGAAGAGGATGTCTACTGGCAAGTGCGCACCGACCTTGTCCACCAGATGCACCGGCAAGCGACCTTCCACTTCCAGGCGGGTGTCCTGGGGCACGATTTCCAACAGGGTTTCACCGGCACGCACCACAGCGCCTTCGGTGTGCACGCCCAGGTTGACGGCGATGCCGTCGGCGGGCGCATTGATTTCGCTGTGCTGCAGGTCGAAACCAGCGGAGGTCAGTTGCTGCTCCAGGGTCAGGCTGCGCAATTGCGCATCGGCCAGTTGGCTGCGGACTTCCTTCTGATATTCCTCGCTGTGCTGCTGCAACTTGAGGCGCGACTCGAGGATGCCCTGCTCCACCCGGCCGCTTTCCCCGGTGTTCTGCGCCAGGTCCTGTTGCACCTGGGACAGTTGACGCTGGTACTCCATCAGCCGGTTGCGCGGGATGTAGCCGTTGTCGGCCAGGGGTTGCAGGTTATTCAGTTGGTCACGCAGGGATTGCGCCTGGGCGGTCAGGTCGCTGCGGGCGCGGCGCATGCCGTTGAGCTGTGCGGTGGCGCCTTCGATACTCGCGCGAATCCCGGCCTGTTCCCGGGCAAAGGCTTCACGGCGACTGCTGAACAGTTGGCGCTGGCCTTCGAGGACCAACGCCAGGGCTTGATCAGGGTTGGTACTCAGCTCCGCCGGGAAAGTGATGGTCGACTGGTTATCCCGCTCGCTCTGCCACCGCGCCACGCTGGCCCAGGCCATGCGGTATTGGGCTTGCAGGGAGTGCACGTCAGCCTGGTTTTGCGTCTGGTCGAGGCGGAACAGGGGTTGGCCCTGCTTCACCGCCTCGCCTTCACGCACCAGGATTCTGCTGACCACGCCGGGGCTGAGGGTTTGTACCGCCTTGCGCTTGCCCGACACCACCACCGTGCCTTGCACCGGAATCCCCTGGTCCAGCGGTGCCAGGCTGGCCCAGAGGAAAAACCCGCCGGCGCCAACCACCGTCAGCAGCCAGCCCATGCGGGCAAAGAAGCGCGCGTCGTGTTCGGGGTGAGTCTGTTCGTAATCGCGGTTGATTTGAATGCTGTTGTCGCTGCTCATGCGCCTGGATTCCTTCCGGCTTGATACTGACGGCTGAGGCTGACCCCGGCCTTTTCTCGCGGTGCTTCCTGCTGGCCGGACAGCGCCCGCAGCACGTCCTGGCTCGGACCAAATGCCTGCAAACGGCCTTCGTTAAGCACCAGCAGCTTGTCGGCCTGGGCCAACGCCGAGGAACGGTGAGTCACCAGCACCACCGTGCTGCCCTGGGCCTTCATCTGCATGATCGCGCTGGCCAGGGCGGCTTCGCCCACGGTGTCGAGGTTGGAATTGGGCTCGTCGAGCACGATCAGGCGCGGGCCGCCGTACAGCGCACGGGCCAGGGCGACCCGTTGTTTCTGGCCACCGGACAGGCCGCTGCCCTCGTCACCGAGCACCGTGTCGTAGCCGTGGGGCAAACGCAGGATCAATTCGTGCACGCCCGCTTGTTCGGCGGCCTGTACCACCAACTCCGGATCGGCTTCGCGAAAGCGTGCGATGTTGTCAGCGATGCTGCCGCTGAACAGTTCGATGTCCTGAGGCAGGTAGCCAATATGCGGGCCGAGGTGGTCGCGGTCCCAGCGATGGATGTCGGCACCGTCCAGGCGCACGGTGCCCGCCAGGGTTGGCCACACGCCCACCAGCACCCGGGCCAGGGTCGACTTGCCGGAGCCGGAAGCACCCAGCACGCCGAGCACTTCACCCGCCGTCAGGTTGAAGCTGACCTGATGCAAGGTCGGCACACGCCGCCCCGGTGGGCCCGCGCTGACCTGCTCGAAACTGACATTGCCCTTGGGCGCCGGCAAGGCCATCTGCTCACCCTGGGGCGGAAATTCGCGCATCAGGTTATCCAGGCGCTGATAAGCCAGCTTGGCCGAACTCCATTGCTTCCACACGACGATCAACTGGTCGATGGGGCTCAACACCCGGCCCATCAGGATCGAACCGGCGATCATCATCCCTGCCGTCATGTCGCCCTTAATCACCAGCAACGCCCCCAGGCCCAGCACCAACGATTGCAGGCACAGGCGCAGGGATTTGCTCAGGGAACTGATGATCGACCCGGTGTCACTGGCCTTGTTCTGCAAACCCAGAAACTGCGAATGCACCTTGAACCAGCGTTTGCGCAATGCGCCGAGCATGCCCATGGCCTGGATGGTTTCGGCGTTGTGCAGGTGGCTGGTGGCCAACTGGGTGGATTGCTGGGAAAACCCGCTGGCTTCACCCAGGGGCTTTTTGGTCAGGTATTCGTTGAGGCACGCCAGGGCAATCAGCAGCACTGCACCGGCGCTGGCCAAGACACCCAGCCAGACGTTGAACAGGAAGATCACAAACAGGTAGATCGGAAACCACGGCGCATCGAAAAACGCGAACAGCGCCGGCCCCGTGATGAATTGGCGGATGTGGGTCAGATCCCCAGGGATTGCCCGCCATGACCTTCGCCCCGTTGCAGGTTGCGCTCGAAGGCGGCCTTGTACACCCGCAGGTTGAAACGCCGCTCCAACTGGCTGCCGATGCGAATCACGATAAAGCTGCGGATCACCTCAAGCACGCCGATAAAGGCGAAGAACCCCACCACCATGAGCGTCAACATCACCAGGGTGGTTTCGTTCTGTGAAGACAGCACGCGGTCGTAAACTTGCAACATATAAATCGACGGCACCAGCATCAATACGTTAATCAATGCCGTGAAGCAGCCAATACTGATCAGAATACTTTTGTAGTCGCCGAGTGCTTTGAATAGTGGTGCAACGGGAGTGGTCTTCGCCATGTTGCCTGATCTTCCCTGAGCCGAATGACGCGCAATAGTTTGCCAGGCGCCCCATTAAGGGGCGGGCAAACATTAAAATCGGGTTATATCGTTATAACGAACTATTAGGGTGCACGTTGTAATATCAATACCGCGCCAGATTTTACGCGGCCTTCATATTCGCCTTCTTTCTGGCGATTCAAATGGGTAATGCCGGTACCTTCGGCATTCATCAACCAAATACCGTCGGGCGTTGGCGTCCAACTAACGGGGGCTTCACCCAGCCATTGTCCCACGCACTCCACATCGCCCCCCAGGGCGTTGGCTTGCTCAATCAGATCCAGCGCACACACCTGCTCTTGCTGGTGCAGCGTCCAATGCCCGGCCAACTGCGCGGACGTGGGTAAAACCAGACTGCTTGCCATTGCTGTGGCTCCTGCCGACATAAGCAACGCCTGGAGACACCAGGCAACTGTACTGCGAAATAGCGTCATCACCTTCGCCCGTTCAAGGGGTGGATGCAAGGGCAGAGGGCGGCGCGTGTGCGCCACCCTCCTTTACACCTGAATCAAGCCACGATGTCGCTGACGGCTGCCTGGCCAACGGTGGTGACGAGGAAATCCGCCACGCCGTGACCGGAGAAGTCCACTGCCAATGTGCCCAGGTTGGTACCCGAAGCGTAGGACAGCACCGCGTCGCCGGCGTGACCGGTAAACGCGTTGACGAAGGTCAGGCCCGCACCTTTGGTGATGCCGGTGAGGTCGATCTTGTCCGAACCCGAAGTGAAGTCGAAGATCTTGTCGGCCGCACCTGGCTTGGAGTCCGAGCTGGCGCCGAACACGAAGGTGTCGTTGCCTGAACCGCCCCACAGCTGGTCTGCACCGCCGCCGCCGAAGATGATGTCGTTGCCGGCACCGCCCTTGAGGACGTTGGCTGCAGCGTTACCGATCAACAGGTCGTTGCCCGAACCGCCGATGGCGTTCTCTACGGTCACGCCCTTGGCGATGGAAACGTTACCCACCAGACCGCCAACGTCGGAGAACGAGGTCTCATTGAGGTTGATCTTCTGGTTTTGGGTAAAACCGGAGAAGTCCAGGGTATCGTTGCCACCACCGTCCCACACCGAGAACACCAGCTTGTCGGCCGATGAAGTGGCGCTGAGGAAATCACGCCCGGTGTTGGAGTTGAAGCCGTAGGTGGTGTCGCCGGCGCGGGTGTTGTAGTTGGCGCCGTAGAGCTTCTGGATCGCGGCGATGTCGTCGATCAGCGGGCCGGAGGAGTAAGCCTCTACCCCGCCTTTGCTGAAGTTCTGGTTGGTGTTGCTCTCGCTCCAGTAACTCATGACGCTGTAGCCACGCGTGTCCTGTCCATAGTCCGCGTCTTTGTACGAAGGGTTGCCGGTCCCGGCGTTGTAGTCGCCAGGGTGGTCCAGGCCCAGGGTGTGGCCGATTTCGTGGGTCAGGGTCTGCCGGCCATAGTTGTTCAGGTCCGGCGTCTTGTTCGGCGTATAGCTGTTGTTGGTCAGGTACCAGGAAGTGCCGTCAAGGCCGCTTTCGTTGTACTTGGCGTTGGTGCCTGGCAGGTAGGCAAAGGCCGCTGCGCCGTCCTGGCCGCCGCTGTAGTTGCCGAAGGTCATGTGGAAGTCACCGCCCGAGGCTTTCTCGGTGAAGGTGACATTGGCCACATCAGCCCAGGATTGCATGGCCAGTACGGCCTGTGCTTTCTGCTGGGTGTTGAACTGGCTGAACCCGGTGATCCCATGCTTGTTCATGGTCGCGTTGGAAGCCGAGGTCAGGAAGGTGTAGGTGAGATCGATCTTGCCGTTGCCATCCACGTCCCGGTAAGCGGCGTTCTCACGCAGCAGGTGGTCGGCGGCCTGGTCAACGGTGAACGAGGGTTTGCCATTGACCGTGAGGTTGCCGCCACGGTCGTATTGATGGCTAAAGCTATCGATTTGCGTATAGGCGGTACTTGCTTGAGCCGCCGACACAATAGCTTTGTCTTTTACTTTTGACATAAACGTACTTCCTTGTTTGCAAGTGGAACAGTTTTTGTCCGACCGGACTCACTTTGGCGAGTAAGTCCGATCACTCGCCCCTTTTGAAGGCGAAAGAAAACTGACACAACCTGAAATCATTCGTCCAGCGGTTTTTATCCAAGGAAAAAGTTGGGCCGACGAACAAAACCTGCAAACATTGGCAAATAGAGCCTTATAAAAATTCAGCTATTTAAATATTAAATACTCCTAAAGACATTTGATGAGGAATGGATCCAAAGTATTGCTTGAGGTGCACTAAGAAAGTGTCACCGTGTCATTGTTGGTATTGAATGGCCACTATTTAAGTGTTTGTCCCGTATTACCGGGACAAGACTTAGTTTATTTATCGGTCGCGCCAGCCTGTTTGACGCAATGCCTGCAGGAGTGTTTGCGAATCCAGCCCCGGCACGCGTATCCCGTCGTCGGTGAGCATGTCCTCCCCGGCCACTATCGCATTAATGATCGCTTCCTCGACCGCTTCCGCCGCCGCGCTGAACAAGGGTGAAATGTGGTCGTTATTGACCATTTGCAGCGATGTGCTAAGGGGCAAGCCCTTGCGCCCGTAATCGGCCGCCGGTAAATCCTGATTGCCGGTGGCGAACGCCAGGAACAGGTCTCCGCTGGAGTCCTCGGTACCACCCCCCGTGCGCGCAATGCCAATGGACGCGCGCTGTGCCAGGCGCTGGCATTGATGGGGCAACAACGGCGCATCGGTGGCGATGATCACCACAATGGAGCCCATGCCGGGGGTGCCACGATCGGCAAACGGTGACGGAATTTCCATCAGTTGCCGACCTACCGGGTAACCGTCCACCCGCAACTCCTGGCGCTTGCCATGGTTGGCCTGTACCAGCACACCGACGGTCCAGCCACCCTGCTCCGCCGACAGGCGCCGCGAGGCCGTGCCGATCCCGCCCTTGAACTCATGGCAGATCATCCCGGTGCCGCCGCCCACGGCGCCCTCCGCCACCGGCCCGGACTCGGCGCTGGCCAGCGCCTCGCGCACATGCTCCGGGCCGACGTGCTGGCCCCAGATGTCGTTGAGCAAGCCGTCGTAGGTTTCCATCACCACCGGCATGCACCAGTACACTGCCGGGTCTGCCAGGCTTTCACGCTCCAGGGCGATCAGGGTGTCGCGCACAATCCCGATGCTGTGGGTGTTGGTGATCGCCAGTGGCGTGGTCAGCAGGCCCGACTCGGCGATCCATTCAAGACCCGTGGCGTCGCCATTGCCGTTGAGCACGTGGTAGCCGGCAAAACACGGTTGATACCGCGCGGCACCGGCCCGGGGCTGGATTGCCGTGACGCCGGTGCGTACCTGTTTGCCGTCGATGCGGGTCTTGATCGTGCTGTGGCCGACCCGAACCCCTGGAACGTCGGTGATGGCATTCAGCTCACCGGGCGTGCCCAGTCCCAACGTGATGCCCAATTGACGTGCGCGCATAACCACTCCTTACAATTTCTGAAACGCCGGACTCAACCGGCCACTGATGCAATACAGGATCACCGACAGTGCCAGCAGGCCGATGATAATCATGATGTCGCGAACCGAGGCGGCAATCGCCAGGGTCACCAACAGGTAGCCGGCCCCCAGCACCGCCAGCAAGGCCGGCACCGGCCACAACGGCATGCGATACGGATGCTCGCGGTCACGCAGCAGAACCCGGCTCATCAGCGCGCTCAACGCCACGATCAGGTACACCAGCATGATCAACAGCACGCTGAAGGACGTCAGGTCCGCCAGGTTCGAGCTGAAGCTGAGCAATGCCGAAGGGATCGCCAGGAACAGCGTAGCCAACCAGGGTGAATCCCAACGCGGATGGATCCGGGTGAAGAGTTTATTGATGGTCGGCGTCCACAGTGCATCGCGGCCGCTGCTGAACACCACCCGACCGATCTGAATCACGATGGCGACAATCGCATTGAACACTGACAGGAAAATCCCGGCGCTCACCAGCCGCGACAATGTTTCATTGCCGTGGCTGGTGAGCAGGTAGCCGATCGGATCGGGACTGCTGATCATCGCGCTGAGGGATGGCGCACCGATCAACAACGCGGTAATCGGCACCAGTTCGATTACCACCACCAGACCCAGGGACCACAACACCGCCTTGTGCACGCCCTTGCCGCCGCACTTCATGTCTTCGGCCAGCAACACCGCTGGGCCATAGCCATTGAAGGAGAACAGGCCAATGCCCACCGCGCCGATCACCAGCGCCCAGGGCGCCAGGTGCAACACGCCGTTCTCGACGATTTGCGGTTGCAGCAGCACGCTGACCGGCTGCACCGGGTTGCCGAAGCCGATAAATACGATCACCAGCAACGCCGCCACTTCCAACAGCAGGCAGGTGCCGGTGATCCAGGCATTCAGCTTGATATTCAGGATGCCCAGGGCGTAGCTGCACACAACGATGACCAGGGCCACGGTTTGTGAATCGAACTTTGTGCCGAGGGCGTTATTCAGGTACGTCGCCGCGCCGGTGGCCAGCACCGGCGGGATAAACAGCAACATCACCAATACCGTGAGGAACGTCGCATAACCGGCCATGCCGCCGAACACCCGCTTGGCGTACACGTACTCACCGCCGGCACTGTTGTGGGCGCGGCCGAGTTCGGCGTAGCAAAAGGCGAACATCAGCGCGAGCAACGCGGCCATCACAAAAGCCAGGAACACCCCGCTTCCGGCCTGCTGGATGGCAAAGGGCGCAATCACGAACACGGAACTGGCCGGGGTCACCGCCGAGACGGTGATGGCCACTACATCGAATACGCTCAGGGTGGGTTTCAGCACGCCGTCGGGCGTGGAAGGAGCACTCATATCGTTATCCTCTTGATTGTTCTTGGTTTGAGGCAGAAACGAAAAGGTGAAGCGGCGCGGGGTATGTTCCCCACTGACTGACGGCAAACTTAAACACTCTACGTAGATCGGCCAATTCCCCTATTGGAGTACTCCCCTTGACGCCGACGGGCAAAAGTCGAACCCTTGCGGCCTGAATCCTTAGCGTGGAGCTGCACATGAGCCTGTTCAGGGAAGTCGGCATGCACGCAGGCCTGGGCCGCACCGTCGCGCAGATCGGTACCGGACGTTTCTGGAAACAACTGGTGCTGCTGTTGCACCAATGCGTGCCCTTCGACAATGCCCTGGCGATCTTCTACCCCACCGACGGCCCGCCCCAGGCGCTGGAGGAATACGACGCGCAACCGAGCAGCAAGCCGGCGTCGATGCTGGTTTACCTCAATGGTTTGTACCTGCTGGACCCGTTTTTCCAGGCATGTCGCGAGGGGTATGCCAGCGGCGTGTACCGCCTTGAAGAAGTGGCACCGGATCATTTTCGCCAGAGTGAATACTTCCTCAACTACTTCCACGACAACGTGCTGGAGGACGAGGTGCAATTCATCCTGCAATTGCCGGGTGCGGGGACGTTGTCGCTGTCGTTGGGGATGCAGCGGTTGTTTACCGGCGAAGAAACGGGGTTGATGACCACGCTGGCGGCCTGGGTGCTGCCATTGATGCAACAGCATTGGCAGCAAAGTACCCAGCGGGTGGCCGCGCCTGCCGAGATGGCCAGCCAGATCCGGGATGCGCTGAGTCATTTTGGCTGTGGGGTGTTGTCGGAGCGGGAGTTGGAAATTGCGCGGTTGGTGTTGCGTGGGTTTTCGTCAAAAGCCATGGCCGAACGGCTGAATATCTCGCCGGATACGGTCAAGGTTCATCGTCGGCATTTGTATGCCAAGCTGGATATCTCGTCGCAGCCGGAACTGTTTTCGTTGTTTATCCAGTCGTTGGGGCATGACCTGGAGAATCCTTAATGATCGTTCCCACGCTCTGCGTGGGAACGCCGCCCTGGACGCTCCGCGTCCGCTTTTGAAGTCGTGACGCGGAGCGTCACAGGATGCATTCCCACGCGGAGCGTGGGAACGATCATCAACGGCCGGTACGAATGGTGTTCCACACCCGCGTACGAATCCGGTCGATGTTCAGTGGCATTGCTTCCAGTGCGAACAACTTGCCCATCATTTCCGGGCTTGGGTACACCTTGGTGTCGCTCTTGATCGCCGGGTCTACCAGGCTGTCGGCCGCAGCGTTGCCGTTGGCGTAGTGCACGTAGTTGGTAATGCTGGCCATCACTTCCGGGCGCAGCAGGTAGTTCATGAACGCATAGCCGGCTTTTTCATCCGGGGCGTCGGCGGGCATGGCGACCATGTCGAACCAGATGGCGGCGCCTTCCTTGGGAATGTTGTAGCCGATGTTCACGCCGTTCTTGGCTTCCTTGGCGCGGCTTTCGGCCTGGAGGATGTCGCCTGAGAAGCCCACGGCCACGCAGATGTCACCGTTGGCCAGGTCGGCGGTGTATTTCGAGGAGTGGAAGTACGCCACGTACGGCCGTACTTTCATCAGCAGGTCCTCGGCCTTTTTGTAGTCTTCAGCCTTCTTGCTGTGGTGCGGCAGGCCCAGGTAGTTGAGGGCCGCGGGCAGCAGTTCCGGGCCGTTGTCGAGGATGGCCACGCCGCATTTCTGCAGTTTCTGCATGTTCTCGGGTTTGAAGATCAGGTCCCATGAATCTACCGGGGCGTTGTCGCCGAGTACCGCCTTGACCTTGTCGATGTTGTAGCCGATGCCGGTGCTGCCCCACAGGTACGGGAAACCGTGGGCGTTGCCCGGGTCGTTGTTTTCCAGGGCCTTGAGCAGCACCGGGTTGAGGTTCTTCCAGTTGGGCAACTGGCTCTTGTCGAGCTTCTTCAGCGCCCCGCCCTGGATCTGCCGGGCCATGAAGTGGTTGGAGGGGAACACCACGTCGTAGCCGGATTTGCCGGTCATCAACTTGCCGTCGAGGGTTTCGTTGCTGTCGTACACGTCGTAGGTGAAGCCGATCCCGGTTTCTTTCTGGAAGTTCTTGGTGGTGTCGGGGGCGATGTAGTCCGACCAGTTGTAGATCTTCACCGTCTCGGCGGCTTGGCTGAGGGTGGCGACGAATACCAGCGGCAACAGGGCAATGGGTCTCATGGTTCGATTTCCTGGCGGTTTTAGGGCTGTTTTTATGGCAGGCGATCAAAGATCAAAGAATCAGAGGATCAGTACATAGGTCTTGCGCACGGTTTCCTGGATGTCCCAGATACCGGTGCTGTTGGCCGGCAACATCAGTGCGTCACCGGCTTCTATGTGGAGCATCTCCCCGTTGTCGGAGGTGAAGGTGCAGCGGCCCTGGATAAAGTGGCAAAACTCCTGGGCTTTGATCTGCCGGCGCCAGCGCCCGGGCGTGCATTCCCAGATGCCGGTTTCGACGCCGTCGCTACGTTCCACGCTCAGGGTCGAGGCCACCGCTACCGGTGTGCCCAGTGGCAGGGCAACGGGGCAAGAGTCCGGCAAATGGGCGCTGAGTGTGTCTTTGAACTGGGTAATGCTCATGTTCATACCTGTGGTGATTGAAACGACTTAGTGCATGAAACCTTCCATGAACCCGGCAACCCCGCTGGCCAGCTTGCGGCGCCACGGCGCAGTGTTGGGGTTGGCCAACACCTGGTCCTCATGGACAAAACTGCGAATGATCGCGTTGTAGCCCAGCCAGCGGCAGGGTTCCGGTTCCCAGGCCTTGAGCCCCTCCAGCCGGCCCGGCTGGATCACCCATGGCTGCGTGACCAGCGGTGTGTCGAGCCCCAGGATCAAGTCGGCCAAGGTACGCCCGCCCAGGTTGCTGGCCCCTACGCCCTCGCCGCCATAACCACCGGCCAAAGCGATGCCCGCTGCGTGATCGCACAGCATGTGCGGCTTGAAGCGCCGGGACATGCCGAGGTTGCCGCCCCAGGCGTGGGTGATGCGGACTTTCTTGAGCTGCGGGAACAGTTCACCGAACAGGTAGCGACGCAGTTCGACTTCGCTGTCGGTGAGGTCGAAGTTGTGCCGCAACTTGCCGGCAAACTGATAGCCCCCACGGGCGCCGAACACCAGGCGGTTGTCCGCCGAGCGCTGGCCGTAGGTGACCTGGCGACTGCTTTCGCCGAAGGCCTGGCCACGGTTCAGGCCGATTTCGTCCCAGGTGCTGGCGGGCAACGGTTCAGTGGCGACAATCAGGCTTTGTACCGGCAACTGATAGCGGCCCAAAGGCGCCAATGTGGTGGCATACCCTTCTACCGCCGGCACCACCCATGACGCGCGCACTGAGGCTTTAGCCGTGCGCAGGCTGCCGGACTGCCAATGGGTGACGGGGCTGTTTTCATAGATCGTGACGCCCATCTGCTCCACCACCCGCGCCAGGCCGCGCACCAGCTTGGCCGGGTGAATCGTGGCAACGTGGGGGGCATAGATGCCGCCATAGGGTTTGGCGATGCGGATTTGCTCGGCCAGTTGCTGCGGGCCGAGCCAACGGTAATCGTCGTCGGTCAGGCCCTGAGCGTGGAGCTTGGCCAGGTAGGCCCGCAGGGTGGCTTCCTGTTCGGGATAACGCGCGGCGCAATACAGCACGCCGCCCTTGCGGTAGTCGCAGTCGATGCCTTCGTGCTGTATCACTTGCGCAACTTCATCGGGAATGGCGTGCAGCAGGTCGAACGAGGCCCGGCGTTGTTCGGGAGACAAGCCGGCCAGCAGGCGGTCTTCCCCCAGCAGGTTACCCATCAGCCAACCGCCGTTACGGCCCGAGGCACCGAACCCGGCGGTTTGTGCCTCGATGATCGCGATTTTCAGCTCGGGCGCCTGGCGCTTCAGGTAATACGCGGTCCAGAGCCCGGTGTAGCCGGCGCCGATAATGGCCACGTTGACGTCCAGGTCGTGCTCCAGGGACGCACGCGCCACCAGCGGTTCGTCCAGCTGGTCCATCCATAAACTGATATTGCGCCATGCAGGCATGCCAAGCTCCACCACCACACTTCGATGGCCGTGATCCTAGAGCCTGGCCTCAGGGGCTGTCTTGCGCGCGTGCACGCAGGGAAATTTGTTTGACGTAGGCCTTGGGCGACTGGCCGGTGTGCTGGCGGAAGCAGCTATAGAACGCCGACGTCGAATTGAAGCCCGCGGCAAACGCCAGTTCGTCGATGCGGATCGGCGGCGTGGCCTTGTCCAGTGCGGCCAGCAAATGCTGGAGGCGCGCCTGGTTGACGTAG
>NZ_JAEKFB010000028.1:0-37849 GCF_016650865.1 Pseudomonas sp. TH34
GGCAAGGTCAGTGCTGATCGGCTGTCGAGCGACCAGGTGGCGCGGATTGTCCAACGCCGCGCCCAATTGGCCGGGCTGGACGGCAATTGGGCGGCGCACAGTTTAAGGTCGGGGTTTGTCACCGAGGCCGGGCGCCAGGGCGTTCCGCTCGGCGACGTGATGGCCATGACTGAACATCGCAGTGTCACCACGGTGATGGGTTACTTTCAAGCGGGTGCACTGCTCGAAAGTCGAGCCACGACCCTACTCAAGTCATCGGTCGCTGATGACGAAGAACCTCCGGAGGGTAATCACCCAAGGTGAGTGGTCGGAACACTTACTCTCCCAATACCGACTAAACAGTTGATCGTATCGATAGCGCGCAGCCCCTTCGCAACAGTCAAAAATCCGCCAGAAGCTCCCCTAAGGGTAGGAATACTCTCGGCCTTTAAGGCAGGTACCGGTCAACTGCTCGGATTGGACCATTTTGCAACCATGTCAGCGGCCTTTTCGCTGGTTAGCGTTTCAAGTTCCACGACTCGGTCAGCAATCTGTGAAAGGCCGCGCGCCGAAATTTCGTTGGGATGATTTATGGCGTCCTCATAAGAAATGCCATCTTCCTGGCGACTTCTCGTGTCGTAACGGTTTTTCAGGACCGACTCAGGACAAGTGAAATGAACATGCGTGATTACTGATCCGAAGTAGTCGCGAAACAGTCTGACCTGTTCCGCTTTTCGCACCGAGTCCACGACCCAAAGGTGTTGCTCAGGCGTCGCCGCTATCTGAGGGAGGGCGACATTTTTCACGATCCAACTGTATTGAGTCTCTAGGTCCAGGGCGTCGCCTAAGCTCTGAAGGTTAGCTCGATCGATGGTAATTCCCCGGCGTTCCGCGAGTTGTCTCAGGTAGGGACTTGACTGCACGGCAGCATACCCATGCCGGGCGATCAGGGCCTCGCGGATCGAGGTTTTCCCCACCGCCAGTGGCCCGCTGATGAGAAGGACGCAGAGATCGTTCATCGCGGCTATAAGCCTATGTGGCCCAAAACGGTTTGCCCCTGTATCGAACGAACCTCGATCACATAGTCCTTGATGTTCGGGATGGAGTAGTCCGTGACTACTTCCACTACCTTCTTGGCCGGTGCCCCAGACCTGGGTTTTACCGGGTAGTCACTGATGCTCATGAAATCCTCAAGGCCTCGCGCGTGAGGCATGGGAAACGTGTTACCCGAGTTCATGCGGCACACCATGATTTTCTCCGCGTAATCTCTGACCAGCGACGCCGTATCGATAGTCAGCACGTCATGGGTGAGCTTTTTGTAGCTGCGCGCATTGAGCAGTTTGAACAGCCGGTGTTCCTCTGCCCACATAAAAACTTTGCTGTTGATCAGCTTGTACCATTGGCTTGGGGTGGTTCCATCGATCAGCGCGTCTTCAAGGCGCTTGGGCGGCATAGGGATCTGATCCCTTAGCACGATAGCGTTGTCTAGTGGCCCTACCGTCACCTTGCTAGGCCGGTGCTGGGTTTCCAAAACCAGGCGCTGAGGCCCAGCGATACCATACCGATCCAGCACTGCGAGGGTGCTCAGCAAGCCGTGCTGTTTAATAGAAGGCCAGGTGCCGGCTTCGGCCATATGGTACAAGCGAGGATAATGGGCGATAAAGGTCTCTAGCTGCATGATGATCCTTGGTTACCACATTCTTCTATCAATGATGTTTCTTTCATTAAACGCGGTTGAAATCATGGAGACAGGAATTCCACTGACCTTCTCGATCTCTTCAATAAAGCGCAGGGTTTGGTCAGAAAGCTGTTCATAGCGAAAGGCAGTTCGGTTCTTGATATCGATGTAGTCCGCAAAGGTTAAGGCGATATCCGTCGGACCATTGAGGATCAACGACCTTCTCAGTTGGGCCCAGTCAAACTCCGCGACTCGGCGTGGCCGATGCGACACCGAGCCAACTTCCGTTTGCGCAAACTCTGCTACCGGAATGCCTGACCGTTCGGCGATGTCGCTGAATTCGATGGGTTGGCTCATGAAACCGGAAGACATTCCCGTCACCGAATCACCGACGCGGATGGGATAGGTTCGGCAGACCATCATCACCTTCCTCACGTGCCTGGGTGACAAGCCGGCTTCGGACAAGCACGCGGCGGCCGTCGTGGCCCTGGAGGTCACGTGCGGGTAAAAGCCGTGGTGAAGGCTGAGCGAGGTCCCTTGAGTCCCTTCAAGCATCACCCTTTTCCCGCCCGAGAGGCAGGTTGCAAAAAACTCCACGGAGTCTCGGATGTAATGCTTGAGGTGGGGAATATCTTTAGCCAGGCGAACTTTCGAATCGGGGACCCTCTCCAGGATTTTCCTGGCCGTGGCACTCCCAATCCCTTGAGCCGTCGAGCCAATCGCCGTCTTAAGAACCCGCTCCTCCCACACAATGTCCGCCTGGTCGATAATCATCGCTTGTGGATCAATGATCACCTTGTCAAAGGTGAGTGCCAGCTCGGTTATTTCTCGCAGCAGCACGTCCAAACTGATCACGGCGCCGGCGCCGATGACTAGGGTGGCGTCTTTATTGCCCAACGCGCCGGAGGGCAACTGCCGGAAGGTGTAGGGCTGGTCGTCAATCCGATAAACCTTGTGCCCAGCATTGGGACCGCCGACGCGGACGAGCACGTCGTACTCAGGGGCCAGATAGTGGGCAATGTTCCCTTTGCCCTCGCTCCCGTATTGCCCACCCACCAACACATCGACCATGGGCAGCGCAATGATGGGACGGTTTTCCAGTCGAGCGATCACTCGCGCGTAGACGTCGTCACGATTACAGCGATCACTGTCAATCACCACGTCTGCGATTTTCGCCAAGGCGTTAGAGTGACGCTCGGTTGAAAAACCAGCCACTTCGTCATAGTCAGCCGTCTCTGCGGCGCTACCACGTTGCTCATAGCGTTTGGCAAGTACGTGCTCACTGGCCTGCAGATGAACGTGGGTCACCAACCAGCCGCTGTGCCGTAGAAACTTGATTTGCTCAGCCGACCTGACCGCATCGACAACCACCAGGGTCAGGTCTTTGTCGTTGATCAAACGTGAGCTGAGCGTATTGGCGAGCCAGCCACCGTTGGTCATCCGGTCAAGCCTTAGGCCCGCATTATGGCGAGCTCTGCGAGAGGTGCCCGTGCTCGGGATAGCGTCTTTAATCAAGTCTTTCGTCTTGATCAGTTTTGCCCCCGCCTTCGCCACCAAGAGCTGAGCTAACGTAGTTTTCCCGGCGCCGACACGGCCAGATAAAACGATGGCTTTGGGTTTCATCCGACTTCCTTGACGGTAGGCTCAAGCGCTTAGGCTTGGGCAGGCAGTTGATAAACAGTTGTTCGAACGCCCTTGTCAACCAACTCTTCAGTGATGAGCTCTTTAATCACCTCCCAGTTTGCCCCCCGTGCCCTGTCCCGACTCTGGGCATATGGACAGAGGCACCAATCTCAAGGGCTTTTTCTCGCACTTGGGACAGACAGGCGGCGAAGGCGGCATAGCTCAGACGCTGGCCTTTTATCGCGCCGTAACCTTTCTGCGCCACCATGTGCGCAAAGCTGATCCCATTACGATGTGCCCCAATGTAAACTTGGCCAAGTGCAGGAATGCGGTCTGCGGCCACGGTTTCTAATTTGTATTGGTTCCAGACGTTAGGGAACTGTTTTTTTACCTGGTGCGCAAACCCACGTCCGCCCCATTGTGCTGGAGTGTTAGGCACCACATGGGCGATAAGCCTCGGGCCGCTGCCGTGTGGTGACAGGACATCCCCTACCACTTCACTTAACGACGGATGATTGAACTCGGTGTCTTGATTGGGACGAAGAATACCGACGACTCGTGGGACCAGGCTTCCAGGGTAGGGAGCGAGGCCCATGCATTCGATTCGGTAACTATTGCCCTGCAGCTCTTCGTCGCCAATCGACGTGAACCCGATTGCACTGGCTTCAGAGACGACGCCTTCGTCGGCAAAAGATTGCCCGGGCCTGATCGGGCAACTCCAGCCCGGGGCCGGAATGACGTAATCAACTCGATAGGCATTATCCTCCGGATGGAAAGAGGCGCAAAACGCCGCACTGGGCGATGTTGCGAGCTTAATGCTTCGTATAAGGCACGCCTCGACCGATACATCGAAGGTTTTTCTGATCTCTGCAACTTGGCGGATGGTCGGGACACTGTCCGCCAACTGGGGAAAACTTCCCAATGGCATCAGCAGTTCGGCGGCGCCGATATTGCACAGCACTTCAAGCTGCCAGTTGTCTCGCCGACTCGCCGTGTCGCCGTTACGGTGGCGGACTTCTTCACTGCAGTCGGCAAACAACGAGTGAGCGACTTCGTGGGCGATGGAGAATCTCAGCCGGCCGCGAGGACGCATGGGATTGTACTCCAGCACCAGGTGACCACTGTCGAGTGGGCGCAGACGGGCGTCGGGAATATCTCCGCGAGCTTCCGTGCGGATATTGAGCAAAGTGGCAAGCGCGAGAGGGTCAAAGGGGGGGCCGCCCCAACCATCGTCCATTGCCTGAAGGACCAGTTGGCGGGCGCGACTTTCCATCGCTATGACAGGATCTTCACCCTCGGCAAAGCTGAGCACCGAAGGGTTGGTCCAGGTAAATTTGGCAGTCATAGAGAAACGCTTCCTGAGGGCTGCAGCTGAGTCGACACATCCATTGTCGCTTGTCTCCATAACTGGGTGAAGTGCTCATATGTCCGAATCAGTCGCCCGCTTCGGCGAAAAGCCTTACCACTGAGTTGCCCAGCCGCACTGTTCGGGGGCTGTGAGCGAAAAAGGTCAGCGCGTCGACAATGCCAGATCGGAGTGGGTTCCGACAAGCGGTTCCCGCTAGCCAAGGATCCGGCACGGGGTGACCATGCGAGGGCTTGCAAGCGCGCCGGCGGCGATCAGCCAACGCCCTGCCTGCTGTTCGCCCCGCGCCTTGTTAAGCCGCGTCCGCTTCACCCCTCAAGCCCCCTACTAGCATCACCCAACCGCGCCGTGCGAAGGTTGCAAAGGGTCGACCTCCACCGGAGAGCAGGAACCTGATGGCCGCTCAAGACCCTTTGATCGGCTGCGATCACCCAGCCAGACAAATGGCGCAGGCCCTGCGGAACAGCGCGGAGCCCCTCGCGTTGGGTCCGCAGCGGCTCCCGCTGGACCGTTGTCCGGTCACGGGCTGCGCGGCGCTGGCCTGCGGGCGAGGCGTCCTGTCGACAACCTCACCTCCGGGAGAGTCGACGCGCCAAGGAGAAGCGCGAAACGGATTCTCAGCCTGACGGCACCCGCCCGTCAAAGCGTATTAAGAACGAACAGGCGTAGCGGACGAATGTACCGATGCACTGTTGCTCATCACTTGGAGATGACGTGACAAGCGGGCCGCTTGCACGTTGCGCGACCAATTCCAGTCAATGGTCGCCACTGAGTTTGCTAACCTGGAAGTTGAGCTCCGTCAGGTGCGGCGAAGAAAGGCCTACCATGAGCGCCAGCGCACTCAAGAACCAGCGCGGCCCGCGTCGTGGCTTTGCTGGATGTCACCCCTGAGTTGTGTGTAGGGGCAGCAGAGCCTGGAATGCCATTCCAGGCTGTGGATGCAAAGGGGGGTTACTCCTAGGCCGCGACAACAGGCCAGTGAACATGCCCGATAATCAGCGCCCTGCTCCAGGAGCCCCTGCATCAAGACGCTTCGCTTGATCAGATAGGCGCGAACTTGCGCGACTTAAAGCTTAATCCACGATCCGTCGTTGATGATTGCCAGCGGGACAGCCCATGACGCCAATGCAAACACTCTACTTCATTCCCAGTCTGGGTCAGGATATCTCCGATTTTGTGCTGCATACCGTACCAATGCGCAGGCAGCGTAAGGTGGCGCGCTATCTTCAGCATTTCGACTTATGGTTGCGCCACACTCGGTACAAATCGCTCAGTGATAGCCTTCTGCCATTGGAGGCATATGTTTATTTTTATCTTTCACATATCAGTTTGTACCCAGGCCCGGCAGAGCCGACAGAACCTAGGAATTACTACCTGCCATTATACGTTGATGATTTGCTCATCAATCGTGAACTGAAGGGCTTGGGTCGACTGAGCAATCGCCAGGCCGCCTCTAGAATAGCCGCCGCCATGAACTGGCAGGAACACCGCTTCGGCAAAAATCTGGACCCCCTGCGTTGCCAGATGAAAAAGCTCTACCGTCAAGCCAAGTCCTTTGCCCACACCACAGAGCTCACGGCGCAGGCAAAACTGCACTCAGTAGAATACCTGGAACTGGTAGGCGATACATGCCGGGGCTTGGACCACTGGGTGAGAGATCTCGCGATGATTGGCCTGATGCACGAAACGGGATGCACCACCTCCGACCTCGCGAGAACACAATGTGCTGATCTGATTTTTGAATCCGTCGATGATTGGCACTTCCAATTCGGCAACGATAAAAAGGCCCGCCTGACGGAGGGTACTGCAATGCTACTGCAGGTGTTGTTAGGTCGGCATCATCACTTGGTAGAGTACCACGGTAAGCATCATCACTTGTTCAGCATGGGGGATGCTCAGGTCGAGTTCGCGATGGACGCACATGCGATAGACGTCGTATTGGAGCGCCGCTACCGCTTTGCGCTCATGGTGACAAGCGTGAACTGCGCTCCAGCTATCGACCTTTACTGTCCAAGCGCAGATCCCTTTCCGGAAGATTTTGTCAGTGAGCTCACGGTCGTAAGATCACTCGATGAAAAACGTAAAAAGGTAGTCAATCTCCAGTTTTCGCTTGATGTTGAGACTGGGCTGCCGCAGGCAGCGTCAACAGCATTGGACGACCATTATTTCTACGTAGATTGGGACGACGCGATTCGTAACGCCAGAATGGCTTTGGCCGCATCGGAAGGTGCAGACGCCTTCGGCATACCTAACGCGCTGGAGAATTCCAGCCTTCGCACCGGTCGGGTGTTCATTTCCGAAGAGGGTAATGAAAACATAACCGGAGTGGGTCGGCGTGAGCGCTAATCACCTTACGCAGCATTGGCTAACGTGACAGCGACGCAACCGTCTCCTTCTGCTCTGCAGCACTCATACCCGACCGACTCAGTTCAGTTGAAGCGGAACGAGCAGAAAAATGAAATGTACAAGTTACGTCATTAGCCAGCACAACCACAGCCCATGCAGCAGGGCGGATTGTACGGTGATAGGTTACGTGGCTTGATTGGGTCGCACAGTCACTGGGCGCAGCTGCGGATAACGTTTGCAATTGCCTGACCATAAAATAGATGACCTCATGAGCCAGTATTTTCAATATCAGCCATTGCTTTTCGCGCCTTCCTTTTAATAGCGTAAATACTTCGTGAATCCGCTTGGAGTCAAGCCATGCTCTGAGTTTCCCGATGACGCATAGCCTCGCTTTCGAGCACAAGTCCGCTGGCGCCTGCACGCCATACCAAAAGCATAGCCAGTCAAGATAGCCGACCAAGTGATACCCTCGTCTAGGGATTTCACTCCCCTCAATGCTTCTCCACATTCCAGCCAACAGCTGGTGGCTCAACCTAATGCCAGGCAAAAAGCGTTTCCTCATCTGCCGGAAGATACATTTCAACGTTGAAACAAGCGCGGTGACAGCCTCATCGTTCAGCGTCTCCTCAACCGGTACGCGACGGCCGATATTCATTGTCCTGTAAAAGCAGGCGTCAGGCCTGCCCTGCCCTGCTGCAATGCTGCACTGAACTTCTAAGAAGAGCGCACGTTGATGTAATGCGAAATCCTGGGTGGCAGAGGAAAATTGCACAGCATTATCGAAATAGACATTGGTGGGCTGACTGATATCAAAATAGATCTTCCGGTCCCTGCCACGATCAAAGATTCGATGCGCTAAAGTCAAACGATCAAGCCCAGATTTATTCAAGTACGACCATCCACCACTGCTTCCTTTGCGCCGCAAGAGTCGACCGCAATGATGGCAACCGTATGGCATATGGAACAACCCGCTGTTCAGTGAATAATCCATGGCCCCACCGCAGGTCCGACAGGCCTGGGTCAACTCCACTTGATGGATCGGACACTGCTGAATCAGTAGGTACTGGAAGAGGGAATAATGCACACCACGCGCCAGACATACCTGGCACACTCTTAACGTGGTGGCGACGCAATCACTGAATGTTAGTGCCGACGGGACTAAAAAAAGGGAGTTTCGTTGAGCGCCATCTAGGGCAAAGCACTCTTGAAGCGCCGCCGGATTAACGGAAGCGCTATGAGCAAGGTTTAGCCATCGGCTACGCTTACCGCCCGCCGGATCCTTTGGCGGGGCGAAGATCCTAACTAGAGTATCGCCTCGGATGACGTTGTAGAGCGAAAACCGACTGAGAATAGAATAGGCAGATTCGTAGACTATGTACTGAGGAGCTACCGGGCAGTACCGAGGCACAACGCTCAGCGTCTTCATATCAGGGACAATTATCATTAGGCGTTCTGGTCAGCAGCTTTAGTATTGAGCGTTGCGGCTAAAAACCATGACTCACGGATAGACCGCAAGCTGAACTCTTTGGTGATGGTATACCCCGGCTGATCCAGATCTACACTGTCGCGCAAGATAATCTCTATGGTCTTGCTGAAATACTGCATGGGAATCTCCATCTTACTTTTCAGCTTCAACTCCTGATAGGCATCACAAAAGGCATCCCACAAGATGTCTTTGACATGCGCTAGCCGAAACCCATTGGCATAGGCTTGCGGCACAAAGAATTTGGTGAACGTCCAGGAGGAGTTGGCCGGATAGGGGGTGCTGTCAAAAAAACCAAGGCAGGTCGCAAAATCTTCTTTCTCACGTATGCCGCGGAAAGGATGCTCGTAAAGCATGAATCGATTGACGATGGCTTCACCTTCCACACCGGCCCTGAGGAATGCTTTTTCTGATCCAGCAACTGCTGTTGCCCGACCAGGATTGGCAGCAGAATCACGCCTTTCAGCCTCAGATCATTGTAGATATCTTTGATCCAGTCGAAGTGTTGCTGCTGAAGTCGTTGAGCTTCATCCATAAAGAGAATAAAGACTTGCCGTGAATCCTTAAGCGCGGCTTGCTCCATAAAATTCACAAGCCGGTGGTGTTTGTTCGAGATACTAACGTTGTCATTCCATTGCTTGTGCCCGACCACTTCCAGCAGTGAATTGGAAAAATTACCTTTTGTCGCGGACACCTCCCGCTTTGCATTGTAAATAACCACTGGAAAATCCGGAAAATCCTGTACCAGGCATTGCTGGCAATAAAGCATCGCCCAAGTCTTACCGTAACGAGTATGCCCCCAGATAACTAAACCTGAGTCTCTGCGCCGGATAGCCTTCAGCACCAATGCGTAGGTCTCACCGATTGAAAAAGTGGGTATTAAGTAGCGCTGATTACAAACGGGGTGGAGCTCAACTTCGATAGGCCGGGTATCCTGGATGTCCATTTGCAGCCTCGTAGTTAAAAAGTGAACACTTTAAGGAGCTTAACTCGATCGTTTGGCGGTACAGACTCCACTGGCAGCGCAACTTCGTCGGATGGTGGAACTGAGGAGACCGACCCCGTATTTTTGTAGAGATTCGTAGCGCTCTCTCGGGTTATTTTGTTGCCTTTCAACTGGAACCTTCGGACCGCTTCGATGAATGATTCATTATCCGAAAAGCGAAACTGCCCATCCTTTACGGCCTTTGAAATCTCCGTTTGCAATTTGTAGCTGTGCGCCGTTGTGGAGTAAGGCGGTGACGGTGTAAGCACACCAATGAACTCCCCGAACTCATCTAGCACGTTGATCGAAGAGACATCTCTGCGCGAATACTCAATGATCATTTTCTGCCCCGCTGAATTACTGCGCAGAACGTCCGCGTTTCGATACTTTTGGTAGGCGAAATTGATGAAGGCGCCCCCATACTTTGCATTGGTCTTCACCGTCTTGACCTCACGAACTTTCGTAAAGGCCGCTTCATGCTGAAAGCGGATAGGTAGCGTGTTCGGTGGCAGCGCTCTGGCGCCCAAACGCAACAGGTAAAGATCCAGAGGCGTGTGGCCCTGAATTGCCGAATGTGGTCGGCCGTTATAATCAGAGATCACAATATCTAGTGCGCTCTCCAACTCATCGAGAGTCAGTAACAACTTTAGCGGTTTTTTTGACTTTGGCGATAAGCGAGTCTTTATCTCATCTTGGGATTCGCTGCCCGTGGTGCCGATTACTCTATGAGAAAAATTTTGTACCAAGTAGAGAAAAAAGCGCTCTACGATGGGACGGTCATTTGGGGTGTGCGGCCTGCCAAATTCCACCACACAACCCAACCTGTCCGTTAAGACCTCAATCACATGCTTCGCCTTATGAGCCCATGCGTTGTCCAGTTTCAATGTGGACCAGGTTTGCCACGCCCCGGCAGTTTCTGAGGGGAAGCCCCCTTCACCGCGATAACGGGTATTGGGTATACATATCTGCGGGCGCGTGTGCGGACTCAGCGCGCGGTAGATTGCCGTAAGCAGATCCACTTGGTCATAGTTGTGCCCTAATGCCAATGAATAGCCCAGCGCACACCGTGAAAACTTCTCAATCAGGCAAACAAGCCAGACCCTGAGAATTTCATATTCCACCGGTTCTCCGTAAGCGTCCGTCTCACGAATAACCAGTCGAATGTCCAGCTTGTGCCCGTCAGCCTCCACCTGTTCTAAAATATCAGAGGGGTCGATATCTCTGGCGTCCTCATTGGCTTCAAACGATGTTAACTCCCGTTCAGCCCGCAACTCCCGATGTTTTTCTTGCAACCATTTTCTGAGGCTACTA
The DNA here is from genome assembly GCF_016650865.1 of Pseudomonas sp. TH34. NCBI lineage: Bacteria > Pseudomonadati > Pseudomonadota > Gammaproteobacteria > Pseudomonadales > Pseudomonadaceae > Pseudomonas > Pseudomonas sp. TH34. Next base: position 10,772 of record NZ_JAEKFB010000028.1, read on the forward strand.
ATACCTTTGGATTTTTGATTCAGTGGATATTGATCTTCGGGTATTCCACACTCAACGCACTTGCGAACGAACTTTTTGTGAATCGCTATAAAATAGTCTCCGCCCGATTTTCTGGGTTTATAATTACGAGCCTGCGCTCTTAACCAGTCCGCCAGATCTTGGTTTTTTTCAACGAATTGAGTAAAGATCCCGGAATATCCTTGACTAGATGATAAGTCGGGTGGAGCTGTCCGATTATATTTTTTTTCACCACTTCGCTTATAGGGAATTGCGGCTACCCAGCCAGCCGGACTTCCGTTTTTGTCAAGCGTTTCGCATTTCTCTATCGCTCGATAGAGTGTCGAACGGGATATACCGTATTTTTCTTGAATTTCCTCAAGCGAGGCACCCTCCTTTAGGAAGGCCCGGATCGCGTTGATACGATTTTCTGTTGCGCCGCGAATGCTGTCCGGCAAAGTCGTTAAGTCAATCGAACGCCACCGGTCACAATCATGCCCTTCGCGTACGCGCTCTGACCTGGAAAACCGTTGTTCACTCATGCGGGGCGTCTCCATAGCTCAACTGGGAGGCACCACTTAATTTGATCGAACTCAAATTCTTGACGATCAAATATCCCCGTCTGATTAGTTCAAAAACCAGCGCTGCGCCTTTCTCGGAAAACTCCTGCTCAGCCGCCTGCACGGCTGTATTCAGCGATAATTCCTGGCGTGGGATACACTTGATAACGCCCCGTAAATTTCGCTCGGTAAGTGACTCCCTGTGTTTATTAATGTAGGAAAGCATCAGCAGATAGTTTTCGTAACGTGCGTGATTAGATTTCAAAAAATGAAAATCCAAAACTTCGCAGAGGAAGCCGTTGTCATCGGCATACTTTTGAACCTGAGCCGGTGTGCAAGTCCCCAAGTGTAATTTGGAGAATACAATGACTGAAGCGTGCCTATTTTCGAAAGCGAGCGCCACTGGAACCCTTCCTCCGTCGAGTTCGATGAAGCGTTGGTTGACACTCACTTCTTTCACCCAGGGGTCAAACTCTACCTCGGCAAAACGCCACAGCGTAGGACGGCAGAACAAGCTGACTTTTTCGTTTTGCTTATGGCTGAATACGACAAACTCTGGAGCGCCTGCCGGTCTTGAAGGGTGAGAAAGTGGGTCCATGCTCTAGCTCTCAGCTTTTGTATGATAAATCATGCGCTTACAATGTTTCAAAATTATACATGCACTCCGGAGTTTCAATATTGCAGTGGAATTATGGGCGAGAGACCATTCGTCGCTATACCTTTTTGAAATAAAGATATCAAAGGTTATTGCGTCGCGAGACACTAGGCACGAAAATAGCCACCAAAGGCGTGGCCTTTATTGTTATTTGCTTTCAAAATCAATATAATTTGAAGTTATCAGGAAGCGAAAAGCCTTGAATAGAAAGTTTCAAATTTTTAAAGTTTCTATTTTACAATGTCGCAAGGGTTTTTCTTCAACCTCCGTGTCCTTGCACTTCACCTTGCCGCTGCCTCAAGTACCACTTTTGACCTTACTCCAGATCCGCGTGCGCACCCGCTCCAACTTCAGCGGCAACGGCTCTAAAGGAAACAGCGTATCCAGCACCGCTTTCGAAGGATAGACACCGGGATTGTCCCTGACCTTTTCATCAACCAGGCTCCGGGCATCCTTGTTGGCGTTGGCGTAACTGAGATAGTTGGAGGACTGCGCAATCACTTCCGGGCGCAGCATATAGTCGATAAATGCGAGCCCTTGCTGAGGGTTCGGCGCATCGCTGAGCAACACCAGGCTTTCGACCCAGACCGGCGCGCCTTCCTTGGGGATGCTGTACTGAATGTTCCTGCCATTGCCGGCGGCGTCGGCAGCTTTCTTAGCGTCCATTACGCCGCCGGCCCATCCCACTACGGCGCAGATATTGCCGTTGGCCAAGTCCGTAATAAACCGTGAAGAATCGAAGTAGCGAATATGCGGGCGCAGCTTCAGCAGCAACGCCTGGGCTTTTAAATAGTCATCAGGATTTTGGCTGTTATAGGGCAAGCCCAGGTAATGCAAGGCGATGGGGATGATCTCGCCTGGCGCATCCAGCATAGCCACGCCGCATTCACCCAATTTGGCGAGGTTTTCCTCCTTGAAAATCAAATCCCACGAGTTGACCGTTGCATCGCTGCCCAGGATCGCCCGGACTTTATCGACGTCATAGCCAATTCCCGTGGTGCCCCACAAGTAAGGCACGGCGTAGCGATTACCCGGGTCGTTGGTTTGCACCTTCGCCAGAATATCCGGATCAAGGTGAGACAGATTGCTCAGTTGCGCGCGATCCAATTCCTTGAGCACACCGGCCTTGATGAGGTTCGGCAACAGGTCGCCGGTGGCCACCACCACGTCATAACCACTGCGCCCGGCCATGAGTTTGCTCTGCATGACCTCGCTGTTATCGAACACGTCATACGCGGCCTGGGTACCGGTCTGCGCCTGGAAGTTCTTCAGCGTGTCCGGGGCAATAAAGTCGTACCAGTTGTAGATATTGACTTTCGGTTCTGCGGCTTGAGCGCAAAGCACCAGGCTGCTGAAGACCGCAGCCAGACTCCATTGCATGCATCGAATGACGATCATGAGAACTCCCGATTATTGTTATGAGGGGTAAAGCGAGATCAGCGAATCAGCCATTCACGGCGCCCGTCGGCGTGTTCCACGGTCTCACCGGGGAGCGTCAGGCGGCGGTCATTGAGGTAGTGATAATCCGCGCGGGCGGCTTGGACTTGGGTCAGGTCAAGGCTGATCATTTGCCGTGTTTCCTCGCGCCCGGCTTCGAACAGCACACGGCCAAACGGGTCGGCCACAGCGCTGCCGCCGGCAAACACCAGGCCGTCATCGCCCTGCCCCACGCGATTGACCATCACGCTGAACACTTGGTTTTCCTGGGCTCGGGCCATGATCGCGGTGCGATGCACCGGGCCGTAAGGGTCCATGTTGCCGTTGGTGATGATGATCAACTCTGCGCCCAGTTGGGCGAGTGCGCGTGCGGTTTCCGGCAGTTCGATGTCGTAGCAAATCAGAATGCCGATACGCACACCTTTGAAAAGCACCGTGCCGAAGCGGTCGCCGGGAGTGATGTCGCCCCGCTCCGAGGGCCACAGGTGTGTCTTGCGGTAACCCAGTGAGAGCCCATCAGGCGTAACCAGTACCGAAGTGTTGTAGAACACGCCCGCATCGTTCTCGACCAGGCCGATGACCACCGAAACACCCCGTTCGCGTACTGCCTGTTGCACGGCTTGCAGCGTCGGGCCTTCGAGGGTTTCTGCAACCGTTGCCAGCTGATCACCGGCGACGAAGCCCATCAAATGGGTTTCAGGAAACACCAACAGGTCGGTGTCCGCGTCGCAGTGGGCGATGGCTTCCAAGGTACGCCTCAGGTTATAGGCGGTATCGCCATCACGACCGGCTAACTGCATGAGTTCAATGTTCATGGCTGATCCTTGCGTATAGTTGAGGCCGTGCTGACACCGTGTGTACTCAGGCCTGAAATGAGTATGGGCTGTACCCACCTGGCAAAAAATCACTTCGATGGGGTACCCCCGAATGGGTAGTGAGATGAATCTGACGTTGCAGGACGTGGCTTGGCATGACTCGATTGGCCGGTTGATCGAGACCCTGGACCGCCCGCACTTCTGGCGATCAATGGCGCGCTTGCTCGGCAGATATGTGCCGCTGGACACCTGGGTGGTGCTGATCTTCAGCGACGGCAGGCCTCAGGTTCTCGCCGAATCCCAGAATGAAGATGGCAGCAGCGATTCGCTGTTCCAGGACTATCTCAAAGGGCTCTACCTGCTCGATCCCTTTTACCTGGCCAATCGGGAATCGCCGAAAAGCGGGCTGTTCCAACTGGATGATGTCGCCCCGGAATGCTTCGAGCAGACCGACTATTACCAACGCTACTTTCGCCTGAACGTCGTGGCTGACGAGATTCATATAAACGTGCAACTGGACCTTGAGCGGACCCTGAGCCTGTCACTGGGTAGCCACTGCCGCTTCAGCCAGGAGCAGATCGCCTTATTGAGGCTGATCCAGCCGTGGGTGGCCGGTTTGATGCGCCAGCGTTGTGTGTTTGAACAGGAACTCAAGAGCACACCGGAACCGGCAGCGGACTGGCAGGAGCGTCTGCAGTCACCCACGCCGCAAATCAGCTCCGCACTGTCGGTCCGCGAAGCCGAGGTTGCCCAATTGATGCTCAGTGGCTGCTCGAACAAAGAGATCGCGCGCAAGCTGGCGATCTCGGCCGAGACCGTGAAGGTGCACCGCCGGCACCTGTACAATAAGCTGGGGATCAAGTCCCAGTCTGAGCTATTCCTGTTGTTTCTCCAGGCTCAGGACTAGGCCTTCAAGGCTGAGGTGCCCAACCGACTTTCGCCATCGCCGCCAACAACTGGTCAGACTTGAGTGCCAGTGCTTTTCTGCCGCGACCTTGCACGTCGTCGGCGGCCAACATCGCGTTGAGGATCGCCTCCTCCACAGCATCCGCTGCGGCCACGAACAAGGCCGTCATGTAGTCGTTGTTGACCATTTTCAATGGCGTCGTCGCGGGGCCCGGATGGCCCAGATTGGCAACCGGCAGGCCGCTGTTGCCTACTGAAAACGCGATGAAGATATCCCCACTGTCGTCTTCCGTACCGCCGCCGACCCGTGCCAACCCGATACTCGCGCGCTGGGCCAGGCGCGTGCACTGATGAGGCAGCAATGGCGCATCAGTAGCGATCGTGATCACGATGGAACCCATGCCGGGCACGCCAACATTCACCGGGCCGCTGTAGGGCGAAGGTATGTCCTTCAACACGCTGCCCACGGGGTAACCCACGACACGTAATGCATCGCGCACACCATAGTTGGCCTGCACCAATGCACCGACGGTCCAACCGCCCTCCTCGCTGCTCAGAACCCGCGATGACGTGCCAATACCACCTTTGAACTCATGGCAGATCATGCCAGTGCCGCCGCCGACGCAACCTTCCTGCACCGGGCCGCTGCGGGCATCGGCCAGGGCGGCGTGAACATGTTCGGCGCTGACGTGTTGGTCCCAGATATCGCTGAGGATGCCGTCGTAGGTTTCCAGCACCACCGGCATGCACCAGTAGGTGTGTTGCTTACCCATGTCGCGCTCTGCGGCCACCAGCGCATCGCGTACCACGCCGACGCTGTGAGTGTTGGTGTAGGCAATCGGCGTGGTCAGCAAACCCGCTTCGCGAATCCATTCAAGGCCGGTGGCGTCACCGTTGCCGTTCAGTACGTGAACGCCGGCAAAACACGGAGCCAAATGGGCCGCAATCGGCCGCGGCTCGATGATGGTCACACCGGTGTGTATCGAGCCATCGCGGCTTTCAGCATTGAGTGTGTGATGACCCACCCTTACACCGGGCACATCAGTGATGCCGTTGAACACCCCAGGTGTGCCTGTACCGATTGCGATGCCAAGGTCTCGTAAGCGCATGTTTTAACTCTCAATAATCGAGTGAATAACGTGCTGCGAGTCTAGGTTGGGGACTGGCCGCTGGCGATAACCCCCAATTGTTACCCCGGGGGCGTTAGGTCGGCATCAGGTCCATTTAGGCGTAAGATCTGGATTAGCTCTGTTATAAACTGCTGATTACTTTATTTTCCGTCCAGCCAGGTGATGTATGGATCCTCTGTCCGACGTCCTTTCATTGTTGAGGGTGCGTAATTACCACTCCGCCACACTCTCCTTGGGCGGCGATTGGGCATTCACCTTTCCTGAGCGCGAAGGCATCAAGTTCACGGCGCTGGTCAAGGGCAGTTGCTGGTTGCATGTGGAAGGCGAACGGCAGCCGCAGCGCCTTCACCAGGGCGATTGTTTTCTCATGACCCGCGGCATGCCTTTTTCGCTCTACAGCGATTTGTCCCAAGCGGTGATGAACTCCGACGGACACTTTCGAACGCTCGCGGCGGACGAGTTGGCCCTGCATTACGGCGGTGACGACATCCAGCTGGTCGGTGGCCGCTTTGACTTCAGCGGTGTACCCGCCCAGTTGTTGCTCAGCAGCCTGCCTTCATTGGTCCACGTGCAGGCCAATGAACCGCAGGCATCGATCCTGCGCTGGGCGCTGGAGCGGTTCACCTCGGAACTGCAGCAGAAGCGCCCTGGCCGCTCACTGATGAACGAACACTTGGCGCACCTGATGCTGGTCGAGGTGCTGCGTACCCACCTGGCGAACCTGGACAGCAGTGGCGTCGGTTGGTTTTACGGCTTGGCCGACCGTCACCTCAGCGTCGCCCTGAGCGCGATCCATGCTGACCCGGCCCATCGTTGGAGTGTCTTGGAACTGGCGCAGCTGGCAACCATGTCGCGCTCGGCGTTCGCATTGCGCTTCAAGCAGGTGGTCGGTGCTGCACCGATGGAGTACGTGACGCGCTGGCGCATGTTGCTGGCCAGCGACCGGCTGAAGAGCTCCGATGACTCCATTTCCACCATCGCGTTTTCATTGGGCTATGAGTCCGAGAGCGCCTTCAGCACGGCGTTCAAGCGCGTCATGTCGCAGTCGCCCCGTCACTATGTGCGCGAGCACACCGCCCAGGCTTAATGCAGGCCGCCGCCGACTATCAGGGTTTCACCGGTAATCCAGCTTGCATCCGGCGACGCCAGGAACGCGACGGCGGGTGCAATGTCTTCGGGCTGACCGATGCGGCCCAGCGGCGTAATGGCTTCGATCTTCTGGCGGAAAGCCTCTTCGAAAAAGCCGCTGGCATGCACGCCTTCGGTGACGACCAACCCTGGGTTGACCGAATTGACACGGATATTCCTGGGGCCTAACTCATTGGCCAAGGTACGGGTAATAGCATCGACCGCCGCTTTGGACGCGGTGTACACCGTCGAGTTGGCCGGTGTGAACGAGGTAACGCTGGAACTGATGTTGACGATGCTGCCACCCGCCGAATTGAATACCTCAACCGCTGCCTGAGTACATTGAATCAGCCCCAGGACGTTGAGGTTGAATTGGCGGTGGAACTCCTCCTGCGTAATGTCAGCCAACGGGTTGGTCGAATAGACGCCGGCATTGTTGACCAGGATGTCGAGGTGGCCATGCTCATGCACAATGGTTTTGAACAGAGCCTTAAGGTCAGTGCTGTTGGAAACATCGGCCTGCACTGCGTAGGCCCTGGCGCCAGTCTGCAGAATCTGTTCGACCACGCGGTCGGCATCCTCACGACTGCTGGCGTAGTTAACGATCACGGTGGCGCCATCCTTGGCCAATTGCCTGGCAATCGCCGCGCCGATGCCTTTGGAGGCACCGGTCACCAGAGCGACTTTCTTGTGCAGCTTTTTCATGTTCACACCCTTCTGTTGCTGGCTGAAAATCAGTCAGTCCAGCTTAGGAGCAACGCCCAGGCGGGTTAATAGCCAGTCCTCCAAAAAAGCTTCGCGATCGTCCAGCCGCGATACGCGGTGACGCGGGCGTGATTTCCCTCAGTACGCAGTCCCATGTGTTCGTAAATACAGCTGAGTCGGTGCCGTCAGCGCTCCATTATCAGGTCATACTGACGGGCCGACACTTATGCGTGCGTGAGGTACCAGCGCCAGTCCTGCTCCCCGACTTCGGCGTTGAATTTACGGAACTCGCGCCATTTGATCGCCAGATACACTTTAAGGAATTCGGCTCCCAGCGCCTCGTGTGCCCAAGCTGAATCTTGCAGGGCCTGCAACGCTGTTAGCCAGTCAGTAGGCAGGAAATCAGTTGCCTGTTCATACCCATTTCCTTCAATCGCCGCGCCGGGATCGCTTTGACGAGTGATGCCGTAGTGAATGCCCGCAAGTAATGCGGCAGCGGCAAGATACGGGTTGGCATCGGCCCCGCAAATGCGGTGTTCGATGTGCCGACTTATTGCGGGGCCTCCGGGGACGCGGAACGACACCGTGCGATTGTTTACTCCCCAACTTTTGGCCAACGGCGCGTAACTACCGGTCTGGAACCGGCGATAGGAATTGGCATGGGGGCAAAATATTGCCAGCGAGTCAAACAGGGTCGCCATCATCCCGCCAATTGAGTGACGCAACAGTGGCGTACCCTGTGGGTCTTCGCTCGCATACAGGTTATTACCCTCCTCGTCGGCCAGGCTGACGTGCAGGTGCATACCGCTGCCGGCCTGGTCGCTGAACGGCTTGGCCATGAAGCACGCTTGTAGTCCATGTTTGTTGGCTACACCTTTGACCAGGCGTTTGTAACGTACGCCTTCATCAATAGCCTGAAGCGCATCGAAACGATGCTCCAGCGTCAATTCGACTTGGCCTGGAGCGTACTCGGAGATGGCCGTACGTACCGGCAGCCCCTGTAGCGCGCACGCAGCGTAGAGGTCATCAAGAAAAGGTTGAAGCTGCTCCAACTCGTAAATGCCATAAACCTGCGGTGCCTGAGGGCGGACGCCATTGGTCTGCAACGCTGGCTGCGGCCGACCATTGGCATCGCGTTGTTGGTCCAGCAGGTAGAACTCTAATTCAACGGCCATTACCGGGTGGAATCCATCGGCTTTCAGCCGGTCAATGGCATGCACCAGTACGTGCCGCGGGTCGGCCGGTGCGGCGGGAATGCCTTGGGTCGGGTGCATGCTTACCTGCACTTGGCCTGTGGGATGAGTGCGCCAAGGTTGCAAGGTCAGGCTTCCCGCTAACGGGTAGGTCCAGCAATCGGCATCAGCGACATCCCAGACCAAGCCAGTGTCTTCTACGTCTTCACCCTGCACGGTCAAGGCGAGAATGGAACTTGGCAGCGGCCGACCACTTTCGTAGATCGCCAATAGTTCGTTGCGATGCAACAGTTTGCCGCGTGGAACACCGTTTGCGTCGATAAGAAACAACTCGATGCTCAGTACTTCAGGGTGGGCGGCCAGATAATCTACGGCCTCTTTTTTATCAGCAAATTGCATGTCAAACCTCTTGGCGCTCATTCAAACGACTGGACAGTATTTAAGAACAATGGCGTTTTCAGGCGTGCAGTTATGAAGGGATAACCCGCGCTCCAGGTAGGGCAAGCAGCGTGGAAAGCGCGTTATCCAACTCACCGATCAGCCTGTCGATATCCGCATCACTTGTTTGCGGACAGCACAGGGTCATGTTGTGAAAAGGCGTGATCAGGATTCCGCGATTGATCAGATAAAGATGCAGCGCCATTTGAAGGCTGTCATGAAAAGCCGCCTCGGCTTGCGCGCCTGTTCTTGGCGAGGTAGCACAGAATTGAAACTCACAACGCGCGCCCAACTCTGTGACAGACCAGTTCAGTTGGTGCCGCTTGAACAACCCTCGAAATCCCTGGGCCAGCCTTGAGGCCAGGGGCAACATGTGCTCGTACGCAGACTCCGTCATGACCTCTTCGAGACTGACGCGCATGCAACGCATCGCCAGTGCGTTGGCGGACAGCGTCGTTCCCATGCCACTGTGGCCATGCCCGCCGCTCTCCTCGCTGATGGTCTTCTGGACGTCGCGCATGGCCGAGGCGACTGGCTCGCTAACGCCAAACACCGCGCAAGGCACGCCACCGGCAATGGGTTTACCCACCACGAAAAAGTCGGGTTTCAAATCCCACTGGCGAGTGCATCCACCGAGGCCGGTGGAAATAGTGTGGGTCTCATCAATGACCAACAGGCTGCCATATTTAAGGGTCAGCTCCCGGCACTTTTGCATGAACCCCGGATCCGGCAGGACCATGCCAATGTTCGTCATTGCCGGCTCGCACATCAGCGCGCACACATCGCCCTGGGCTAACGCCGCCTCCAGTGCGGCGACATCGTTGAAGGGGATGGATCGACTGTATTGGCTCAAGTCGTAGGCTTGGCCCACAAGACCTGAACGGGGCACTGTTTTGCCATCGCGGTAGCGCACCATCACGTCATCCACGGTGCCGTGGTAGCAGCCATCGAACACCAGCAAGACGTTGCGCTGGGTGATAGCGCGCGCCCAGCGCAGCACATACCGGTTGGCGTCAGTCGCATTGGCGGTCACTTGCCAGTAAGGCAGCTCGAATCGCTGAGCCAGCAATTCGCCGCAGATCACCGCGTCTTCGCCCGGCAGCATCGTGGTCAAGCCATTATTCGCCTGCTCGGTTATGGCGCGGACAATAGGATCAGGTGAATGGCCAAACATCGTGCCGGTGTCGCCCAGGCAAAAGTCTATGTATTCATGCCCGTCAACGTCGGTGAAGCGCGCCCCTTTTGCACGCTGGACAAAGAGCGGCGAAGGCATCGACCAGTCGCTCATCCAGTGCATGGGCACACCGTTGAACAGATTCGCCTTGGCGCGCTCGGCCAGCGCCAGTGAAGTTGGGTTGTTTTCTATAAACCGGGCACGCTCGGAAGCGGTTAAAGCAGCAATCGCTGATTCACTAATTCCACTTTTCGACATGATCAATACCCTATGTTAATTACCAAATTAATTAAAAGTTCGTTGCTGAATGACAGCCGGATACCGCTCAAAGAACTCAACTGTTCTTTGATACATCGCGCTTTTATAAACCTCGGTTATAGCCCCCCGCCCAATATCGTGGATTGAGCGCGCTGGAGCGTATTCAAACTTAATAATCGCCGTGAGAGGCTTTGCTCTCGATCAGACAGTTCCCGCCATCCACCACGAGGACTTCCCCCGTGATGTAACTGGCGTCAGGCGATGCCAGAAATGCAACCGCCGCCGCTTCGCGGGGGCCACGCTGTTGACGGTAATCCCCTGCTTGGCGACTTCAAGCGCAAGCCCATGTTCATGCCCACCCTTGCGCCCGCTGCACCCGGCCTGCGTGCGATCGCCATACCAATACCCGCTTCACTCCCGGCACCACTGACAAGTGCCACCTGCCCCCTCAAATCAGTATTTAACATGGTGTACCCCACGTACTTAATTGGTAATAGGGGTGGAAATTAGGCGAATAAATCTGATAAATAAAGACGATCATTATCAGAAGATTTGACAACTGCTATGGCCTTTACCAGTGAGTCACTCAAAGTTTTCCTTGCGGTTGTCGACAGCGGCTCCTTTTCTGCCGCCGCACGCAAATTGGGCCGGGTACCCTCGGCCATTAACATGGCGGTATCGCAGCTTGAAGCAGAGCTGGATTTATTGCTGTTCGATCGGTCAACCCGCAAAGCCATTCCTACGGCCGCCGCCAAAGCACTGGAGCCCCAGGCACGCCAGGTTGCCAGCCAGTTAAACCTGCTGGACGCCCATGCGCTCCAGCTTCATCAGGGGTTGGAGGAGCGCTTGGTCCTTGCGATGGCGCCGGAGTTGCAAACAGGCGTATGGAATCGTCCGCTGTCCATTATCGCCAGCGAGTTCCCCACGCTTGAAATCGAGATTCGCTCCGCGTCGCATCCGGAGGCGATGCGCATGCTCCATGACGGGCGTGTGCAATTGGCACTTGGATTTGAACGACCAGGGCTTGACGAGCGGGAGACGTTTCTTGAAGCAGGGAGCCAATTGTTGGTAGCCGTTGCCTCTCCTGATCATCCTGCGGCCGCCGGCAAGAAACGCCCTTTGAGTGAAGAGCAGCTGGTCAACGTTCGGCAGATCATCGTTGCGACTGGAGGCCCTACAGACTCTGATCCACGTGTTGTGCTGTCACGGCGGATTTGGCACAGCGACAACTATCTGGCAACGCTGGACCTGGTGCAGCAAGGATTGGGCTGGGCTTATCTTCCACAACCGCTGGTACAACCCCTGATCACTTCGGGCGCATTGACGGAGGTGGTGTTTGACTACATGCCAAGTCAGATGCGGTTATGGGTCGATATCATCTGGGTAAAGAACCGCCCCCTGGGGCTGGCAGCGAGTCGCTATCTGAGCCTGATGCGCAAAATTGCCGAGGGCGAGCCTCGGCGTGTTTAAGGAGTAAAAAATACTGCTTGCGGTATGGCTCATTCATCAGATAGCCCGTGCGATTGAGAACGTCGCAGACCAGACACGCGTGTTGGTCATGGGCCCCTTCTGAAAGAGGTTCCCCACTCCAACGGCCCCAACCCCAAATGCGCCGCCAGCGTCTGGCCAATATCGGCAAAGCTGTCACGCTCGCCCAACCAGCCTGCCGCCACACCCGCACCATAAGCCAATACTGGCACATGCTCGCGGGTGTGATCGCTGCCCGGACGAGAAGGATCACAACCGTGGTCGGCGCTGATGACCAGTAACGTTTGCGGGTCCATCAACGCCAATAACTCCGGCAACCTGCGGTCGAACGCTTCCAGCGCGGCCGCATACCCGGCCAGGTCCCGGCGGTGCCCGTAGAGCATGTCGAAGTCGACGAAATTGGCAAACACCAGGCTGTTGTCTGGCGCTTCCGTGTAAGCCTTGAGCGTGGCATCGAACAGCGCGTCGTTGCCGTCGGCCTTGTACAACCGACTGATGCCGCGGTGCGCGAAAATATCGCCGATCTTGCCCACCGCATGCACGGTGCCGCCAGCGTCGCAGAGATGATCAAGCAATGTCGCCGAGGGCGGCGGCACGGTGTAGTCGCGGCGATTGCCGGTGCGGCGAAACTCACCCGTGTGTTCTCCGGTGAACGGTCGGGCAATGACCCTGCCAACGGTGTATTCATCGCACAAGGTGCGCGCGATTTCACACACCCGGTACAACTCCTCGAGCCCGAAATGGCTTTCATGGGCCGCGATCTGCATCACGCTGTCGGCCGAGGTGTAGCAAATCGGCTGCTTGCTGCGGATGTGTGCCTCACCCAACTCGTCCAGCACCGTGGTACCCGAGGCATGGCAGTTGCCCAGAATGCCCGGCAAGCTTGCCCGTTCAATCAGGTCGGCCAGCAACTGTGGCGGAAAGGAGTTGACCGGCTTTTCGAAATAACCCCAGTCGAACAACACCGGCACGCCCATCATTTCCCAGTGCCCGGACGGTGTGTCTTTGCCAGACGATTGCTCCCGTGCGTGGCCGAAGGCACCGCTCGGTGCGGCGTCGCCCCAGTCGCCCGGCAACGGTCCGTCGCCACTGGCCGCCGCTGCAGCGCCCAATCCCAAGCGTCCCAGATTCGGCAGGGACAACGGCCCCCGGCGCAACGGCCCATCGGCTTCGCCACGGGCGCACGCCTCGGCGATATGGCGCAAGGTGTCAGCGCCCGAGTCGCCAAAAAGGGCGGCGTCGGCACTGGCACCGATGCCCAACGAATCCAGCACCAAAACGATGGCCTTGCTCATAGTATTTCCTGGATCAAGTTACGTTCGGCCAGACGTTCACCGCCTAACCGATAGGCTGCGCGCAAGGCGGATGCGCCCTGCCCGGCCTGCTCTGTATTGCGCGCGTGTACCCAGCCCAAGGGCCTTTGCGCGTTCACCTGTTCACCGACAAAGGCCAACTCGCTGAAGCCGACCGACAGGTCCAGCACATCGTCTGGATGGCTGCGCCCGCCGCCCAATGCCACCACCGCCAAGCCCACCGCCCGGGTGTCGATCTCGCTGACGCAGCCCTCCTCCTCGGCCCACACCGGTACCGACACGGCGGCCTTGGGTAAATGCGCATCGGGGTTGTGAGCAAAGCCCTGCGGGCCACCCAGGGCGCTGACCATTTGTTCGAAGCGCTGCAAGGCTGCCCCGCTCTGCCAGGCCTGAAGCAATTGATCACGGGCCTGAGCCTCATCCCTCGCCAGGCCGGCCATCGTCAGTACCTCGGTAGCCAGGGCCAAGGTCACCGCCCACAGGCGTTCACTGCGCACCTCGCCCTTGAGCAGTGCTACGGCTTCGGCAACCTCCAGGGCATTGCCGGCACTGCGGGCCAGGGGCTGGTTCATGTCGGTGATCAGGGCGCGGGTGTTGACGCCGGCACCGTTGGCCACGGCGACGATGCTGGCGGCCAGTTCGCGCGCCTGTTCGGGCTCGGCCATAAATGCACCGTTGCCGGTTTTTACATCCATGATCAATACGTCGAGGCCGGCGGCGAGTTTCTTGCCGAGGATCGATGCGGTGATCAGATCAATCGACTCGACCGACCCGGTCACATCGCGGATCACATATAAACGTTTGTCCGCGGGTGCAAGGTTGGCGGTCTGGCCGATGATGGCGCAACCGACTTCGGCCACCACCGTGCGCAAACGTTCAGGGCTGGGTTGGCAGTCGTAACCGGGGATGCTCTCGAGCTTGTCCAGGGTGCCGCCGGTGTGCCCCAGGCCACGCCCGGAAATCATCGGCACGTAACAGCCGCAGGCCGCCAGCAGAGGTGCCAGCAGCAAGCTGATCATGTCGCCGACGCCGCCGGTGGAATGCTTGTCCACGATCGGCCCCGGCAGATCCCAACTCAATACTTGGCCGGAGTCGCGCATCGCTTCGGTCAAGGCGATGCGCTCGGTCACATCCATACCCTTGATAAAAACCGCCATAGCGAACGCCGCGACCTGCCCATCGCTGAGGCTGCCGTCGGCAATGCCGGCGACAAACCGTTGAATGTCCATTGCGGCCAGGGCGTGCCCGTCGCGTTTACGGCGAATCACTTCTTGTGGCAACCACATACTGTGCTCCTTACAGCGAGATGAAAAAGCCGACAATCGCCGCACTCATCAGATTGGAAAGCGTGCCGCCGATCATGGCCCGCAGGCCCAGCCGCGCCAGTTCTTGGCGGCGTTGCGGGGCGATACCCGTCAGGCCGCCCAGCTGAATGGCAATCGAGGACAGATTGGCAAAGCCGCACAGGGCGAAGGTGACGATCACTTGGGTGTGGACCGACAACAGCGGCACACCGGCCTCGGCGGCTTTGGCCGGGGTCAGGTAGTTGGCCAGGTCGGCATAGGCGACGAACTCGTTGAGGACCAGCTTTTCACCGATAAAACCGCCGGCCATGACCGCCTCGTGCCACGGCACCCCCAGCAGAAAAGCGATGGGCGCCAGCACGTGCCCGAGCACCAGTTGCAGGGTCAACTGCGGGTAGCCAAACCAGTTGCCGGCCCAGCCCAGTAGCCCGTTGAACAGGGCGATCAGCGCGATAAACGCCAGCAGCATGGCACCGACGGACAGTGCCAGGCGCAAGCCAACCTGGGCTCCTTCGGCGGCGGCATCGATGATATTGGTGGGGCGATTCTCTGCCTGCCCCAGTTCCTCGATCACCTGTTCGGTGCGGGCTGATTCGGTTTCCGGCTCCATCAGCTTCGCCATCAACAGCGCACCGGGCGCCGACATGAAACACGCCGCGATCAGGTACTTGAGCTCCACCCCCAGCCCGGCGTAACCCAACAGCACCGAGCCGGCCACCGCCGCGAACCCGCCGACCATCACCGCGAATAACTCCGAGCGAGTCAGCTTGGCAATGAACGGCCGTACCACCAGCGGTACTTCCGACTGACCAATGAAAATCGCCGACGTCACCACCATCGACTCGATGCGGCTGGTGCCCAGCAACAGGCGCAGCGCACCGCCCACCAACCGGATGATCCAGCCCATCACGCCGATGTAATACAGCACCGAGATAAAGCTGCCGAAGAACACGATCATCGGCAATACCCGGATCGCGAATACAAACCCACCGCTGCCGAACACTTCAAACATGTGCGGCGAACTCAGGCCGCCAAACAGAAACTCGATGCCTTTGTTCGCGTAGAGCTGCAGCGAGGCCACCGCCCCCGATAGCGAGGCCAGCACCGTCTGGCCCCAAGGCACGTACAGCGCAAAAGCACCGATCAACACCTGGATCAGAAACGCTACCGAGACGGTGCGCCAGTTGATCGAGCGTCGTTGATGAGATAAAGCAATGGCAATGAGAATAAGGGTCGCTATTCCGACAAGACTGATCATGCAGGCGTCTCAACAATGGACCAAGCGGACGCAGGCCCGAAGGCCTGCCCAGGATTAGAAAGCGTCGAAGGCGCCCGGCAGCAATTGCGCCAGGGTCCAGGTACGCGTGGCGGCAGGGTCACTGCCCTGGCAAATCACCACCGCATCCTTGGCCATCAACTCCAGCATCACCTGGCGGCAGGCACCGCAAGGGCTTATCAGTGAAACGTTGGGTGCATAAACAGCCATCGCCTTGAAACTGCCCGGCGCATGGCCCTGGCTGATGGCGCTGAACAACGCGCTACGCTCGGCACAATTGGTCAGCCCGTAAGAGATGTTCTCCACGTTGCAACCCTGTACCACCTCACCGTCGGCAGTCAGCAATGCTGCGCCGACCGGGAAATGGGAGTAAGGCGAGTACGTGCTCTCGGCGGCACGCTTTGCCTGTTCCATCAAATGTTCTTCACTTGTCATGCACAGGGTCATCCCATCTTGTTGCGAGCACGGCCAGGGAGGTCGTGACGCTATTGTGGTGTTATTTAAATAACAATAGATGTGAATATTCAATCTTTTTCTGCGCGTATGCACAAAGGTCCCACCGTTAACGGCTTGAACACGCCAGCGCACACGGGCTGTGTACTTTCACAAGTAATTTCCCCAACCCCTAGGTATGCTCCGCGTTTATTGCCTATCACTGATACCGGGATGCCAGCCCAGGCGCAGCTTATGGAGCCGTATCCTCAAGGACGTTTGAACGATGAGTACCCCCGCGCTGGACATCAGCAGCCTGACGCCACTGCCTTACCACCAACAGGTGGTTGAGTACCTGAAAACCAGTGAACCTGCCGTGTGGAGCTGGGCCTCGTCCCTGGGTGTTCAGCAGGAACATGCCCAGGACGTCCGTGCGCAATTGCTGCGAGACACCTATCGCCTGAGCCCCGAGACTCACCCGCAGGCCTATCAGGCTTGCGAGACGGCGTTGCAGTGCTTGCAGATCCAGGCACCCGCCACGCTCTACCAGGCCGGCGACGGCGTGATGAATGCGAGCCTGTATTACCTGGCCGGTGAGGTGCATGTGGTGTTCTACGGGCCGATTCTTGAACGGCTCGACGCCCAGGAGTTGCTGGCGTTGCTGGGGCATGAGCTGGCCCATTACCGTTTGTGGTCGGAGCACGATGGGGACTATCTCACCGCCGACCGCATTCTGAATCACGCGATGGCTGACGTGTATACGCCAGCCAGTCTGGAACAGACCGCACGTTTATATAGCCTGCACACCGAAATCTACGCCGACCGCGGTGCGGCCCTGGTGGCGAGTGGGCCGGAAGCGTCCATCACCTCGCTGGTGAAGATTCACACCGGGATTGTCAGCGTCGATGCGGCCAGCTATCTGCAGCAGGCCCGTGAACTGGATGGCAAGGATGCACAGCTGTCTCAGGGCGTATCGCATCCGGAGGCGTTTCTGCGTTCCCAGGCGGTAGACAGTTGGTGGCGGCAGCTCCCGGAGACGGACGCCTGGATGCACCGCCGATTGCGCGGGCCGTTGTCGCTCAGTCGCCTGGATGTGACCGACCAGGTGGAGCTGACCGCCCTCACCCGCGGCTTTATCGCCAGCTTTATCGGCGCCTCGGTGTTGCAGTCGGACGTTGTGCTCAATCAGGTGCGTGGCTTCTTTCCTGACTGGAAAGACAATGAAACGCCCCTGGACCTTGCCACGCTGAATGCCGAACGTATCGACGCGAGCATCCACGAATACCTGCACTTCATCATGCTCGACTTGAGCCTGGTGGACCGTGACCTTCGCGACGAAGCATTGCTGCATGCCGCGCGCACCGCGAAGAAGCTCGGCAGCGCTGACGACTTTATCAACGTGCTCAAGCGCGATATCAAATTACCCAAACGTGAGCTCGACCCGATCGTTCGCGCGCTCAAAGCGGAGGTCGACACATGGACCCAATAACCCAACCCGTCACCTTCACTCAATTGCTGCAGAGCCACGATGGCGCTGCCGTGCCTATCGATGATGTGGTGTTCCTGGCGTTGCCGCTGCTGCGCCAGGTGGCGCAACTGCATGATCAGGGGCGTGTCGCCCAGCTCAGCTATCTCGACGTGCTGCAAGGGCCGGAGCGCACCCTGCAACTGCGTAACCCCGAAGGTGTGCCGCCGCGCCTGGCGCTGGAAGCGATCAAGCAAGTGCAGCCCAATCCGGAGTCGGCGCTGAATATCGTCGGCACGGTACGCCTGACCCGGGATTCGGAAAGTGGCGTGGCCATTACCGACCTGCACGTGCAGGAAGACCCGCACCAGGCCATCGACCACCCGGTGTTCCTCACGGACTTGCACAGCTGGGAGCATCGTCTCGGGCATCACGACGAAATCACCGATATTTTCCAGCTCGGGCAGTTGCTGGCGTGCCTGGCCTGCGGGTTGGACTTTGCCGATATCAACGACGTAAAGACCTTTGCCCGGCACCGGCGCAACCTGTTTCAGCTCAACAGCCGGCTCAACCCGGTGCTGGCCAACCTGATCGTCGAGATGACCGAACTCAACCGGCATGAGCGCGCCACCGATGTCAGTTCCCTGGCCCGGCGCCTGGAGTCCTGGCGCGAGCAGCCGGCCAGCCTGGATGTCGAGCGTGTGCTGGCCCAGGCCGAAGGCCCGGCGTCGCGGCGCACCGTGGTGCTGGAGCACCTGCGCAACCGGCTGTTCGACCTGTCGCGGCGCAATCGCCTGCTGCACTTCCGGCCGACCCAGGCCAACGTCAACCTGACCGTGGCCAGCGTGCCGCTGGTGATGCGGATCGAAAGCATCCGACCTGAATCGCTGTGCACCTGGCAGCCTACCTTCGGTGGTTTCTCCGAGCAGGTGTTGAGCGGCAAGCCGGTTGGCCTGCAGCAATGGCTGCGGTTTGAAGACCAGACCTGGCTGCAGGCGTCCCTGGAACGCATCATCCAGGAAACCCGCCGCGATCGTGCCGAGTTCGGCTTCAGCAACCTGCGCCTGGTGGTCGCGTTCATGCGCTGGCACAACCTCAAGGACACGCCGGAAGAACGCATCGTCACCCCGCTGCTGTGGCTGCCGGTGGAGCTGAGCCGCAAAAAAGGTGTGCGCGACCAGTTCATGTTGCAGTGCGATGAGACCGAGGCCGAATTCAACCCGGTACTGCGTCATCAGTTGCGCCAGCTCTACGATATCCAGTTGCCGGAAACCGTCGACCTGCAAAAAACCTCGCTTGAAGAAATCCACGCGGATATTGCGCGCCAGATCAAGCTGACCGAGCCCGGCGTGGAGTTGCGCCTGCAAAGCAAACCGCAAATCGAGCTGATCCACCAGAAGGCAGTGCAGCACCTGCAGCACTTCCAGCGGCGCCGCGCCCGTCAGCGCTCGGCTATGCCGTTGGTGAAGCCGGATTTCAGCTACGACCGCGAAGACTACCGCCCGTTGGGCCTGCAACTGTTCCAGCAAAAAGTCCTGCCCAGCGTGTTGCCGCTGCGCCTGGCGGTAGGTGGCAAACCTTCGCTGCGCGACCATCATCCACAAATGGTCGCCCGCAGCACTGAAAACAGCACCTACGCTTTGCCCGAGAATCAGGGGCATCGCTACGCCTGGGACATCGACCTGACCCAGGTCACCCTGGCCAACTTCAACTATCGCAAGATGTCGCTGGTGCGCGATTACGCGCAGTTGATCGACGAGCCTGCGCAGAACGAAGCGTTTGACCGGATGTTCTCCATTGAGCCGCGGGAGGTGGAAGTCCAGGCCCCGGACCCGATCCCGCTGCCGGAACAATGGAACGTGGTGGCCGGCGATGCGACGCAGAATGCCGCCGTTAGCCTGGCCCGCACCGGGCGCAATTTCATCATTCAGGGGCCGCCGGGTACCGGCAAGTCCCAGACCATCACCAACCTGATCGCCGACTACGCTGGCCGTGGCCTGCGGGTGCTGTTCGTGTGCGAAAAGCGCGCGGCACTGGATGTGGTGTTCCATCGCCTGCAACAGAGTGAACTGGGTGAGTTGTGCTGTCTGATTCACGACTCCCAGACCGACAAAAAGGCCTTCGTGGGCAACCTGCGCGAATGCTATGAGCGCTGGATTGCCGGCGATGCCCAGTCGTCGCAGTTGCAAGCCCGACGCAGCGCCACACTGGCCACGCTGGGCCAACAGTTGGGTCTGATCGAGCGCTTTGAACAGGCCATGACCGAGGTACCGGAAACCCTGGCCTGCTCGGTGCGCGAACTGGTGCGGCATCTGATCGACCTGCCGGCCGTCGCTGCCAAGCTGCCGCCCGAAGTCCTGGAACGCTTGCCCGAATGGCGTCACTGGCAGGCGCAAAGTGAACTGACTGGCCGCGTGTATCAGGCGATCAATGAGCGCTTCGGCCTCGACAGTTTTGCGCGTCACCCTTTCAGCCATCTGGCCTCAAGCCTCATTACCCACGAACATGCCTATGGCCAGCTCAAGGCGTTCCTGGAGGAAGCCGGTGGGTTGATGGACAGCGTCGAGCCGTTTCTGGAGTCATCCTCCAGCCTGCTCTCCAGTGATACCCGCCTGGCGGATGCGCGGGTGCTGACCCAGGCAGCCGAACAACTGACCGGCGCCAACCTGGCATCGCACCTCGACCTGCTGGAACCGGGCTCACCCGGTTCCCAGGCGTTGCAGGCCGAACAAGCCGCGCTGCAAACGCTGACCGTGCAACAACACAACGCCGCTGAAACCACCCGCCATTGGCGCGACAAACTCGCGCCCCAGGACACCCAGGCCGCACAGGATCTGGTGCAGCGCCTGGAGGGCTCGTTGCTGCGTTGGCTGCAACCGGCCTGGTGGCGGCTGCGCGGCGAGTTGCAACGGCGCTACGACTTCAGCCAGCACGCGGTGCGCCCCAGCTACCGCAGCGTGCTCGATAACCTGGCCGGCGAACACCGCGCCACCGCCGAGTTGCAGGCCGAGCAGCAGCGCCTGCAAAGCCGCTACTGCATCCAGGACATCGACCAGTTCGTGCAAAACCTGCAAGCCCTGCTCCAGCAACTGAGCACATCACCGTTATTGCGCCAGTGGGTCGAAGGCCTGCGCGGTAACCCGAACCCCCTGCCGGGTGTACGCCAGGAAGCCAGCCTGCGCCAGCCGGTTGCACGCCTGGCCGAGCTGGTTGCCCAGCACTGCATGTTTGAACCGGCACCGAGCCTGGGCGAGTTGGCCGAATACTTGCGCGACCTGCGTGAAGAACTCGAGGAACTGCCCGACACCCTGCCCCTGCTCAATGAGCTGCACCAGGCCGACCCCGTCTGCCTGTTGGCCGTGCAACAGCACGCCTTGGCGCAAAAGGCGCTGGATGGGTTGATTGCCCAGGAAAACCTGACCCGCCTGTATCGTGCCAACCCGCAACTGGCGCGCTTCGATGGCCCGGCCTTGAGCCTGGCCGCGCGGCAGGTCAGCCAGGCTGAAAGCAGCCTGCTCAAACACAACGCCCATGTGCTCAGCGCCACGCTGCACCAGCGTTTCCTGGAACACGTGAAGCAATCGGCGATGTCGGTGACTCAGCTGGACGCCCAGGCCCGTGAGTTCAAGAAAGCCTATGCCAAGGGCCGCCGTGAACTGGAGCACGAGCTGGGCAAGACCATGCGTTATCGCTCCATCCGTGAAATGGCGAGTGGTGACAGTGGCCGCGTGATCAACGACCTCAAGCCTATCTGGCTGATGAGCCCGCTGTCGGTGTCCGACACGCTGCCGCTGACCCCGGACCTGTTCGACGTGGTGATTTTCGACGAAGCCAGCCAGATCCCCAGCGAAGAAGCCGTGCCGGCCTTGAGTCGTGCGCAACAGGTGATCGTGGTGGGTGACGAGATGCAATTGCCACCCACCAACTTCTTCTCCAGCGCCGGCGAACAGGACGATAACGAACTGATTGCCATGGAGGACGGCGAGCAGATCGCAATCAACCTCGACGCCGACAGCCTGCTGAGCCAGGCCGCGCGTAATTTGCCGGCAACCCTGTTGGCCTGGCACTACCGCAGCCGCCATGAAGCGTTGATCAGCTTCTCCAACGCGGCGTTCTATGAAGGCCGGTTGATCACCATTCCCGACCGGCGTATCGAGCGCCCGGCCCCGGCCCAAGCGGCCCTGGACTCCATGGATGCCCAGGCGGTGATTCAGGGTGCCGATACGCTGCTCGACAGCCCGATCAGCTTTCTGAAGATGAGCGATGGCGTCTACCTGAGCCGCAGCAACCTGGCCGAAGCACGCTACATCGCCAACCTGGTGCGTGAACTGCTGCAGCGCGAGACCGGCCTGAGCCTGGGCATCGTGGCCTTCTCTGAAGCCCAGCAAGGGGCCATCGAGCAGGCCTTGGAGGACTTGGCCGCCAGTGACTCGGCCTTTGCCACGCGCCTTGAGCAAGAGTATGTGCGTGAAGACGCCGGGCAGTTCAACGGCCTGTTCGTCAAGAACCTGGAGAACGTCCAGGGGGATGAACGCGACGTGATCATCCTGAGCATCTGCTACGCGCCAGGACCGAACGGCAAGATGCTGATGAACTTCGGCCCCATCAACCAGCGCGGCGGGGAAAAACGCCTGAACGTGATCTTCAGCCGCGCGCGCAAGCGCATGGCGATCGTCTCCAGCATCGAAGCGGATGCCATCACCAACACCCACAATGACGGTGCCGCTGCACTGCGCGGGTTCCTGCAATTCGCCCAGGCCAGCGCCAACGGCGACGCGCCGCGCTCCCAGGGCATCCTCGCCAACCTCAACCCGGGCGCCAAGCAATCCTTTGCGGTCAGCCTGCCCAGGGACAGCCTGCGCAGCGCCCTCGCCGCCGCGTTGCGTAAACGCGGGCATACGGTGCAGGAATACGTCGGTCGTTCGCAGTTCCGCTGCGACCTGGCGATCAGTGACGCCAGCGGTGAACACTTCAGCCTCGGCGTGTTGCTGGACGGCGATACGGCGGCCGCGACTGACGTGCGTGAGCGTTATATCTTCCGCCCGACCGTGCTGCGCAGTTTCGGCTGGAAGATTATCGACGTGCTCAGCCATGACTGGCTGCGGGCCCCGGAAGAGGTGCTGAGTCAGATTGAAGCGCTGCTACGGGGTGAAGAGGCGCCTGCGCTGCCAGAACCTGAACAGGAAGTGGAACCCGAAACCGTCGAGGTCGAGGCGTCGCCAGCCCCTGAAGCACAGACCCCGATGCGTGAGTTCACCTTTGGCGAAGGCAACTCCAACAAGTTCTGGCGTATCGGCGTCACGGAGGCGGACGTGGTGGTGAACTTCGGTCGCATCGGCACCAAGGGCCAGACCTTGATCAAGTCCCTCGACAGCCCCGAACGCGCAGTGCGCGAAGCGGAAAAGCTGATCGCGGAGAAACTGCGCAAAGGCTATCAAGAGCAGGCGGGGTCAATCACACCGGGATGATTCAAGGACGTTGTAAATCTCGGAAATGACCTGCTGTGTCGCGCCGTCAATGGTTCCTTCATTACGGCACAACACCCAGCCGTGATCCGCAACCGCTCGCTCGAACGCCTGGGTACAGGCGATGTGTTCTTCCAGCCTGTGGATCACGGTGCTGCTCAGCCCGCGCCGGCGTGCAGCGGCCCTTGCCCATGAAATATCGGGGTCGGTGACCACCCCGACATGCAGGTCCGGCACTTGCACGTTTCGATCACTGTTCAACTGCAGGATATCTGTCAACGGGACTCCCCGGCGAAATGCGGCATCCGACGGGTACCAGCGGTCAATCAAGACAATGCTGTCTGTCGGCTGTTGAGTCAGCACGTGTCGGGAAATCCAGGCACGGCTGTTGGCGAAGCGCTTACACACCTCCCACTCCAACTCCCGGCTGGGCGTTCTGGCGAGTTGGTTAACGAGGACCATTGTTTCACTTCGGTAGGGATCGCTTTTTCTCTCGCACAGCCGGATCACCTTTTTGTTGTCAGCCCTCAGTGCTTTCGTAACGGCTTCCAGCAGTGTGGTCTTGCCGGTGCCCTTGGGCCCGTCCATGGAAACAAAGAGTGGGCGGTCAGTGCTCTCATTCAACACGGCTTTTCGATCCGGGTGCGCAGGGTTTCGGCGATCACTTTCGCCAATGCCGATTGATCAAATGGCTTGGGCAAGCGCGTCAGTGTGGTTTTGAGGTTCAGGGATATCTCTGCAAATCCAGACGAAAGAATGATGGGAATCTTGGGGTACAGCGCCTCGATGTTGCCGGCCAGCTCAATCCCCGTCATATCCGGCATTGCCATGTCCGTAATGACCAAGTCAAAGCGCGTGCCTTGCGCCAGGAACGCCAACGCAGCGTGCCCGTCTGCCGCCGCCACAACATGATGGCCCAGATCTTCAAGCATGGCTCCCGTGCTGATCAGCACCAGCGGGTCGTCGTCTACCAGCAGAATCTCGAGGCTTTGCTGATGGGAGGCAGCTGGCGTGTTTGCAGTGGATGCCACCGCCGCAGACTGCGTGGTATCCATCACCGCCACCGGTAACCAAAGTTCTGCGGTTGTGCCCTCTCCTTCCTTGCTCTTCAGCACAAAGTGGCCCTGTGACTGTGCTGCCAGGCCATGAACCATCGAAAGGCCGAGCCCCGTGCCTTTTCCCGCGCCCTTGGTGGTGAAGAACGGCTCCATGGCCCGCTGCAAGGTCGCGTCATTCATTCCGGGGCCGGTGTCGATGACAGCGATGCAAATCAGCCTTTCCGAGTCATCCGGCCTGCCGGGAAACGAATCCTCCCTCGCCGAAATCAGAATCCTGCCCCGGCCTTCCATGGCGTCCCGGGCGTTGATCACCAGGTTCATGACGGCCATTTCCAGTTGGCTCATGTCGACCAGCACAGGCCGCAGGACCAGTGGGAACTGTGTGTCGACGCTGATGCCTGCGCCTAACATGCGGGACAGCAGGTCTGACATGTTTCTGATCAGATCCCCCACATCCACTGGCTGCGGATCAAGCTCCTGGCGACGGGCAAAGGCCAGCATCCGCTGAGTCAGCGTCGCACCGCGCTGGGCGCCGGCGATGGCATTATTCAGTAATGAGTAGGTTCTGGAGTCCTGAGGGACACGCTTCTTGGCGAGTTCGAGGCTCCCCAGAATCACCATGAGGAGGTTGTTGAAGTCATGGGCGATACCGCCGGTGAGCTGCCCCAGAGACTCCATTTTCTGGGCCTGGAATAACGCCTCCCGGGTTTCCTTGATCTCCTGTTGAGCCTGAACGCTCTCGGTAACGTCCCGGGTGATTTTCGCGAAACCCACGAGCTCGCCCTGCTCATTCTTTATCGGATCGATAACGACATGGGCCAGGAATCCCGTGCCGTCTTTGCGCAGGCGCCAACCCTGCCCTTCATACCGGCCTTCCCGGATAACCGTTTCAAGGGCGCGCTGCGGGACCTTGTTGTCTGCATCCTCACGCTGGAAAAACAGCGAGTAGTGTTTGCCGATGACTTCTGCCGGTTCATATCCCTTGATGCGCTGGGCACCGGCGTTCCAGGTGGTGATCACGCCGTTGGGATCGAGCATATAGAGCGCGTAGTCGGTAACGCCTTGCACCAGCAGGCTGAATTGCTGCTCGCTCTGACGCAGGGCCTGCTCCGCAGCCTTGCGCTCGGTCAAGTCCCGTGTGACTTTGGCGAAGCCAATCAGCGTGCCATCGTCGGCGCGTATCGGGTCGATAATGACCAGCGCCCACAGACGCGTGCCATCTTTCCTGATACGCCAGCCTTCGCCCTCGAAGCGGCCTGACTGTTCGGCGCTTTTGAGCGCTCGGGCGGGCAAGTCCGAGGCCAGATCTTCCGGGGTGTAAAACAGCGAAAAATGCCTGCCCAGCACTTCACTCTGTTCGTACTGCTTGATCTTCTTCGCCCCCGAGTTCCAGCTACGAATCAACCCGTTCGTATCCAGCATGTAGATGGCGTAGTCGACTACTGCGTCGACGAGCAGTCGATACCGGTCGTCCTGATTGAACGACCCTTGTACGGGTTGGGATGGCATCAGGAAAGTCTCGGGACAAATGAGTGGCTTGAACCCTCAGTATGTCTAAAAAATTCCGCTGCCAACCAGTTTATTCATCTGAACGCCCTTTTTGAGTCAAACACCGCCGTTGCAAGCAAAGCGCGGAATCTGCAACCCCAGGCTTTCCCGCAGCGTCGTTCCTTCATACGCCGTGCGATACACGCCACGCGCCTGCAACAACGGGATGACCTCCTGGGTGAATCGGTTGAACTGCTCCGGATGGCCGATGTAGATGTTAAAACCATCCACCGCACGGGCTTCAAACCAGTCAGCCATTTTCCCCGCGACGGTCTCCGCCGACCCGACAAACGCCCCCGGGCGCAACTGCCGTCCAAACTCCACCGCCTGGCGCAACGTAAAGCCTTTGTCCCGGGCCTGGTCAGCAATCCGTTTGGCCGCCGTGAAAAAACTGCTGCGGGCAGCCTCCAGGCTTTCCTGCGGAAACGGAGCATCCAGGTCGTACTGGCTGAAATCATGCCAGCCAAAATTACGCCCAAACTCCTTCAGCGCCAGCTCAAAACTGTGATCGGCCTGATGGTAGTGCTGTTCGATTTCACGGGCATGCTCATCAGTGTCGCCCACGTAAATCTCGGCGCCGGGCATCACCAGCAATTGCTCCGGATCACGGCCATGTTGCACCGCCCTGCCCTTGATATCCCGGTAGAACGCCTGGCCCTGCTCGATGCTGGCCGCGTGGGTGAAGATCACATCGGCGGTGGCGGCGCCGAGGTCGCGGCCTTGTTCCGAATCGCCGGCCTGGAAGATCACCGGTTGGCCTTGGGATGAGCGCTGGATATTCAGCGGCCCGACCACCGAAAAGTGCTCGCCTTTGTGGTTCAGGCTATGGAGTTTGCTCGGGTCGAGAAATTGGCCGGTGGCGCGGTCACGCACGAAAGCCTCTTCCTCATAGGAGTTCCACAGCCCCTGCACCACCTGGACGTGTTCGGCTGCCCGGCCATAGCGGGTGTCGTAGTCATAATGTTCGTCGCGACTGTAGTTGCCGGCGGTACCGGCGTCGCCACTGGTGACCACATTCCAGCCAGCGCGGCCTTTGCTGATCAGGTCGAGTGAGGCCAGGCGCCGCGCAACGTTATAGGGCGAGTTGTAAGAGGTGGTCAGCGTGCCGACCAAGCCCAGATGCCGGGTGCTCACGGCCAGTGCCGACAACAATGTCAGCGGCTCCAGCCGATTCAGGTAGTGGGATGGCGAGCCCGGGGTGATGAACTGGCTGTCGACGATAAATATCAAGTCGAACAACGCTGCCTCGGCCTGGCGTGCGATGTCGATGTACCAGTCGACGTTGACGCTGGCATCGGCCGGCAGTTGAGGGTCGAGCCATAGATTGTGGCGG